>NZ_JBHWHV010000046.1:0-84228 GCF_042732375.1 Streptomyces sp. NPDC059785
GCGAACCCCGGTTCGCGGGCCCTTCGCCGTGTGAACCCTCGAAGGCCCGGCACAGTCCGCGCCCTAGCGCAGCTTGCGCGCGGCCCTCCTCAGGTCGTACTCGTGGATGATCGCCTTCGCGTGGCCGTACGCGAGGTCGTGTTCGGCCCGGAGCCAGCTCACCTTCTCCTCGAAGCGGAAGAGAGAGGGGCCTTCGTCGACGGTGCGCAGCCAGTCGGATACTTCACGACCGGTGCAGTGGGGTATGCGGGCTAGCAGGTTGCGATGGGTCTCCTCGGAGAAGACTTGGGACATCGGCGCCTCCGGACGCTGGGGGATGTAAGCCGGTCCTTCACGCCACCGTGCCTGAGGGTTGGGGTGTTGGCAACAGTCGCGTTGCGGCGCGTAGTCTCGCGGCGTGCTTGATACGACGCCGCTGACCCGAGCCGTGGACCACTTCGCCGACCGGCTGCGGGCGGCCCCGCAGAGCCGCCTCCAGCGCGGCGCGGCGACCGAGGCGCTGGGGCTGGCCAGGGAGTTGGCACGGCGTGCCCAGCTCCTGGAGGCGCCCTCGGCCGACCCCCGCGAGATGCCGGACGCGGGCATGTTCGCGGCCGCCGACCAGATCACGGTGGCCGGGCGCGACTTGGCGCTCGTACTGAAGAACGAGGGCGAACTGACCGAAGCCGTGGGCCTCGTGGCCGAGGCACAGAAGCGCGCCGGAGTCTGAGCGGCTCCGGCGCGGGTGCTTCGCGTCCGTGGCGCGGACGCGGCGGTGTCAGAGGGAGGCTATGACGCGGTCCGCGAGGATGTACACGTTCTCGTCGCCGCAGGAGAAGGTCAGCGCGTACGCGCCGGAGACGCCGGAACCGCCGAGCAGCACCGGGGTGTGCCCCTCGCTCAGCGCCGCGGCCAGGCGCTCCGCGGTCTCGCGGTGGCCCGGGGTCATGCAGAGCGTGGTGCCGTCGGCGAAGACGTAGACGTCGAGGGTGCCGAGCGGGCCGGGGCGGACGTCGGCCAGTTCGGTACGGGACTCGGCGAGCTCTTCGAGACAGGCCACCGTGCGCTCGTGGTCGTTGACCACCGGCGACTGCACCGGGACGAAGTCCGGGTGCGAGGGGTGCCGGCGGCGGGCCGCGGCCAGCTCCGGGGAGTCCCCCGCGAAGTCCTCCGCGTCGGGGCCGTGCTCGGTCACCGGCTCCAGGTGCTCCAGGCCCGCGAAGTCCGACTGGCGCGGCAGGAACAGCTCGCTGTCGGGCAGTCCGAGCAGCGACGCCGGGGTGTCGGAGGCGTCCCGCGCCTCCTGCGCGGCCCAGAAGGCGCGCGCCTCGGCGAGCTCGCGCTCCCGTTCCTCGGCGAGGGCCTCGGCCACGGCGGCACGTATCTCCTCGGTGTCCGCGCTGCGGGCGACGGGCACCGCGGCCGCCAGCGCGGCGCCGCGGCTTCCCGCGAGCTCGGCGTGCAGGGCCCTGACCTGCCGGCGCAGCCGGTGCACGGCGCGCAGGACGGCGACGCCCACGGCGGCGGCTGCGGCCGTGGTGAGCAGCAGAGCAAGAGGCATGGCGCTCACTGACGTACTCCCGGTTCAAAGTCGACCCCCGACTTCCTAGCATCAGCTTGAAGGGCGGACTAACCAGCTGTCAGTGCGTAACGTCACGAAAAGGACAGGACTTCGGTCCCTCGGTTTGCCCGTGAAACGGCCCTGACCTGCGCGAATCCCTCGGGCGAGGGAGATAGGTCACATCCTGGGGGAGATTGGATCACGAAACGGCCCGAAACCTTTGGGTTTCCTGGGCTCCGGGCCGTTTCCGCACGTTCGACCGCCGGTCAGCTCAGGCGCTCGACGACCATCGCCATGCCCTGGCCGCCGCCGACGCACATCGTCTCCAGGCCGAACTGCTTGTCGTGGAACTGGAGGCTGTTGATGAGCGTGCCGGTGATGCGGGCGCCGGTCATGCCGAAGGGGTGGCCGACGGCGATGGCGCCGCCGTTCACGTTCAGCTTCTCCAGCGGGATCCCCAGGTCGCGGTAGGAGGGGATCACCTGGGCGGCGAACGCCTCGTTGATCTCGAACAGGTCGATGTCGCCGACGCTCAGCCCCGCGCGCTTCAGCGCCTGCTTCGACGCCTCCACCGGGCCGAGGCCCATGATCTCGGGGGAGAGGCCGGTGACGCCGGTGGAGACGATGCGGGCGAGCGGGGTGAGGCCCAGCTCGCGGGCCTTGGTGTCGGACATGATCACCAGGGCGGCGGCGCCGTCGTTGAGCGGGCAGCAGTTGCCGGCCGTGACCATGCCGTCGGGACGGAAGACCGGCTTGAGGCCCTGGACGCCCTCCAGCGTGACACCGGCGCGCGGGCCGTCGTCCTTGCTCACGACCGTCCCGTCCGGGGTCGTGACCGGGGTGATCTCCCGCTCCCAGAACCCGTTCTTCAGGGCCTGCTCGGCCAGGTTCTGCGAGCGGACGCCGAACTCGTCCATGTCCTGGCGGGTGACGCCCTTCAGCCGGGCCAGGTTCTCCGCGGTCTGGCCCATCGCGATGTACGCGTCCGGGAGCAGGCCGTCCTCGCGCGGGTCGTGCCAGGAAGCGCCCTCGCTCTGCGCGACGGCCTCGGTACGGGCCTCCGCCTCGGCGAACAGCGGGTTGTGGGTGTCCGGCAGCCCGTCGCTCGAACCCTTCACGCTGCGGGAGACCATCTCGACACCGGCCGAGATGAAGACGTCGCCCTCTCCGGCCTTGATGGCGTGCAGCGCCATGCGGGTGGTCTGGAGCGAGGAGGAGCAGTAGCGGGTGATGGTGCAGCCCGGCAGGTGGTCCATGCCCATCTGCACGGCGACGATCCGGCCGAGGTTGTGCCCCTGCTCGCCGCCCGGCAGGCCGCAGCCCAGCATCAGGTCGTCGATGTCCTTCGGGTCCAGCTCCGGCACCTTGGCCAGGGCGGTCTCGATGATCGTGGCGGTCAGGTCGTCGGGTCGCAGGTCCTTCAGGGAGCCCTTGAAGGCGCGGCCGATCGGGGAGCGGGCGGCTGAGACGATCACGGCTTCGGGCATCACGGCTCCAGACATGCGGTGGGCAGGGCTGAGTGGGAAGTTACCCGTACGTACCGCAGGGGTCACCGGTATCGGCGTGTGACACGGGCCGCACTTTCCAAGCGCTTGCTTTGTCCGTCGGCGCGTGTGCGCGACGTACACCGGCCGGTGTACGCGGAGGTGGCCGCGCCCGGTGGCACGGTCAGCCGAGCGCCTTGATCTGGGCACCGGTCAGGGCGTGCTGGAAGACCCGCACGTCCTTGATCGCGCCGGGGAAGAAGTCGGCCGCGACGCCGTCGTAGGTGGCGCGGCCGATCATCAGGGGGCCTCGGGCGGCGGTCGGCTCGCTGTCGTCGCCGACGCCCTCCTGCACCCCGTCGACGTACAGGCGCATACGGCGGGCGGGGCCCTCGCAGACGCCGGTCAGCCGGGTCCATCTGCCGACCTCGGGGACCGAGGTGGACAGGGCGGCGCGCAGATCGGGGCGGGCGAAGGCCCAGCGGTTCTCGGCGCTCGAATACTGCAGGTAGAAGCCGCTGGCCTTGGCCGCCTCCTGGCTGACGGCGGTGGCGAAGGTCTTCGGGGCGGTGGACAGGCGTACCCGGGCCGAGACGGTGAAGGACTGGCCGGTACCGGTGCTGAGTACCGGTCCCGCGGTGACGATCTGGCTGGCGACCCCGTCGAACTCGGCGGCCCCGCCGTCGCCGGAGCCCCAGCGGACACCGCTCGCGGTACCGCTGTGGTCGCCGGCGATGTCCCGCGCGACCGTCCCGGACACCTCGTCCAGCAGCCATCGGCCCACCGGCATGGGGGCGGGCGGCGGGGAGGGCGGAGCGGACCGGGACGGCGACGGGGCGATGCCCTCCTTCGCGGTGGACCGGTCGGACTGGGCGATGAGGAAACCGGCGGTCGCGGTCAGCGCCGTCACTCCGCCCGCGCCGGCGAGCAGGAAGGCACGACGGCTGGTGCGCGGCACGGGCCGGCGCCCGTAGCGGGCCGGTGGGGCCGGTAGGGCCGGTATGGCCGGGGCACCGGGCGGCCGGGGCGGGCGCGGGCCGACCCAGGTCGGCGTCTGGTCGGGCGACGCGGGCCCGGCGGGGAGGGCAGCGGGAGCTGGGGCGGCCGGGGCGTCCCAGTCGGGGCCGGCCCGGTCGAGGATGTCGCGAAGGGCCGGACGGTGGTCCGGGTCCTTGCTGAGACAGTCCTCGATCAGACAGCGGAGCTCCGGGTCGTCGACCGCCGCCAGATCGGGCTCGGAGTGGACCACCCGGTAGAGCAGGGCGGGGGTGGGGCCGCTGCCGAAGGGGTTCGTGCCGGTGGCCGCATAGGCCAGGACGGCGCCGAGAGAGAAGACGTCGGTGGCCCGCGTGATGTCGGCGTCGCCGGAGACCTGCTCGGGGGCCATGAAGCCCGGGGAGCCGACCGTGCGTCCGCTCCGCGTCGGTTCGGTGGTCTCCACGGTGCGGGCGATGCCGAAGTCGATGACGCGGGGGCCGTCGTCGGCGAGCAGCACGTTGGACGGCTTGAGGTCGCGGTGGATCACCTGGGCCTTGTGGATCGACATCAGGGCCTCGGCGA
Organism: Streptomyces sp. NPDC059785; assembly: GCF_042732375.1. Taxonomy (NCBI): domain Bacteria; kingdom Bacillati; phylum Actinomycetota; class Actinomycetes; order Kitasatosporales; family Streptomycetaceae; genus Streptomyces; species Streptomyces sp. NPDC059785. The sequence continues at coordinate 4,585 of NZ_JBHWHV010000046.1, forward strand.
GACCGGCCGCGAGGGACCGTACGGCCGCCGGGGACATGGGACCCTGTTCGGCCACCGCGTCGTGCAGCGAGGGGCCGTTGACGTAACTGGTGACCAGCCACGGCAGCGGGGCGTCCGGGTCGGCGTCGATCACCGCCGCGGTGAACGCTCCGCTGACCATCCGGGCCGCCCGCACCTCGCGGCGGAACCGGTCCCGGAACTCCGGCCTGCGGACCAGCTCGGCGTGCACGACCTTGACCGCGACGGCGCGCCCGCCCGGCGACCGGCCGAGGTACACCTGCCCCATACCGCCCGCGCCGAGGCGGCTCAGCAGGCGGTACTCCCCGACGGTACGGGGGTCGCCCGCCTCCAGCGCTGCCACGTAAACCCTCCCGACCCAGCCGGAACCCACTGCCCGAGCCCCTGTGACGACGCTCAGCATAGGGTCGCAGGGCCGGCCACCGATCGGGGCGGCGCCCTGTCAGGGGCGCGGGGAACTGCGCGATCAGCCAGGACGGCGCCGTGGTCGACTACGGCGCCGGCGGGGCACGATCCCGGCGAAGCCGAACCCGGCCGGGGCGGGCGCCGGTTTGAGCCGCGGTCCCGGCGGCGCCCTGTCAGGGGCGCGGGGAACTGCGCGATCAGCCAGGACGGCGCCGCGGTCGGGCACGGCGCCGGCGAGGCACGATCCCGGCGCCGGGGCCGGTAAGGGTTCCGGTGGTGCCCCGTCAGGGCGTCGCCGGGGCCGGGTCCGTCGCCGGGAGCCGGCGCCGGCGGCGGCGCTTGAGGAGGGCCCACGGCCCCCGCGGCCCCGTCGGCATCGCGGCCGTGACCTCCGTACCCGGCTCGGACGCGGCCTCCGCCGCCGCCCGCGCCACCGGCAGGAAGCCCTCGCGGCGGGCGGCGTCCGGCCGCTCCTCCTCCGCGGGCCACAGCCCGAGGGAGGCGCACACCGTGGGCAGCACGGCCATCGCGGCGGTCGCGTACCCCTCCGCCGAGGGGTGGTAGTGGTCCGGCCCGAACAGCTCCCGCGGATTCGCCTCGAACTCCGGCCCCAGCAGGTCGCCCAGCGACACCGTGCGCCCGCCCTGCTCGACCGTGCCGATCGTCTGCGCCGCCGCGAGCTGCCGCGAGGCCCGCCGGGCCAGCCAGCGCAGCGGCTGCTGCACCGGCTCGATCGTGCCCAGGTCGGGACAGGTCCCGACGACCACCTCCGCCCCGGCGGTGCGCAGCCGGCGTACCGCCGACGACAGATGGCGGACCGACCGGGTCGGCGGCATCCGGTGCGTCACGTCGTTCGCGCCGACCATGATCACGCAGACGTCCGGCACCCGGCCCGGGTCCGCCAGGACCAGCGCCACCTGCCGGTCCAGGTCGTCCGACTGGGCGCCGGGCAGCGCCACGTTCACCAGCTCCACCGGCCGTTCGGCCACCGCGGCGAGCCCTGAGGCCAGCAGCGCCCCCGGCGTCTGGCGGATGCGGTGCACGCCCTGTCCCGCGGCCGTCGAGTCACCGAGCATGACCAGGCGCAGCGGCGGGTCGTCGAAACCGGCGTAGGCGTGCCCGTACAGGCCGTCCGCTCGTGGTGCCGACGGACTGTGCCCGTTGCCGACGTGCCGTTTCGCCAGCTGCACCTCGGCCAGCACGACCCCGACCGCCGCGGCACCCACCAGCCCGATGCCGCCACCGCCGTAAGCCGCGCCCGCCGCGATCCGCCGGGCCACCCTCGCTCTGGACAAGCTCGACATGCGTAGCCGCCACCTCCTCCTAGCCGTACACACACTGCTTGCCCCGTAGGGGAGGTGGGCCAATCGCGACCGGCCGGACGGCACTTTCCGCAGGCAAGTTCGAAACCCCCGTCGTAGACGGGGCCGTAGGCTGACGGCACCATCCTTAAGATTCAAGGCTCCGGAGACAACGGTGCAATTCCACGACTCGATGATCAGTCTCGTCGGCAACACCCCGCTGGTGAGGCTCAACAGTGTGACGGCGGGCATCCGGGCGACCGTCCTCGCGAAGGTCGAGTACTTCAACCCCGGCGGCTCCGTGAAGGACCGCATCGCGCTGCGCATGATCGAGGCCGCCGAGAAGAGCGGCGCGCTCCGGCCGGGCGGCACGATCGTCGAGCCGACCAGCGGGAACACCGGTGTCGGGCTGGCCATCGTGGCCCAGCAGAAGGGGTACAAGTGCATCTTCGTGTGCCCCGACAAGGTGAGCACCGACAAGATCAATGTGCTGCGCGCGTACGGCGCCGAGGTCGTCGTGTGTCCCACGGCCGTCGACCCGGAGCACCCCGACTCCTACTACAACGTCTCCGACCGGCTGGTCCGCGAGACGCCCGGCGCCTGGAAGCCCGACCAGTACTCCAACCCCGACAACCCCGCCTCGCACTATCACTCCACCGGCCCCGAGCTGTGGGAGCAGACGGAGGGGCGGATCACCCACTTCGTGGCGGGCGTGGGCACCGGCGGCACCATCTCCGGCACCGGGCGGTACCTGAAGGACGCCAGTGACGGCAAGGTCCAGGTCATCGGCGCCGACCCGGAGGGTTCGGTGTACTCCGGCGGGTCCGGGCGGCCGTACCTGGTCGAGGGCGTCGGCGAGGACTTCTGGCCGACCGCGTACGACCGGACCGTGGCCGACGACATCGTGGCCGTGTCCGACAAGGACTCCTTCCAGATGACCCGGCGGCTCGCCAAGGAGGAGGGGCTGCTCGTCGGCGGCTCCTGCGGGATGGCCGTCGTGGCCGCGCTGCGCGTCGCAGAGCGGCTCGGTCCGGACGACGTCGTGGTGGTCCTGCTGCCGGACAGCGGACGCGGGTACCTCAGCAAGATCTTCAACGACGAATGGATGGCCGACTACGGGTTCCTCGACGACTCCGGGCCCAGCGCCCGGGTCGCCGACGTGCTCAGCGACAAGGCGGGCGGCTCCATCCCCTCGCTGGTCCACATGCACCCGGACGAAACCGTCGGCGAGGCCATCGACGTACTGCGCGAGTACGGCGTCTCGCAGATGCCGATCGTGAAGCCCGGCGCGGGACACCCGGACGTCATGGCGGCCGAGGTCGTCGGGTCCGTGGTGGAACGGGAGCTGCTGAACGCGCTGTTCGCCAAGCGAGCCTCGCTGGAGGACCCGCTGGAGAAGCACATGTCGCCGCCGCTGCCGCAGGTCGGCTCCGGCGAGCCGGTCGGGGACCTGATGTCCGTGCTCGGCGCCGCCGACGCGGCGATCGTGCTGGTCGAGGGCAAGCCGACGGGGGTCGTCAGCCGGCAGGACCTGCTGTCCTTCCTGGCCAAGGGCGGCGCGAAGCAGTAACGCTCCGAAAGGCCCCGGGCGCAAAGTACGACGGGTCTACGCGGGGAGGCGGCGGAAATCCGCCGTCGCCCCGGCCGGAAAGCGATCTTCTTGCGGTCCGGTCGGGGAACTTCGCAGAAGTGGTACGAGCGCGACACGTCCGCGCAGCACCCGCTTAACACAGGTCCGGCACATTAGTGGGTGTCGGCAGGGGGTGGGAGCGGCTCCCCACCTCGATGCCGGCGCAGACGGCGCCAAGGACCTCCGGAGCGGCTCCCGGACCTCCATGGACGCCACGGACGCGCAGCCCGGCCCTGACCCGGCCCGCGTCCCTCGCGGGGACCGCCGTCGTCCCGCCCCCCGGTAACGGGGGTGCGGCGGTCCCCGCGCACGACGTGCGAAGGCCCGGCACCGCTCACAGGTGCCGGGCCTTTCGCGTAACGGAGGCCGTTCGCCCGACCCGCCCGACCCGCCCGACCCGCCCGACCCGGCCCGCCGGGCCTCAGTCCTGCCAGTCCGAGTCCTGCTTCTCCCGGTCGCGGCGGCCGAAGAGGCCCGGCGAGTTGCGGGCGGCCTGCACCGCGTTCACGCCCACGATGCCGAGCCAGGTGACGATCAGGCCCGGCAGATGTCCGACGCCGCCGCCGATCGCGGACAGCGGGACGGCGAGGACGAGCGAGACGATGCCGAAGCCGAACCGTTCGCCGAAGGTGTCCGTGGACTGCGGCGAGCGGGCGCCGCGGGCCGCCACCATCTGCTGCTCGGCGAGCTGGCGGCGCACCCGCCGGTCGACCGCGCCGTCGACGCGCTGCTCGACCTTCTCCAGGAAGGAGTCGACGAGTGCCGACTCGTACTCCTCGCCCAGTTCCCTGCGGGCGTGCAGGGTGGCGTCGAGTTCCTTCTTCAGTTCGGCGTCACGCGCGTCCATTCCGGTCATGGTGTCCACGGTAGGGAGCGGGAGCCCTTGTGGCACTGGGGTTAGCCCCCCTGTCGGGCCGGGGCCCCGCCCCCCTGGCCGCGCGGCCTACTTCGCCAGCCCGTGCTGTCCGGCGTACGTCCGCGCCACGTCCTCCGGGTCCTTCTTGTCCTTGTCGACCTGCCGGTTGAGCTCGGTGAGCTGGGCCGTGGTGAGGACGTTGCCCAGCCGGGCGAGGGCCTTGCGGACGGTGGAGTCGGCCTTGCGGTCGGCGATCAGGGGGACGACGCGCTGGCCCGGGACCAGGTTCTTCGGGTCGGTGAGGACGACCCAGTCGTTGGCCCGGATGTCGGTGTCGGTGGTGAACAGGTTCGCCACGTCCACGTCGCCCTTCTTCAGGGCGCCCTTGACCAGCGGCCCGGAGGAGTCGAGCGACTTGAACTTCTTGAACTCCACGCCGTACACGTCCTTCAGGCCGACCACGCCGACCTGGCGCGTCTTCACCTCGGCGGACGCGCCGACGACCAGTTTCCCGTTGTGCGCGGCGAGATCGGCGAGCGAGGCCAGCCCGTACTTCTTCGCCGTCTCCCGGGTGACGACGAACGCGTCCGAGTCCTCGGCCATCCCGTACGGCAGGATCTGGAGGCCCTTGGGCAGGGCGACGGCGAGGGCGTTCTGCATCTCGCCCTCCTCCGTCGCCTTCGACTTCGGGTCGAGGTAGTGCAGCAGCGCGCCCTGGTACTCGGGCAGCAGGTCGAGGTCGCCGCTCTTGAGGGCGGGGATGAGGATCTCGCGGGTGCCGAGGTTGGGGCGGACCTTCGTGGTGACGCCGGCCGCCTCCAGGACGGCCGCGTAGAGGTAGCCGAGGACCTGGTTCTCGGTGAAGTTGGCGGTGCCGATGGTGAGGCCGCCCTCGCTGGAGCCGCCACCGCCGCCGGCGGAGCCCTCGCCGTCCAGCGAGGTGATGCCGCTGCTGCACGCGGCGAGGGCCGGGACGGAGGCGGCCGCGAGGAGCCCGCCGAGGAGGGTGCGGCGCTTCGGAAGAGACAGCTGCCGGTTCGTGCGCTGGGACATCTGCGGTGCTCCTAGGCGGGGTGGGCGGGGCCGGCGGGGGACTTCCGGTCCGTACGGGGACCGGTGCGGGCGCGGAACAGCAGGCGCTGGACACCGGCGAGCGCGGCGTCCAGGACGACGGCGACCACGGCGACCAGGACCGCGCCGCCCAGCACCTGGACCAGGTCGCGCTGGGCGAGCCCGTCGAACACGTAGCGGCCGAGCCCGCCGAAGGAGACGTACGCGGCGATGGTGGCCGTCGCGACCACCTGGATCAGGGCGAGCCGCAGCCCCGTCATGATCAGCGGGAGCGCCAGCGGCAGTTCGACCTGGAAGAGCACCTGGTGCGGGCGCATGCCCTGGCCGCGCGCCGCGTCCTTCACCTCCGGGTCCACGGCCGTCATGCCGGCGTAGGTGTTGGTGACGATCGCCGGGACGGCGAGGGCGACCAGGGCGATGTAGACGGGCCACATCGACAGGCCGCCGGCGAGGAAGACCAGGACGACCAGGCCGACGGTCGGCAGGGCGCGGCCGAAGGAGGCGAGGTTGATCGCCAGGAAGGCGCCGCGTCCGGTGTGCCCGATCAGCAGGCCCACCGGGAGGGCGATCGCGGCGGCGACCAGGGTGGCGAGCAGCGAGTACTGGAGGTGTTCGGCGACGCGGTGGGCGATGCCGTCCGTGCCGGACCACTGGTCGCCGCTGACCAGCCACGCGCCGAGGTTCTTGAACAGCTCGTACATGGCGTCAGGCCCTTCGCTTCCGGCGGTTCCACGGCGTGAGGACGTACTGCACGCCCACCAGGAGCGCGTCGGCGGCCAGTGCGAGGAGCAGGGTCAGGACGACACCGGCGATCACCGGTGTGGGGAAGTTGCGCTGGAAGCCGTCCGTGAAGAGCTGCCCGAGACCGCCGTCACCGATGTACGTGGCCACGGAGACCAGGGAGATCGACATGACGGTGGCGATCCGGACGCCCGCCATGATGACCGGCAGGGCGAGCGGCAGCTCGACGGTGAGCAGGGTGCGCAGCGGCCGGGTGCCCATGGCCCGCGCGGCCTCCTTGGTCTTCTCGGGTACGGAGTCCAGGCCCTCGACGGTGTTCCGCAGCAGGACGACGAGGGTGTAGACGGTCAGCCCGGTGACCGTGGTGGTGCGGGTCAGTCCGGAGACCGGCAGCAGGAGGACGAAGACCGCGATCGACGGGATCGTGAACAGGACGTTCGACAGGCCGAGCAGGAAACCGCGCAGCGGGCGGACCCGGTGCGCGAGCACGGCCAGCGGAAGCGAGATCAGCAGCCCGAAGAAGACGGCGGACAGGGCCGCCTGAAGGTGGGAGACGGTCAGGGTGGTGAGGTCGTCGGTGTGGGCACCGAGCCAGGACCAGTCGACGGTCATATCGTCACGCCCGCCGAGCCCGCATCCCCTGCCGAAGCCGTCGTGCCCGCCGTGTTCCCAGCCCCTGCGCCCGTCGTGCCCTCGCTCGCCTCGCCCGCCGCGCCGTGGGCCCGGCCCGCGTGCTCGTGGATCTCGTCGCGCGAGGTGACGCCGGTCAGCGCGCCGCTCGCGTCGACGCGGGCGACCAGCCCGGTGGGCGAGGCGATCGACTCGTCGATCGCGGCGAGCAGGGAGCCGGTGTCGCCGAGCGGCCGCACCGGCAGCTCGGTGCCACCCTCAGCGGAGCGCCAGTGCAGCGGCCTGCGGGCGGAGTCGAGGACCAGCTCCCAGGTGCCGCCCTCGGGGGCGGGCGCCTGCGGCACGTCCGCGAGCGTCGTCAGGGAGAGCAGCTTCAGGCCCCGTTCGGCGCCGAGGAAGCCGGCCACGAAGTCGTCGGCGGGGCGGGCCAGCAGCTCCGCGGGAGTGGCGCACTGCACCAGGTGGCCGCCGGTGCGGAAGACGGCGATCCGGTCGCCGAGCCGTACCGCCTCGTCGATGTCGTGCGTGACGAAGACGATCGTCTTGTGCAACTCCTGTTGAAGACGCAGCAGTTCGTCCTGGAGCTGGCTGCGGACCACCGGGTCCACCGCGCCGAACGGCTCGTCCATCAGCAGCACGGGCGGGTCGGCGGCGAGCGCGCGGGCCACGCCGACGCGCTGCTGCTGGCCGCCGGAGAGCTGGTGCGGGTACCGCCTGCCGGTGGTGGTGTCGAGGCCGACGGTCTCCAGCAGCTCGGCGGCCCTGGCCCGCGCCTTCTTGCGGCCCCAGCCCAGCAGCAGCGGCACGGTCGCGATGTTGTCGAGCACCGTGCGGTGCGGGAAGAGCCCGGCCTGCTGGATGACGTAACCGATGGAGCGGCGCAGTTCGGCCGCGTCCTGGTGCCGGACGTCCTTGCCGCCGACGCGGACCGTGCCGGAGGTCGGTTCGACCATCCGGTTGACCATCCGCAGGGTGGTCGTCTTGCCGCAGCCCGAGGACCCGACGAGCACGGTCACGCCGCCCTCCGGCAGCTCCAGGGAGAGGTCGTGGACTGCTGTGGTGCCGTTGGGGAAGCGCTTGTGGACGGCATCGAACTGGATCATGAAGTGTCCCTTGCCCGGCCTGCATACCGTCATGCAGAGTTCTCGGTGGCTGAATAGGTTGTCAATAGCTCGGCGCGGCCTCGGCGTTGATCAGCGGTCACTTGTGACCGGCCGCCGAGACGGCATGTCCGGGTTGAAGGGAGTTCGCGCGTGATGTCGTCTCGGATCGTGGACACACCGTCGGCGGCGTACTCCAGGATCATCACCCGGACGAGGCGGCCACGTGGTCGGCGAGGAAGGGGCGCCGCCGGTGCCGCCCTCGGTGACCTGCGCGCCTTCTCCGCGCCCGCCTCGCTCGGCCACGCCGTGCTCTCCCGCGGCGTCGAGGAGCAGGCCGGCTTCGCCTCGCTCGCCGCCCGTCAGACCCTGCGGGCCTGCGGCGCGTACCGTCTCGTTGTCGGCTGCGAACTCGTCGCCGCCGTACGGGCACTGCGCCAGCGCGACCTCAGGCCGGACGCGGAGCTGCCGGCCGGGCGGGCGCTCGCACTCGCCGAGTCGGTACTCGACCCGGACCCGGCCGACCGGCCGCTCACGGACGACGTGACGGCGGCGGCCGCACTGCTCGACCGGTTCACGGACATCTGGAGGGGGAGCACGACATGAGCGTGACCGACAGCCCTGCCGCACGGCTCCAGTCGCTCTTCGAGGGACGCAGGCTGACGCCGACGCAGCGCCGTATCGCGCACATCATGGTGCGCCGCGCCGCCGACGTGCCCTTCCTGTCCAGCGTCGAACTCGCCGAACTCGCCGGGGTCAGCCAGCCCTCCGTCACCCGCTTCGCCGTCGCCCTCGGCTTCGACGGCTACCCGGCGCTGCGCAGACACCTGCGCGAGGTCGCCCCGGCGGAGCCCGTCGCCGACCCGGCCGCGTACAACGAGTACCAGCAGGCCGTCGAGGCCGAGATCGAGAACCTGCGGCACCTCGCGGAGGTGCTGGCCGACCCGCGCCCCGTCGAGCGCGCGGGCCGGCTGCTCGCCGCGTCCCGCCCGCTGCCGGTGCTCGGCCTGCGCGCCGCCGCCTCCCAGGCGTACGGCTTCGCCTACTTCGCCGCCAAGGTCCACCCGGACGTACGGCTGCTGCACGAGGGCGGCACCATGCTGCACGACCGCATCGACGCCGCCGTACGCGCCGGGGCGAGCGCCCTGCTCTGCTTCGCGCTGCCCCGCCACCCGCGCGAGGTCGTCGACGCGCTCGGCTACGCCAAGGCGGCCGGACTGACGGTCGTCACGGTCGCCGACTCGGCGTTCGCGCCGGTGGCCAAGGTGTCGGACCTGTTGCTGCCCGCCGCCGTCGGCACCGGACTCGCCTTCGACACGGCCTGCTCGCCGATGCTGCTCGGCCGGGTCCTGCTGGAGGCCATGTGCGACGACCTGCCCGACGCCCAGGCCGGCCTCGAGGACTTCGACGCGCGGGCCGCCGCGCGCGGGCTCTTCATGGAGTAGCCGGAGCAGCCGTAGTGGCCGCGCACCGGCGGTTCTCAGACTCGTCTCACGTTCCCTCGCTAACGTGCCCGCCCGGCAGACGTATGTGCACGAGCTTCGAGGAGGCGGACGTGGCGCGCGGAGGGCAGGGGCTGGCCCGGGTGGCCGTCGTGGTGCGGGCCGGGGCGGCGCCGCTGTGGTGGTTCGGGGTGTTCGCGGCCGGGATCGGCCTGCTGCCGCCCGGCGTCACCGGCCGCCGCATCGGGGTCATGGCCGGAGCGGTGCTCTTCGTCGTCGCCGCGCTCGTCGTCGCGTACCGGCGCCGGAAGCGCTACACCGCGCTGGCCCGCGGCGCCGCCCGGGCCGGCAAGCACGACGTCCTCCAGGACCGCGCCGTGTCCGTGCGCAACTGGCGCCGCCGCCACCGCTGGTGGCTGGTGCTCGCCTTCCTGCTCGCGCTGGGCAGCGCCTTCGCGGTGCCCGCAGCGGGCGGCATGCTGCTCGCCGGAACCGGCGCCGGGCTCTGGCTCAAGGCGGCCTGGCTCGGCCGCCGCGAACAGGCCGACGGCGTGCTGCTCTGGGTGCGCGTCGACTGGCTCGGCAAGGGTGGCGGCGCGCCCGCGGGCAAGCCGGTCAAGGGCTACCGCAGCACGGGCATCGCCGCGGGCGACGCGGCCCCTGGAGGGTCGCGCCGCCGCGGCGGCGTCCTGGTCTGAGGCCCTGAAGGACAGGAGGCCGTTACACCTCCTATACCTCCTATACCTCCAAGTCCGCCTCGATCCGCCGTAGTTGATGGCGGGCCATCGCCAGGTTGGACCGTTTCGCGTCGAGCACCAGGTACAGGAACAGGCCGTTGCCGCCCCGTCCCGTGATCAGCCGGATCAGGTGGTACTGGTCGCTCAGGGTGATGAGGATGTCCTCGATCTCGCCCTTGAGCCCGAGGTGCTCCATGGTGCGCAGCTTGGCGCGGACGACGTCCGTGTTCCCGGCGGCGGCGACGTTGAGGTCGAACCCCTTGCTGCCGCCGATGGTGCCCAGCGCCATGCCGCTGGTGTAGTCGACGAGCGCGGCTCCGGTCGCGCCCTCGATGGACGCCAGGGCCTCTTTCAGCGCGGTCTCGGTGTTGGTCATCAGTGGTACGTCCTTTCAGCTTTCGTTCGGGGTCGGACTGTTTCTGGTGATGGGGGTCTTGGCGGCGCGGGCACCTCCCGAGGCACGCGGCGTACGGGTCCGGGCACCGGCCGCCCTGGCCGCGGACTTGACCGCCGCCGACTTGGCCGGGGCCCTGGCGGGCGGGACGGCTTCCCCGGCGGCCGTCGCGGCGTCCACGACCTCGCCGATCCGGGTACCGGCCCGGCGCCCCTCCAGGTGCAGCCGGCCGACGTTCACCCGGTCCTGGGCGAGCAGGGTCAGCACGGCGGAGCCACCGGCCGCGTACGTCGCCACGTAGCCGTCGACGCCGCGCACGAGCAGCTCGCGGAAGTCGCCCTGCGCGGTGGCGTCCGTCATCCGCAGCGCGACGCCGAGCGCGGCCGCGGTCAGCGCGGCCATGCCCTCCGGCTCCACGCCCGGGGTGTCGTGGGCCAGTACGAGGCCGTCGACGCTGGCCGCGAGCGCGCCGGTCACCTGGGGGACGCGTGCCCTCAACCGGCGGAGTTCGTCGAGGACCTCGGTCTCCGTGGCCATCAGCAGTCTCCTTTCGGCACGCTGTCGGAGCGCGCGGATCACAGGGCCTCCAAGGCGTCTCTGAGCCGACGCAGCAGGGCCACGTCCGGGTCGTCGGACGTGCGGGCGAGGACGGCGGCCACGGCGGGCTCGGGGCGCCGCTCCGGCGGACGCGGGGCCGCGACGGCCCCGGCGGCGGCGAGGCGGCGCAGATCGACCAGGGTGTGGAACGCGGGCCGGCCCAGCAGGCGGGAGATGTCCGCCGCGGTGCGCACCCCGTCCACCAGGTCGAGCACGGCCCGCTGCCGTGGACTGAGCGCCGGCCCCGAGGGGACCCGGCACCGGATGAGCGGCGCGGTGTCCGTCAGCGGGTCGGGCCAGATGCGGTGCAGCAGCTCGCGGCGGCGCAGCGACTCGCGTTCCAGGGCGGCCACCGGGACCGGGTGCAGCGGGCCGAGCCAGTGCGCGGCCCCGTACCGGAAGCGGGCGGGGGTGCTGCTCGGGCCGAGCACGAAGTACGCCGCGTCGTACAGCGCCCCCAGGTGACACAGTTCGAGGGCGCCCTCGGCGATCCGGCCGCTGTCGACCAGGAACCGCCCCACCCGGCGCCGCGCGCCCGCCTGCGCCACCGCCTGCCGCCAGGACTCGCCGTCCAGCGCGCCGCGGACGGTGAGCAGCACGTCGAGCCCGGGCGCCGCGGGGCTCTCGGCGTGCACCACCTCGCCGTCGCGCAGATAGAGCGTGCCGCGCTCGCGCATCAGCACACCGGTGGCCCGCTCGGCGGCGAGCCGGCTGAGCATGGGGGAGACGGCGCGGCCCCCGGTCCCCGGCTCGCCCTCCTGCCGCCCGCCCGGCTGTCCGTCGGACTGTCCGCCCGGCTGTCCGTCGGCAGGCACGTCCTGCTGTCCGTCCGAAGGCGTTTCCCGCTGCCCGGCGAGGGGTGCGTCCTGCTTCTCGTTCCGCTGTCCGTCGGGGGGCGCGTCCTGCTGTCTGTCCCGGGCGGGTATGTCGACGGTCGTCATCCGAGCACCAGCCGTCCGGCCATCTCGCCGAGCCTGATGCGGGCCAGCGCCAGGTTCCCGTCCGCACGGGCCAGCCACAGGTGCAGGAACACGCTGCTGTCGAACGTCGTCCGGACGAACCGCAGCACGTGGTAGCTGTCGCGGTTGCTGACGATCAGGTCCTCGACCGGCGGCTCCTGCTCGGACCAGTCGGAGCCGTCGGCGGGCGCGAACGCGTGGTGCTCCGCGGCGAGCCGGGCCAGCTCGGCCGCCTCCGCCGCGGTCGTCTCGTGGTCGCCGCCCGGCGCGTCCCCGACGGTCCCCAGGGCCAGGCCGCTGGTCCAGTCGACCACGGCGGCGCCCCGTGCACCGGGCAGCCGCATGGCTTCCAGCAGGCACTCGTCGATTCCGGGCACCTCGGTTCCTCCCGCCTCGGATCCGGTCGCGTCACCGAGACGCTACGCACCGTGTGTACGAGGGGTGAGGGTTCCCGGCATTTCCCTGTGGAACGTGCCCGGCAGGTCTAAGGTGGGCCAACTGGGCCGATTTTCCGCCAAGTCGCCGATGTGGCGCGAGCCGTCGCGAGCCGGGGCGGAGCCGTCGTGAACCGGGCGCCGTCGTGAACCGGGCGCCGTCGTGAACCGGGGGAGCCTAGAGCTCCGTCAGCGCCGCGGCCCGGTCCCCGCCGGACTCCGCGACGATCTCCTGGACCGTCTGCGGCTCCCGCACGGTCGCGAAGCGTATGCCGCCGCCGTCCCGGACGAAGCCGTAGACCCCGGGCCTGGCCAGGGAGTTGTACGCGTAGTGGGCGGCGAAATAGTAAGCGCCGGTGTCGAGCACCGCCACGTGGTCGCCCTGGTCGAGCGGCGGGAGCGCGCGGCCCTCGGCGAGCAGGTCGCCCGCGAAGCAGGCGGGCCCCGCGATGTCCTGCACGACGCCGGGCCCCGGCTTGGGGCGCCCCTTCGCGTCGTACCCGGCGATCCGCAGCGGCCAGGAGGCCGGCGCGTACACCGTGCGGGTGGCGATCTGCACCCCGGCGTGGGTGACCGCGATGCGCCGTCCGCCGGCGCTCTTCGCGTACTCGACGCGGGCGAGCACCGTGCCGTGCTTGGCGAGCAGCGACCGCCCGAACTCGGTGACCAGCCCGTAGCGCCCGCCGAACAGCCCCGGCACCACCTCCGCGAGCAGCCGCGCGTACTGCGCGTACGTCGGCGCCGTGGCGTCGGAGCCGAAGTCGACCGGCAGCCCGCCGCCGATGTCGAGGGTGTCGACCTGCTGCCGCCCGGCCCGCCGGTTGATCTCCTCCGCGAGCTGGTAGACCTCCGCCACCCCGCGCGCCATCAGCGAGAGCGGGACGCCCTGCGAGCCGGTGTGGGTGTGCAGCCGGGTCAGCCAGGGCCGGTCCAGATACGCCCGGACGAGCCATTCGCGGGCGCCCTCGTCCTGGAGCGCGACGCCGAACTTCGAGGTGGCGGTGGCCGTGGACAGCGCCTCGATGGCGCCGCCGCCGACCTGCGGGTTGACCCGGAGGCCGAGGGGCGAGCGGGTGGCGGCCGAGCGCACCAGCGCGTCGAGGCGCGCCAGTTCCTGCGGGTTGTCGGCGTTGACGGCGATGCCGAGCGCCAGGGCCTCGCGCAGTTCGGCCGGTGTCTTGGCGGGGGAGTCGAGGACCGTACGGGCCACGGGTATCCCGGCGGCGCGGGCGAGGGCGAGCTCGCCGGGGCCGGCCACCTCCGCGCCGATGCCCGCTGCGTGCAGCAGCCGCAGCACGGGCACCAGCGGCGTCGCCTTCACCGCGAAGGCGTGCAGGATCTCGGTGCCGGGCGCGCTCACCGACTCGAAGGCGGCCCGCAGGGCGGCGGCGGAGGCCCGGATCCCGGTGACGTCGAGCAGCCCCGCGAGGGGGGCGCCGGGTCCGACGAGCCGCTGCTCGACGGCGGCCCGGACGGCGTCGTCGCGCCGGGCGACCCGCTCGCCGTCGTCCCCGTCACCGTGCCCGGTCGCACGCACCGCGGTACCGCTCACGCCGTCCTCCACAGGATCCCCCGTCGTCTCGGTGTCCGGGCTTATGGGCCAAGCCAAACACCCACGGCGCCCCCGCGCTGACGTACGAACGTATTGACTAGCCCTATTCATGACCCCAGGATGTGAATAACCACGGCAACAATCCGTATGCGGCCGTCCCCCTGGCCGTCCGTGTGCGGGAGCCCACCAGGAGGCAGACCATGTCAGGACCCCGCCCCGTCCGGGCGCCGCGCGGTACGGAACGCAGTGCCCTGGGATGGCAGCAGGAGGCCGCCCTGCGGATGCTCCAGAACAACCTGGACCCCGAGGTCGCCGAACACCCCGACAAGCTGGTCGTCTACGGCGGCACCGGGAAGGCGGCCCGCGACTGGCGCTCCTTCGACGCCATGGTCCGCACCCTCACCACCCTGAAGCAGGACGAGACGATGCTCGTCCAGTCGGGCCGCCCGGTCGGCGTCATGCGGACCCACGAGTGGGCCCCGCGCGTCCTCATCGCCAACTCCAACCTGGTCGGCGACTGGGCGAACTGGGAGGAGTTCCGCCGCCTGGAACAGCTCGGTCTGACCATGTACGGCCAGATGACGGCCGGTTCCTGGATCTACATCGGCACGCAGGGCATCCTCCAGGGCACGTACGAGACCTTCGCCGCCGTCGCCGCCAAGAAGTTCGGCGGCAGCCTCGCCGGGACCATCACCCTCACCGCGGGCCTCGGCGGCATGGGCGGCGCCCAGCCCCTCGCCGTCACCATGAACGACGGCGTCGCGATCTGCATCGACTGCGACCCGCGCGCCATCGACCGCCGCATCGAGCACCGCTACCTGGACGTCCGCGCCGACTCCCTCGACCACGCCCTCCGGCTGGCCGTCGAGGCCCGCGACGCCCGCCGCCCGCTCTCCATCGGCGTACTGGGCAACGCCGCCGAGCTGGTCCCGCGGCTCCTCGCGATGGACGCCCCCATCGACATCGTCACCGACCAGACCTCGGCCCACGACCCGCTGTCCTACCTCCCCGCCGGTGTCGATCCCGACGAGATGGCGTCGTACGCGGCGAAGGACCCGGCGGGCTTCACCACGCGCGCGCGGGAGTCGATGGCCCGGCACGTCGAGGCGATGGTCGGCTTCATGGACGCCGGCGCCGAGGTCTTCGACTACGGCAACTCCATTCGCGGCGAGGCACAACTCGCGGGCTACGACCGCGCCTTCGCCTTCCCCGGCTTCGTCCCCGCCTACATCCGCCCCCTCTTCTGCGAGGGCAAGGGCCCCTTCCGCTGGGCGGCCCTGTCCGGCGAGGCGTCCGACATCGCGAAGACGGACCGGGCGATCCTCGACCTCTTCCCGGAGGCTGAGTCCATTCACAACGCGTCCCTGGCCCGCTGGATCAAGCTGGCCGGTGAACGCGTCCACTTCCAGGGCCTGCCCGCCCGCATCTGCTGGCTCGGCTACGGCGAACGCGACCGGGCCGGCGAGCGCTTCAACGACATGGTCGCCTCGGGCGAACTGGCCGCCCCGCTGGCCATCGGCCGCGACCACCTCGACTGCGGATCCGTGGCCTCCCCCTACCGCGAGACCGAGGCCATGCTCGACGGCTCGGACGCCATCGCCGACTGGCCGCTGCTCAACGCGATGGTGAACGTGGCGTCGGGCGCGTCCTGGGTCTCGATCCACCACGGCGGCGGCGTCGGCATGGGCCGCTCGATCCACGCGGGCCAGGTCTGCGTGGCCGACGGAACGCCGCTGGCCGGTGAGAAGATCCGCCGCGTCCTCACCAACGACCCCGGCATGGGCGTCATCCGCCACGTGGACGCCGGATATGACAGCGCCGAGGCCGTGGCGGACGAGCGCGGTGTGCGGGTGCCGATGCGCGAGGGCGGCGAGCGTTGAGCTTTCACAGCATGTGGGCGGAGCTGCTGCCGGTCGGCCGCGACGCCGCCTCCGGCGGCTACCGGCGCTACGCCTGGACCGCCGCCGACACCGACTGCCGGGCCTGGTTCCGCGAGCAGGCCACCTCCCGCGGCCTGACGTACGAGGTGGACCGCAACGGCAACCAGTGGGCGTGGCTCGGCGACCCGGCCGCGGGCAACGCCGTGGTCACCGGCTCCCACCTGGACTCGGTCCCCGACGGCGGCGCCTTCGACGGCCCCCTGGGAGTGATCTCCGCCTTCGCCGCCCTGGACGAACTGCGCTCCCGCGGCACGGAGCTGGCGCATCCCGTGGCCGTCGTCAACTTCGCCGACGAGGAGGGTGCCCGCTTCGGCCTGGCCTGCGTCGGCTCCCGGCTCACCGCGGGCGAGCTGACCGTCGAGCAGGCGCACCGCCTCACGGACGCGGACGGCGTCACCCTCCCGCAGGCGATGGAACGCGCCGGCCACGACCCCGCCGCCCTCGGCCCGGACCCGGAACGCCTCGCCCGCATCGGAGCGTTCGTCGAACTCCACGTCGAGCAGGGCCGCGCCCTGGACCTGTCCGGCGACCAGCTCGGCATCGCCTCCGCCATCTGGCCGCACGGCCGCTGGCGCTTCGACTTCCGGGGCGAGGCGAACCACGCGGGCACCACCCGCCTCACCGACCGGCGCGACCCGATGCTGCCGTACGCCGAGACCGTGCTCGCCGCCCGCCGCGAGGCCGCCCTGGCCGAAGCCGTCGCCACCTTCGGCAAGATCACCGCGGAGCCGAACGGAGTGAACGCGATCCCGTCCCTGGTCCGCGGCTGGCTGGACTCCCGGGCCCCCGGCCAGCGGACCCTGGACACCCTCGTCGCGGCCATCGAGGAGGCGGCCCACGGCCACGCCCGCACGCACGGCGTCGAACTCACCGTCACCCGTGAGTCGTTCACCCCGGTGGTCGACTTCCAGCACGCCCTGCGCGACGAACTGACACGCATCCTGGGCACGGCGCAGCGGTCACCTCTCCGGATCCCCGTCCTCGGAACGGGCGCGGGACACGACGCCGGAATCCTCTCCTCGGCGATCCCCACCGCCATGCTGTTCGTACGCAACCCCACCGGTGTCTCGCACTCCCCGGCCGAGCACGCCACCGAGGACGACTGCGCGGCCGGGGTGGGCGCGCTCGCCGACGTACTGGAAGGGCTGACCCGCACGTGACGCGAACGTACTGGCTGGAGCACGCCTGGCTGGGCACCAACGTAGAACCGGGCGTCCTCGTCGAGGCCGGAACGGCGGACGGCCGGATCACCGCCGTGCGCCCGCGGACGGACACCCCGCCACCCGGCGCGGAGCCTCTGCGGGGCCTCACCCTCCCCGGCCTGGCGAACACCCACTCGCACGCCTTCCACCGGGCCCTGCGGGCCACCGTCCAGGTCGGCTCGGGCACCTTCTGGACCTGGCGCGAGCTGATGTACTCCGTGGCCGACAAGCTGACCCCGGACACCTACCACCAGCTGGCGCGCGCGGTGTACGCGGAGATGGCGCTCGCCGGGATCACGGCGGTGGGCGAGTTCCACTACGTGCACCACGCCCCTGGCGGGACCCCGTACGAGGACCCCAACGCGATGGGGGAGGCGCTGATCGCCGCGGCGGCCGAGGCGGGCATCCGCATCACCCTCCTCGACACCGCCTACCTGTCCTCCGGCTTCGGCCGCCCCCCGACCCGCCACCAGGCCCGCTTCTCCGACGGCACGGCCGAGGCATGGGCGGAACGCTCTTCAGTTCTCAAGGACCGGGATCACGCACGGATCGGCGCCGCCATCCACTCCGTGAGGGCCGTGCCCGCCGGCCAGCTGGACACCGTCGTGCGCTGGGCCGAGAACCGGCAGGCCCCCCTGCACGTGCACCTGTCCGAGCAGACGGCCGAGAACGACGCCTGCCGGCAGGCCCACGACCGCACGCCCGCCCGGCTCCTGGCCGACCACGGCGTCCTGGGCCCGCGCACGACCGCCGTCCACAGCACCCACCTGACCGCCGAGGACATCGACCTGATCGGCACCTCGGGCACCGGCACGTGCATGTGCCCGACCACCGAACGGGACCTGGCCGACGGCATCGGCCCGGCCGCCGCACTCCAGAGCGCGGGCTCCCCGCTCTCCCTCGGCTCCGACAGCCACGCCGTGATCGACCTGCTCGAAGAGGCCCGCGCCATGGAGCTGAACGAGCGCCTGCGCACCCGTACCCGCGGTCACTGGACGGCGGCCGCCCTGCTGCGCGCCGCCTCCGCGGACGGCCACGCGGCGCTCGGCTGGCACGACGCCGGCGCCCTGGAGCCGGGCGCGCTCGCCGACTTCACGACGATCGCCCTCGACTCGGTCAGAACAGCGGGCCCGCTGCCCCGCCTGGGCGCCGAGACGGCCGTATTCGCCGCGACAGCGGCCGACGTGTGCCACACGGTCGTAGGGGGCCGCCACATCGTCCGCGACGGAGCACACGCATCCGTACCGGACGTCCCGACAGCGCTGGCGACAGCGATCGGGCAGCTACGCGCCTGAGCCCCCACGACCCGCAGCCGCCGTCCGCACGCGAGGGGCACCGCCCCGCCCTATACCTCGCACGCGAGGGGCACCGCACCGCCCCGCCCCCGTCGGACAGCGCACCCCCAAAGGACGCCATGAGCATCAGCACCGCCATCACGAACATCGCCACACTGGTCACCAACGCCCCCTCCCTCGGCGACGACGAGTCCCCCCTCGGCCTGATCCACGACGCGGCGCTCGTCATCGAGGACGACCGCGTCGCGTGGACCGGTGAATCAAGCAAAGCACCCGCCACTGACAATCACGTCGACGCCGGCCGCCGCACCGTGATCCCGGGCTTCGTGGACTCCCACTCCCACCTCCTCTTCGCGGGCGACCGCACGGAGGAGTTCAACGCCCGTATGTCGGGCCGCGCCTACACGGCGGGCGGCATCCGCACCACCGTCGCCGCCACCCGCGCCGCCACCGACGACGACCTGGAACGCACCCTCACCCGCCACCTGCGCGAAGCGCTCCGCCAGGGCACGACGACCTTCGAGACCAAGTCCGGCTACGGCCTCACCGTCGAGGACGAGTCCCGCGCCCTGCGCATCGCCGCCCGCCACACCGACGAGGTGACCTTCCTCGGCGGCCACATCGTCCCGCCGGAACTCGCCGGCGATCCCGCCGCGTACGTGGACCTCGTCACCGGCGAGATGCTCGACGCCTGCGCCCCGCACGCCCGCTGGATCGACGTCTTCTGCGAGCGGGGCGCCTTCGACGGCGACCAGGCCCGCGCGATCCTCACGGCGGGCCGGGCGAAGGGCCTGCACCCCCGCGTCCACGCCAACCAGCTGTCGTACGGCCCCGGCGTCCAGCTCGCGGTCGAGCTGGACGCGGCCAGCGCGGACCACTGCACGCACCTCACCGCCGAGGACATCGACGCGCTCGCCCACAGCGCGACCGTGGCGACGCTCCTGCCGGGCGCGGAGTTCTCCACCCGGGCCGAGTGGCCGGACGCCCGCCGCCTGCTGGACGCGGGCGCCACGGTGGCCCTGTCCACGGACTGCAACCCGGGCTCGTCGTACACGTCGTCGGTGCCGTTCTGCATCGCCCTCGCGGTACGGGACATGGGCATGACCCCGGACGAGGCGCTCTGGTCGGCGACGGCGGGCGGCGCCGCGGCCCTGCGCAGGGACGACATCGGCCACCTGGCCCCCGGCGCCCGCGCGGACCTGGCGCTCCTGGACGCCCCGAGCCACGTGCACCTCGCGTACCGCCCGGGGGTCCCGCTGGTGTCACAGGTGTGGAGCCGCGGAACACGCGCCTAGGCCCCGCATCGAACCGGGCCGGCCCGGCACCACCGGGCCGGCCCGGCACCACCGGGCCGGCCCGGCACCACCGGACAGCGCCCGTCACCACCGGACAGCGCCCGTCACTCCTCGACGGTCAGCCCCTTCCGCAGCCGCACCAGCGTCCGCGACAGCAGCCGCGACACGTGCATCTGCGAGATGCCCAGCTCCTCGCCGATCTCCGACTGGGTCATGCCGGCGACGAAGCGCAGGGAGAGGATCTTGCGGTCACGGGAGGGAAGCTCGGCGATCAGCGGCTTCAGGGACTCGATGTACTCGATGCCCTCGAGCCCGTGGTCCTCGTAGCCGATGCGGTCCGCGAGCGCGCCTTCGGAGTCGTCCTCCTCGGGCTGGGCGTCCAGCGAACTCGCGGTGTAGGCGTTCGAGGCGGCCATGCCCTCGACGACCTCTTCCTTGGTGATGCCGAGGCGCTCCGCCAGCTCGCCGACCGTGGGCGAACGGTCGAGCTGCTGGGCGAGTTCGTCGCCCGCCTTGGCCAGGTCGAGGCGGAGCTCCTGGAGCCGGCGTGGCACGCGCACGGACCAGCTCGTGTCGCGGAAGAAGCGCTTGATCTCGCCGACGATGGTCGGCATCGCGAAGGTGGGGAACTCGACGCCGCGGCTGAGCTCGAACCGGTCGATCGCCTTGATCAGGCCGACCGTGCCGACCTGGACGATGTCCTCCATCGGCTCACTGCGGGAGCGGAACCGGGAGGCGGCGAACTTCACCAGCGCGAGGTTGAGTTCGACGAGGGTGTTGCGCACGTACGAATATTCGCGCGTGCCTTCTTCGAGGGACTCGAGCCGCTCGAAGAGCGTCTTGGACAGGGCCCGTGCGTCAACCGGCCCCACCTCTTCGTACGGGGGGATCTCCGGAAGTCCCGCGAGTACATCGCTCTCCGCGGGGGAGTCGTCCACGAGGTGCTCGGGGTGCTCGTTCTCCAGAAGATCCGGATGAGATGCCGACGTCGCCCACTGGGTGTGCGATTCGTCGAGCCGGGGTGACATGATGTCCTCCATCGTTCTCGGCATATGGCCGCCGATGCCAATACGTGCACTGCGGTGTGCGGCGCCTCCAAAGCCGGCCGTGTCGATTAGGTCTCCCTCTAGCCCTATCCGGTTTCGCAACACCACCGCAAGTGCGTTCTGCGGCGTTATGTCCGCTTCGGTGCGGTTGTTCGGGTGTCAAGGTGCGTAGGGAAGGCGTAGTGTTCGAGGGCATCAAGCAACAGCCACGACGGTCGGGAGAGAGACGGCATGGACCGCGGGACGGTCGGCAGCGCACAGTCGGGCCGGCTTCTTGTCGAAGTGCGAGAACAGGGCACGAGTGCCGTCGTGACCCCGGCCGGTGAGCTGGATCACCACACGGCCGATCTGTTGCGCGAGCCGCTCGAGGAATGCCTCGGCAAGGGGTTCTCGCGTCTGGTGGTGGACTGCTCACGCCTGGAGTTCTGCGACTCCACCGGGCTGAACGTACTGCTCGGTGCACGACTGAAGGCCGAGGCCGCCGGGGGCGCGGTCCATCTGGCGGGCATGCTGCCCGTGGTCGCCAGGGTCTTCGAGATCACCGGGGCGGAGGCCGTTTTCACTGTCCACGAGACGCTGGACGCCGCCCTCGCCGAATGAGCGGACCGATATGAGCGGAACGACCGGCGGCCGGGCCGCCGAGGTGACGTCCCGGTTGCCCCTGTGCGACGGGCGCGTTGCCCGCGTCACAAGTTCCGCGCCGAATAAGTGGGTGTTCGGACGGTTCGGTCGGGCAGGAGACATCCTGAACGAAGCCGGCGCCCGCCACTCGCCGGCAGCCCGAGCGGCCTCGACGCCGCAGATCCAAACGTACTGAGTCTTGAATCGTGAACTGGTGAATCGGTGAGGTGAAGCGCTGATGAGCACCACCCGGCCTTACTCGCCGGGCGACCGCGGCCCGGAGTCGGGCGCCGGCGGCGCTTCCGGGGCGTCCGGTACGGGCGCGCCCGCGTCCTCGGCCTCGCGTCGGGTCCGCAGACTGAACTTCGACGAGGCGAGCGGGGTGGTCCCGCTCGCCCGCGACTTCGCACGGCAGGCGCTCTACGCCTGGGGCTGGCTGCCGGCCGACGGCGCCGATCAGCGGGCCGCCGCCGAGGACGTCCTGCTCGTCGTCTCCGAACTGGTCACCAACGCCTGCCTGCACGCCGAGGGCCCGGACGAGCTGATGATCTCCTGCGACAACAAGGTGCTGCGCATCGAGGTCGCCGACCGGGGGACCGGTCAGCCCGCCCCGCGCACCCCGCACCGCGCCGGCCGCCCCGGCGGGCACGGCATGTTCATCGTGCAGCGGCTCTGCCTGGACTGGGGAGTTCTGAGATCCCCGGGCGTCGCGGGCAAGACGGTGTGGGCGGAGGTGGGAGCACCCGCGTAGCGGGCCTCCCGGCAGCCCACCACGACCAGCCCCTGACTGCCTCACCTCGACAACGCCGAGTGCGCGTCGGATCAAAGGATCCGGCGCGCACTTTGTCTTCCCTCCACAAGGTCCCGGGCGTACTTTGAGCGCCCTATCTGATGTGCCGTCAGCAAATCTCCCGGCGACGAGGGGACCTGAGGTGTCGTACCCGACGTACCAGAAACGGACCGCCGTGCTCGCGTCCGCCGCGGCCCTGGCCGGCTCGGCGGTGCTGATGGCCGCCCCCGCCGCCCGGGCCGACGTGGTGGACGTCAACTACCAGTGCAAGACGCCGATCGGCGACAAGAGCGCCGTGTCGCCCATCGACATCAAGAGCGTCAGGAGCGGCAGCGCGTACAAGCTCACCATGTCGTT
The DNA here is from genome assembly GCF_042732375.1 of Streptomyces sp. NPDC059785. NCBI lineage: Bacteria > Bacillati > Actinomycetota > Actinomycetes > Kitasatosporales > Streptomycetaceae > Streptomyces > Streptomyces sp. NPDC059785. The sequence continues at coordinate 26,998 of NZ_JBHWHV010000046.1, forward strand.
CCAGAAGGGCGTCTCCTCCAGCCCGGTGGAACTGGGCAAGGGGGCGATGAACCCGAGCGCCGTGATCAAGCTGGGCGGCGCGGACAGCGGCACCGTGGCGGTGAAGGGCCCCGCCAACGCGGCGGCGATACCCGCCAACACCCCCATAAAGATCACCGACTTGTCGGGCACGTACACGCCGCGCAAGACCGGCAAGGTCACCTTCACCGCGGGCGTACTGACGATCAAGGCGCTCGGCACCACGACGACGTGCACCCCGGGCAACGACCCGAAGCCGTCCCTGACACTCGACGTGACGGCGGCCTCCGGCGGCGGCTCGACCGGCTCGGACCAGTCGGGCTCGGACTCGGCCTCCGGCTCCTCCGGCGACCTCCCGCAGACCGGCCCCGAGGACTCGGCCATCGCGCTGGGCACGCTCGGCGGCACCGTGCTGCTCGCGGGCGCGGCCGGCGCGCTCTGGCTCTCCCGGCGGCACCAGACCGTACGCCGCTGACCCGCCGATGCCGTACGTCCCCCGCCTCCGTCTGCTGGTCCCCCTCGCCGTCCTGCTGCTGACGGCCGCCGCGCCACGGGCCGCGGCCGGCGGGGGCTGGTCCGTCGCGCCGTCCGCGAGCGAGCCCGAGGGGCGCCCGTACGTGTACGCCGAGGGCGCGCCCGGCGCGGTCCTCCAGGACTCGGTGTCCCTGGTCAACCCGGGGAAGCGGGCGGTCACCGTACGGCTGCGCGGCGCGGACGCGACCACGGACGGGGACGACGGCGCCAGGGACCGGGCGGTGGCGGGCACCGGGGCGTGGATCGCCTTCGCCGGGACCGAACGGGGCCGGCGGACGGCCGTGCCCACCACGTCGGTACGGGTACCGGCGCGTACCCGTGCCGACGTCCCGTTCAGCGTGCGGGTCCCGGCGGGCGCGGCGCCCGGTGACCGTACCGGGGTGATCGTGGCGAGCGGCGGGGGCCGCTCCGCGGCGGTCCGCGTGCGGGTGGGGGTGACCGGCCCGGCGCTGTCCGCGCTGACCGTCGAGCACGTCGCGGTGCGCGCGGACGGCATCCACTACGAACTGGTCAACCGCGGCACCACCGTGCTCGCGCCCCGGCTCGCGGTGCGCGCCGACGGTGTCTTCGGCACCGTCCTGGACCGGGCGCCGCGCGGCCTGTCCGTCGAGCTGCCGCCGGGCCGCCGGATCGCGCTCGACGAGCCGTGGACCGGGCGGCCCGTCCTCGACGCGGTCGACGTGCGGCTGACGGTGACGGCGGCGGGCGGTGCGCGCTCCACGGCGACGGCGTCGGCACGCTTCGTCCCGTGGGGTCCGGTGACGGCGGGCGCCCTCGCCGCGGCCGTCACGCTTGCGGCCCTCGCCGCCGTACGCCGCCGCAGGCGCCGTACGACGGACGGCACGGCGTCCGTGCCCGAGCCGATGGGAGCGGTGACGTGAAGGTGCGGGTGTCTCGGAGGCGGAGCGTGCTGCCGGTGAAGCTGGCGCTGCTCCTCGCGCTCGTCCTCGCCCCGCTGTCCGGGGCACCGGCGGTCGCGGCGGACGGTCCGCGTATCGAGCTGTCGAAGGCGCAGGCGGGCACGGGCGGTTCGATCACCGTCAGCGGGAGCGGCTGGGGCGCCGAGCGGCTGCTGATGCTGCTGATCTGCGGGCAGGCCGTGCCGGCCCAGGGGGTGACCGGCGGCACCAACTCCTGTGCCAACGGGGACGGCCGCGCCGTCACCACCGACACGAAGGGGAGGTTCCGCCGGAAGCTGCCCGTCGCGGAGCCGCCCGTGCCGTGCCCCTGCGTGGTGCACGTCGCGACGGTCACCGGGCGCAAGACGGCGGCGGACGCCATCTTCATGGTCGCCGGGCACTCGGTGGAGCCGCTGCCCGCGGAACCGGCCGGCGGGCGGCTCTCGGTGCTGACGGCGGCCCGGCTCGACGGGTCGGGCTCCCTGCTGACCTGGTTCGGGGCGCCGCCCTCGCGGACGCTGGTGTTCACCGTCGGCAATACCGGGACCACCGCCATCCAGAACCCCGTCTTCGAGGTCGGCACCGCGCACGGCGTCTTCGCGCCCGGCTGGGAGGAGCAGCAGTGGCGCGGCACCGTCGCGCCCGGCCGCAAGGCCCGGATCAGCCTGCCGGTGGAGCTGTCGGCGGGCGCGCACGGTGACTACACGATCTCCCTGAAGTACGGCGGGAAGGTGCTCGCCGAGCAGCCGTGGGGCGTCGGCCGCCCCTGGGGCGTGACCCTCTTCTGGATCCTGCTGTGCCTCGTCGTACCGGCGGCGCTGTTCCGGGCCGGGATGGCCGTGGTGGACCGGATACGGCCGCACGGACCGTCCGCACAGCCGGGCCGCCACCGCACGCGGGCGAGGCCCCCCGCCGCCACCGGCACCACCGCGGACGCCTCCGCCTCCGCCACCAGTACCTCGGCCTCCGCCACCAGCACCTCGGCCTCCGCCGCCCCGGCCCTGCCGTGGTTCACACCGGACAGCGATCCGGGGACCCCGGCGGCCGGTCAGCTCTCCGCACCGCACGACGACCACCGGCACCGCACGACGAAGGGAAACCCGTGACCAGGCAACGGAGAGTTCTCGGCACCGCAGGAAGACCGCCCGACGGCCGGGCAGGCCGCGGATCGTCCGACGGCCGGACGGTCCGGCGCAGGACGAGCGCGGCCGGTGCCGCGCTGATGCTCGGCGGCGCGGGCCTGCTGGTGGCCGTCGCCGCGACCCCGGCCCAGGCCGCCGAGGTGGCGTACGCCACCGAGTGCATCCCGCCCGCGATCTCGGGGCTCCCCGCGGTGCAGGGCACCACGAAGGCGGAGATCACCGCGCCCGCCGAGGCGAAGGTGGGCGACACGGTCACCGTCACCTGGAAGTTCGTCCAGGCCGCGTCGAAGAACCCCGACATCCTCGACCTGGAAGCGGACACCGTGCAGCCCACCGGCACCCTCAAGGCGGCCGGGGCGCAGAGCGCGGACATCGCGATGGAGGGGCCGCGCACCAACCCGGCGATCCCGAAGAACAGCGAGATGAAACTGTCGGACATGACCGGCACGCTGAAGCTGACGGCGCCGGGCGAGCTGACGCTGACGCCGGACGCGTACAACATCAACGTCAGCAAGCCGCTGTCGACGGACACCAAGTGCGCGCCCAAGGAGGCCGTGCAGCCGGGGGCCACGATCAAGGTGACGGAGGGCGGCGGGGGTTCGCCCACCGATCCGCCGACGTCACCGACCGTGTCGCCGACCGGTTCGCCGACGGGTTCGTCCGAGCCCTCCGAGAGCCCGAGCGGTACGGGCGGCAGTGACACCGGCGGGACCGACACGGGCGGCGCGGCGGGCGGCGACGAGGGCGGCGCGACCGAGTTCACCGGCGACGAGGTCTCCGTACCGTACGCGTGCAAGACGCCCATCGGGGACAAGAGCGCCACCTCGCCCGTGCGGATCGACGCGAAGAAGGACGGCGGGAGCTTCGCGCTCTCGGTCAAGTTCAACGGGTCGGTGATGGACAGCCCGGCCGACATCCCCGCGGACTCCGTCAAGCCGTCCATGGAGGTCGTCCTCGGCGGCGCCGACAAGGGCACCGTGCATGTGGAGGGGCCCACCAACGCGGAGCCGATCAAGTCCGGCGATCCGATCGGGATCCCGGACCTCACCGGCACCTACAAGCCGGGCGCCGACGGGAAGTCGACGCTCGCGCCGGGCGTGCTGACGGTGGAGGCGCTCGGCACCACGACCACCTGTACCCCTCAGAAGTCGCTGGTGTCGCTGACCCTGGACACCACCGCGCAGGCGAGCGGCGCCTCGGGCGGCGGTTCGGCGGCGGGCACGTCCGGCTCCGGCTCCTCCGGGACCGTCTCGGGCGGGCTCGCGAACACCGGCAGCGGCAGCCACGAGGCGCTCAAGGCCCTCGGTCTGATCGGCGGCACGGTGATCCTGCTCGGCGGCGGCGTCCTCACGCTCATGCCGTACGTACGGACCCGCTGACCGCGTCCCCCCAGGGGGCTGGAAAAGGCGGAAGGGCCGCCGCACCCGAGGTGCGGCGGCCCTTTGGGCGTACGGGGCGGGACGTCAGCGGACGTCGCCCATGAGCGCCTTGACCTTCTTGCGGTACATCCAGACCGCCACGCCGGCGACCACGGCGAGCGCGGCCTCCAGCGCGACGATGCCCGTCTTGTTCAGGTCGACGCCCGCGATGGAGAGCAGACCGGTCGTGGCGTCACCGGCGGTGACGGCCAGGAACCAGACGCCCATCATCTGCGAGGCGTACTTGGCGGGCGCCATCTTCGTGGTCACGGACAGGCCGACCGGGGAGAGCAGCAGCTCGCCCATGGTCTGCACGAAGTAGATCGCGACCAGCCACAGCGCGGCCGCCTTGTGACCGCCGTCGGCGATCCCCAGCGGCGCGAGGAACAGGAAGAACGAGACGCCGACGAGGACGAGGCCCGAGGCGAACTTCACGACCGTGCTCGGCTCGTTGCCGCGCCGGTTCAGCGCGAGCCACAGCCAGGCGAAGACCGGCGCGAACGCCATGATCAGGACCGGGTTGACCGACTGGTACCAGGAGACCGGGAAGCCCCAGCCGAAGACGCTGTTCTCCGCGGAGGAGTCGGCGAAGATCGACAGCGTCGAACCGCCCTGGTCGTAGATCATCCAGAAGACGGCCGCGGCGACGAAGAACCAGATGTACGCGCTCATCTTGGACTGCTCGGCGCGGTCCAGGGAGCGGTCGCGCTTGATCCGGCCGATGACCCAGACCGGGATGACCAGACCGGCGACGGTGATCGGGACAAGCAGCCAGTTCAGGGTGTAGAGGCCGGAGAAGCCGACGATGCCGTAGAAGACGACTGCGACGACCAGCCAGAGCAGGCCCTTGCGCAGTGTGGCCGCCTTCTCCTCGGCGGAGAGCGGGGTCGGCACGGTCTCGGAGCGCGGGCTGAGGTGGCGGGTGCCGAGCAGGAACTGGGCCAGGCCCACGGCCATGCCGACCGCGGCGAGCGCGAAGCCGAGGTGCCAGTTGACCTTCTCGCCGAGGGTGCCGATGGCCAGCGGGGCGACGAAGGCACCGACGTTGATGCCGATGTAGAAGAGCGTGAAGCCGCCGTCGCGGCGCGGGTCGTCCGGGCCGTCGTAGAGGTGGCCGACCATCGTCGAGATGTTGGCCTTCAGCAGACCGGAGCCGATGGCGACCAGACCGAGACCGCCGTAGAAGGTGCCCGCCCAGGGCAGGGCCAGCGTCAGGTGGCCGAGCATGATCACCACGCCGGCGACGGCGACCGTCCTGCGGGGGCCGAGGACCCGGTCGGCGAACCAGCCGCCGGGCAGCGTCAGCAGGTACACCAGGGACAGGTACACCGAGTAGATCGCGGTCGCGGTCGCCGCGCTCAGGTGCAGGCCGCCCGGAGCGACCAGGTACAGCGGGAGCAGAGCCCTCATGCCGTAGTAGGAGAAACGCTCCCACATCTCGGTCATGAAGAGAGTGGCCAGTCCGCGGGGGTGGCCGAAGAAGGTCTTTTCGTGACCGGGGGTGCCCGGTGGGTACGAGTCCTTCGTCAGGCTGGACGCCATGGTCGTTCCTTGCTGTCGGGGCGCGCTGCATGGGGGCTCCCCCCTCCCGGATGGGGCCGGGAACTGCTGGGGGTGAATGCGCGCCCGGTGGGGGGCTGGCCGGCACCGGCGGGCTGTCCCGTCCGCCCCACGCCCACGGGGTGTCCGCCTCGGGTCGCGAAGCGGTGGACGGCGACCACCGGGATCCACGCCCCTCCGCGCGTCGACGCGCGGGGAGGCCCGGCCACAGGTCATTCCTTTGGAGGCTGGCGCATGCCAACCCGCACACAAAAGAGACCTTCAGCATCGAACTTGCGCCAAAGGTCCCGAGTTGGTGCTACAGGCGTCTGGTCACCATACGGCATGTCAACGCCCCATATGGAAGGACTTGAGAGATGGATCACAGGTCAACGTGGAACCGAGCACACGTATTCGAAGGTACCCACTGCGGTTGTGTCCCAAAGCCGCAGGCGACGTCCCGCGCTGCGCCCGCCGGGGCCCTTCCGGCCCGCCGGCCCCGCAACACCCGGCGCTGAGCCGGAATCCCGCCCGCCGATCACGCGGCGGCCCAGGTCCGGGGCGGACTACCATCACCCCATGACCCGTGTACTGCTCGCCGAGGACGACGCGTCCATCTCGGAGCCACTGGCCCGCGCCCTGCGCCGGGAGGGTTACGAGGTGGAAGTGCGCGAGGACGGACCCACCGCGGTCGACGCCGGGATGCAGGGCGGCATCGATCTGGTCGTACTGGATCTCGGTCTGCCCGGCATGGACGGCCTCGAGGTGGCCCGGCGGCTGCGGGCCGAGGGCCACACCGTGCCCATCCTCATCCTGACCGCGCGCGCCGACGAGGTGGACACCGTCGTCGGCCTGGACGCGGGCGCCGACGACTACGTCACCAAGCCGTTCCGGCTCGCCGAACTGCTCGCCCGGGTCCGGGCGCTGCTGCGGCGCGGCTCGGCCGAACCGCAGCAGCCGCCGGCCACGCACGGCGTGCGCATCGACGTCGAGTCCCACCGCGCCTGGATGGGCGACGAGGAATTGCAGCTCACGGCCAAGGAGTTCGACCTGCTGCGGGTCCTGGTCCGGGACGCGGGCCGGGTCGTCACCCGCGACCAGCTCATGCGCGAGGTCTGGGACACCACCTGGTGGTCCTCCACCAAGACCCTCGACATGCACATCTCCTGGCTGCGCAAGAAGCTCGGCGACGACGCGGCGAACCCGCGCTACATCGCCACGGTACGAGGAGTGGGCTTCCGCTTCGAGAAGAGCTAGGGCACACCTCCGCCGTGCCCATCACCCCCGCCCACAGGTAACGGAATATGCGCCGCCGACTCATCCAGTCCACGCTCGCCGTCGTCCTCGTGGTGATCGCCGTCTTCGGTGTGTCCCTCGTCATCGTCGAGACCCGGACGATTAGCAACAGCGCACAGGAACGCGTGGACTCCGAGGCGCTGCGGCTGGCCAGCATCGTGGACAGCCGGCTCCTCGGGGACGAGCGGGTCAGCGGCGAGATCCTGCGCGACCAGGTCGCCGACCAGCGGTACGCGGTCATCCGGATCCCGGGCGAGCGGCCCATCGAGATCGGCCGCCGGGCGGCGGGCGACGTCATCCGCTCCACGGCCAGGGGCGAGCAGGGCGAGACGGTCACGGTCGAGGAGCCACGCTCCGCGGTCACCCGCGAGGTCGGCCGCACCCTCATGATCATCGGGGCGGTCGCGCTGCTCGCCGTGGTCGCCGCGGTCCTCCTCGCCGTACGGCAGGCCAACCGGCTCGCCTCCCCGCTCACCGATCTCGCCGAGACCGCCGAACGGCTCGGCTCCGGAGACCCCCGCCCCCGGCACAAGCGGTACGGGGTGCCCGAGCTGGACCGGGTCGCCGACGTCCTGGACGGCAGCGCGGAGCGGATCGCGCGGATGCTCACCGCCGAGCGCCGGCTCGCCGCCGACGCCTCCCACCAGCTCCGTACGCCGCTCACCGCGCTGTCCATGCGCCTAGAGGAGATCACCCTCACCGACGACCCGGACACGGTGAAGGAGGAGGCGACCATCGCGCTCGGGCAGGTGGAGCGGCTGACGGACGTGGTGGAGCGGCTGCTCACCAACTCCCGCGACCCGCGCACCGGCTCCGCCGTCTCCTTCGACCTCGACGAGGTCATCCAGCAGCAGCTCGCCGAGTGGCGCCCCGCCTACCGCAGCGCGGGCCGCGCCGTCGTCAGCTCGGGCAAGCGGCACCTGCGGGCGGTCGGCACCCCCGGCGCGGTCGCCCAGGTCCTCGCGGCGCTCATCGAGAACTCGCTGATGCACGGGGGCGGCACGGTCGCGCTGCGCACCCGGGTCACCGGCAACCAGGCCGTGATCGAGGTCACGGACGAGGGGCAGGGCGTCCCCGCGGACCTCGGCGCCCGGATCTTCGAGCGGGCGATCAGCGGCCGCAACTCCACCGGCATCGGTCTCGCGGTCGCCCGCGACCTCGCCGAGGCCGACGGCGGCCGTCTCGAGATGCTCCAGGCCAAGCCGCCGGTCTTCGGCCTCTTCCTGTCCCGTACGCCGGTCAGGACGCACCCGGCCCCGCAGGAGCCCACGGTCCGCTGACGCGGGCCGGGGCTCACGGGTGTCAGGACACGCGCTGGGCGGGCCGCTCGACCTGTCCGGCCCGCCCCGCCGACTGGTCGAGGAACGATTCGGCACTGGTCACGGTCGCGCCGTTCACCGCGTCGGCATCGGCATCCGCGTCCGCCTCCGGCTCCGCCTCGGGCGCGGGCAGCGTGCGGAACACCCACGACCGGTAGGACCAGAAACGGAACAGGGTCGCGATGCCCATGCCGAGGACCTTGAAGACGTTGCGCTCCACCGGGCTGTTCCAGCCGAAGCCGTAGATCGCCGCGTACAGCACGCCGTTCTCGATCACCAGGCCGACCGCGCTGAAGACCAGGAACAGCGTCAGCTCCCTGGTCCGGGCGCTCTTGTCACGGTCCCGGTACGCGAAGTAGCGGAAGCCCACGTAGTTGCAGGCGATGGCGACGACGGTCGCGATCACGTTGGCGCGGACGGCCTGGAGGCTGGTGGTGTGCCACAGCAGATTGGAGACGGCGAAGTTGACCACGGTGCCCAGTGCGCCCACGGCGCCGAACTTCGCGATCTCGCGGACCAGCCGGTCGAACCGCTCCCGCATGGCACTGCGGGGCCGCGCGCGCAGCTCCGTGGAACTACTGCCCATCGTGTCGCCAGCCCCCGTCGGTCGGATGCATTCGGTCGGATGCGTCAACCACGCCATGCTAACCAGGGTCCCTCGGCGGCGCCTGTGTACGGGCGGACACGCGGGGAGAGACGGGGAAAGGCGGGATCTCGCGGGCGTGGAAGCAGTGCCCGGAGGGACGGAATCCGGCCGTCGTGGCGCGGCCGATACTCTTGAAGGGTGACGTTCCCGGTAGTCGGCATGGTCGGCGGAGGGCAGCTCGCGCGTATGACGCACGAGGCTGGCATCCCGCTCGGCATCAGGTTCAAGCTCCTCAGTGACACGCCTCAGGATTCCGCGGCGCAGGTCGTCGGTGATGTCGTCGTCGGCGACTATCGCGACCTGGACACGCTGCGCGACTTCGCGCGGGGCTGCGACGTGATCACCTTCGATCACGAACACGTACCCACCGAGCATCTGCGGGCCCTGGAGGCGGACGGCATCCCCGTGCGCCCGGGGCCCGACGCGCTGGTGCACGCCCAGGACAAGGGCGTGATGCGCGAGAAGCTCACCGCGATCGGGGTGCCGTGCCCGCGCCACCGCATCGTGCGCGACGTCGAGGACGTCGCCGCGTTCGCGGCGGAGGGCGACGGGTTCCCCGTGATCCTGAAGACGGTGCGTGGTGGTTATGACGGCAAGGGGGTGTGGTTCGTCCGCTCCGCCGAGGACGCGGCGGAGCCCTTCCGGGCCGGCGTCCCGGTCCTCGCCGAGGAGAAGGTGGACTTCGTCCGCGAGCTCGCGGCGAACGTGGTGCGCTCGCCGCACGGCCAGGCGGTCGCCTACCCCGTCGTCGAGTCCCAGCAGGTCGACGGCGTCTGCGACACGGTGATCGCGCCCGCGCCCGGCATCTCCGAGGAGCTGGCCCTGCACGCCGAGGAACTGGCCCTGAACATCGCCAAGGAACTCGGCGTGGTCGGGCACCTCGCGGTGGAACTCTTCGAGACGCGCGACGGCCGCATCCTCGTCAACGAACTGGCGATGCGCCCGCACAACTCGGGCCACTGGACCCAGGACGGCGCGATCACCTCCCAGTTCGCCAACCACGTCCGCGCGGTCCTCGACCTCCCGCTCGGCGACCCGCGCCCGCGCGCCAAGTGGACGGTCATGGTCAACGTCCTCGGCGGCGACTTCCCCGACATGTACTCCGCGTACCTGCACTGCATGGCCCGCGACCCCAAGCTGAAGATCCACATGTACGGCAAGGACGTGAAGCCCGGCCGCAAGGTCGGCCATGTCAACACCTACGGCGACGACCTGGACGACGTCCTCGATCGCGCCCGGCACGCAGCCGGATATCTGAGAGGCACGATCACCGAATGAGCACGTCACCGCACTCGCCGGTCGTCGGCATCGTCATGGGCTCGGACTCGGACTGGCCCGTCATGGAGGCCGCCGCCAAGGCCCTCGCCGAGTTCGGGATCCCCTACGAGGTCGACGTCGTCTCCGCGCACCGGATGCCGCACGAGATGATCGCGTACGGCGAGCAGGCCGCCGGGCGCGGCCTCAAGGCGATCATCGCGGGCGCGGGCGGCGCCGCCCACCTGCCCGGCATGCTCGCCTCGGTCACCCCGCTGCCCGTCATCGGCGTACCCGTCCCGCTGAAGTACCTCGACGGCATGGACTCGCTGCTGTCCATCGTGCAGATGCCGGCGGGCGTCCCCGTCGCCACGGTCTCCGTCGGCGGGGCGCGCAACGCGGGTCTGCTCGCCGCCCGGATGCTCGCCGCGCACGACGAGGAACTGCTCGCCCGGATGCGGGAGTTCCAGCAGGAGCTGAACGACCAGGCCACCGAGAAGGGCAAGCGGCTGCGCGCCAAGGCCGAGGGCGCGGGCGCGGGCTTCGGCTTCGGATCGGGGAAGTGACCGGACATGACCTCCACCGACTCCGCCACCCCCACTCCTGACATCCCCGCCCTGGACCGGGCCCGCGCGCTGCTCGCCGAGTTCCCGGTCGTCGACGGCCACAACGACCTGCCCTGGGCACTGCGCGAACAGGTCCGCTACGACCTCGACGCCCGCGACATCGCCACCGACCAGAGCGCGCACCTGCACACCGACCTGGCCCGGCTGCGCGCCGGCCACGTCGGCGCCCAGTACTGGTCGGTGTACGTCCGCTCCGATCTGCCGGGCGCGCTCACCGCGACCCTCGAACAGATCGACTGCGTACGGCAGTTGATCGACCGGCACCCGGCGCACCTGCGGGCCGCGCTGACCGCCGCCGACATGGAGGCGGCGCGCGCGGAGGGCCGTATCGCCTCGCTGACGGGCGCGGAGGGCGGCCACTCGATCGACGACTCCCTCGCCGCGCTGCGGCAGCTGTACGCGCTGGGCGTGCGCTACATGACGCTCACCCACAACGACAACATCGCCTGGGCGGACTCGGCGACGGACGAGCCGAACGTCGGGGGCCTGTCCGCCTTCGGCCGCGCCGTCGTGGCGGAGATGAACCGCGAGGGCATGCTCGTGGACCTCAGCCACGTGGCGGCCACGACGATGCGCGACGCGCTCGACACCAGCGCCGCGCCGGTGATCTTCTCCCACTCCTCGGCGCGCGCCGTCTGCGACCACCCGCGCAACATCCCGGACGACGTGCTGGAGCGGCTGCCCGCCAACGGGGGCGTCGCGATGGTGACGTTCGTGCCCAAGTTCGTCCTCCAGGCGGCCGTCGACTGGACCGTGGCGGCCGACGAGAACATGCGGGCGCACGGCTTCCACCACCTCGCCACCACCCCCGAGGCGATGAAGGTCCACCACGCCTTCGAGGAGGCGCACCCGCGCCCGGTCGCCACCGTCGCCACGGTCGCCGACCACCTCGACCACATGCGCGAGGCCGCGGGCATCGACCACCTCGGCATCGGCGGCGACTACGACGGCACCCCGTTCGCCCCGGACGGCCTCGGCGACGTCTCCGGCTACCCGAACCTGATCGCGGAGCTGCTCGACCGCGGCTGGTCCGACGCCGACCTGGCCAAGCTGACCTGGCAGAACTCGGTACGGGTGCTGGGCGCCGCCGAGGACGTGGCCCGCGACCTGAAGACGAAGCGCGGCCCGTCGAACGCGACGCTGGAACAGCTCGACGGCTGAGCACGGTGAGCGTGGCAGCGCGGTGAGCGGGCCCCGGCCGGGCGTACGGCCGGGGCCCGCTCACCGCGTGGGCCCCACCGCTCGGGCGTACGGCGCGGGGGCGCCCACTACTCCGAACGCACCGTCCACCAGGAAGCCCCCCGGCCCCCGTGCCACGGTTTCCGTACCGCGATCTCGCTGACGTACGGAGCCCGCCATGGCCGATCTCCAGGACGAACTGCGCCTCACCGCCGAAGTGAGCGGGCCCGACCGCCCGGCACCGCAGCCCGCTGCCGGACCCGACCTCGCCGCGGACGCCGCCCGGCACACCTCCGAGTCGCTGCGGCGCGCCCGCGCCCTGCTCGCCGTGCACCCCGTGGCCGACGGGTGCAGCGGCCTCGCCCAGGCCCTTGGCCGCCTGCCCTGGTACGACCTGGAGGAGGGCGAACCCGCCGTCGACACGGACGTGCCACGGCTGCGCGAGGGCCACGTCGGCGCGCTCTTCTGCTCCGTGCACCTGCCCGAGGGCCTGGTGGGCGACCAGGCGGTGGGCGCCACCCTGGAACAGCTCGACCTGGTGAAGACGGTGGCCGCGGCGCACGCCGACGGCCTGCGGCTCGCCTACGGCGCGGGCCAGCTCATCGACGCCGTCGGCTGCGGCCGCGTCGCCGCCCTGCTCGGACCCGTCGGCGCCCCCGCGCTCGGCGACTCCGTCGGCATCCTGCGCGCCCTGAACGCCCTCGGCGTGCGCTTCGTGACGCTCACCGGCGCGTCCTGGGCGGGCGAGACGGGCCTGACCCGGTTCGGCGAGGAGGTGGTGCGCGAGATGAACCGGCTCGGGGTGATCGCCGACCTGTCCGGCGCCTCCGACGCCACCGTCCGCCGCTGTCTCACGCTGTCCAAGGCGCCGGTGGTCTTCACCCGCTCCGCGGCCCGCGCGCTGCGCCCGCACCCGGCCAACCTCACCGACGACGTGCTCGGCCGCCTCGGCACCGGCCACGGCCTGTGCATGGTGCCGCTCACGGCCGGCCAGACGGGCCCGACCGTCCGGGACGTCGCCGACCACCTCGACCACATCCGCACGGTGGCCGGACCGGAGTGCGTCGGCCTCGCGGGCACGTACGACACGGGAGCCGCCCACCCGCAGGACCTCAGCGACGTCTCCGGCTACCCGAACCTGATCGCGGAGATCCTGGAGCGGGGCTGGTCCGACGCGGAGGTGGCCCTGCTGACCTGGGGCAACGTCCAGCGCGTACTGCGCAGCGCGGACTTCACGGCCCGCGCCGCCCAGCAGCGCCGCGAGCCGTCCACCGCCAGGATCGCCGACCTGGACGGCTGAGAGCCTGTGTCATGTCCCCGGCCGGAACCGCGCCGGGCCCTACGGGTGGTCGATCCGGCAGAGGCAGAACGGATGCCCCGCCGGGTCGGCGTACACACGCCAGTCCCGCTTGCCGCCGTCGTCCTCCAGGTCCAGCGGCCGGGCGCCCAGCGCGTACACCTTCTCCTGGGCCGCGTCCATCTCCTCCCACGTGCTGCCGCCGTCGAAGTCGAGATGGAACTGCTGCGGGTTGCGGTCCTGCCGGGGCCACTCCGGGGGCACGTATTCAGCGACCCGCTGGAAAGAGATCCGGTGGCCGCCCGGAGCCGCCAGGTTGACCCACTCCTCGTCGTCCTGGCTCACCGTCCCGCCCAGCACGCCCGCGTAGAACTCGGCGAGGGCGCGCGGATCGGGACAGTCCAGGACGACGGACCGCACACGGATGGCGGATGCCATGGAATCCTCCTTGATCGGCGGGCTGGGTGTCAGCAGGCGCAGAGGCAGAACGGGTGCCCCGCGGGATCGGCGTACACACGCCAGCCCCGCGAGCGGTCCTCGGCGTCCAGCGCCGTGGCCCCGAGCGCCAGCACACCGCGCTCCGCGGCGTCCATGTCCTCGACGACCAGGTCCAGGTGGAACTGCTGCGAGTCCCCGGCCGCGGGCCACTTCGGCGGTACGTGACCGGGCGCGGCTTGGAACGCCAGCGTCCGGCCGTCCGGCAGCTTCAGGTCGACCCAGCGGCCGGTGTCGTCCGCCTCGACCGTCCCGCCCAGCACGCCCGCGTAGAACTCGGCGAGGGCGCGCGGATCGGGACAGTCCAGGACGACGGTGCCCAGTGCGGCGAGAGCCATGACTACCTCCTCGGAGTCGAATCACCTGAGTTACCCGTAGAGCCGGGTAACCGGTAACGGTTACTGCATGCTGCCGCATCAGGGGTAACGTCGCAAGGGTGAATGAGAGAGCGCCCGCGCCCGGCGGCCTGGCTCTGATCGAGGCGCTGGTGAACACGCTGGACCTCGCGACGGGCGCCGACCGGCTGGACACCGCCGAAGGACGGGCCCGCTTCGGGCTCGCCGGCGCGGCCGAGGCGGACATCGAGGCGGTCCGCGAACTGCGCGAGTCGCTGCGCGCCGTGTGCCTGGCCCACGCGGGCCACCCGCCGCACCGCGACGTGACCCCGCTCGGCGAACTGCTCGCCGGGGCGCCGCTGCGGGTGGCGGTGGACGACGAGGGCGGCACGGCGTCGCTGACCGGCGCGGGACCGGAGACGCTGCACTCCAGGGTGGCGACGGCCGTCGCCGAGGCGCTCGTGGACGGCACCTGGCTGCGGCTGAAGGGCTGCGAGTCGCCCACCTGCCACTGGGCGTACTACGACCGCAGCCCGGCGGGGCGCGGCCGCTGGTGCAGCATGGCGGTCTGCGGCGCCCGCGAGAAGATGCGCCGCTACCGCGCGAAGTAGCGGCTGCCCCCGTGCGAAGTAGCTGCCGCCGCCCGCGAAGTGCCTGCCGCCGCCCGCGAAGTGCCTGCGGCCACCCGCGAAGTGCCTGCGGCCACCCGCGAAGTGCCTGCGGCCACCCGCGAAGTGCCTGCCGCCGCCCGCGAAGTGCCTGCCGCCGCCTCGCGTAGCAACCGCAGCCACCGCGCAGCAATGGCTGCCACCGCGCGAAGAGACCGCCGTCACCGCGCGAAGAGACCGCCGTCACCGCGCGAAGAGACCGCCGTCACCCCGCGAAGTAACCGCCGTCACCGCGCGGAGTGGCCGCTTCCGGCCGCGTGCCGCGCTCGCGGGGTGAAGAATGGGCGAGGACGCCGGTCCGGCCGACTGAGCCTCGGCCGGACCGGCGTCCTCGCCGGTGGCTCCCGCTTGCGCGGCGGGACCGGCGTCCTCGCCGGCGGCTCCCGCCTACGCGGTCGGCCGCCCCATCGCCCGGTACGTCCAGCCCGCCCGGCGCCACAGCTCCGGGTCCAGGGCGTTGCGCCCGTCGAGGATGATCCGCGAGGTGACCGCCCCGCCCAGCGCCTCGGGGTCCAGCTCCCGGAACTCGCGCCACTCGGTCAGGTGGAGTACGACGTCGGCGCCGTGCACCGCCTCCAGGGCGGAGTCGGCGTAGCCGAGCGTCGGGAAGACCCGGCGGGCGTTCTCCATGCCCTTCGGGTCGTAGACGGTGACCTGGCCGCCCTGGAGGTGGATCTGCCCGGCCACGTTCAGCGCGGGCGAGTCCCGTACGTCGTCCGAGTCGGGCTTGAACGTCGCGCCGAGGACGGCGACGCGCCTGCCGAGGAACGGGCCGCCGCCGAGCGCCTCACGGGCCAGCTCGACCATCTGGCCGCGCTGGCGCATGTTGATCGAGTCGATCTCGCGCAGGAAGGTCAGCGCCTGGTCGGCGCCCAGCTCGCCGGCGCGGGCCATGAAGGCCCGGATGTCCTTGGGCAGACAGCCGCCGCCGAAGCCGATGCCGGCCCGCAGGAACTTCCGGCCGATCCGCTCGTCGTACCCGATGGCCTCGGCCAGCTTGGCGACGTCGCCGCCGGCGGCCTCGCAGACCTCGGCCATGGCGTTGATGAAGGAGATCTTGGTGGCGAGGAAGGAGTTCGCGGCGGTCTTCACCAGCTCCGCCGTCGGGAAGTCCGTCACCACGAACGGCGTGCCCTCGGCGACGGGCGTCGCGTAGACCTCGCGCAGCAGCTTCTCGGCGCGCTCGCTGCGGACGCCCGCGACGAGGCGGTCGGGGTGCAGGGTGTCCTGGACGGCGAAGCCCTCGCGCAGGAACTCGGGGTTCCAGGCCAGTTCGGCGTCGTCGCCCGCGGGGGCCAGCTCGGCGAGCCGGGCGGCGAGGCGGTCCGCGGAGCCGACCGGCACGGTGGACTTGCCGACGACCAGCGCGGGGCCGCGCAGATGCGGGGCGAGCGACTCGAAGGCGGCGTCGACGTAGGACATGTCGCAGGCGTACTCGCCGTGCTTCTGCGGGGTGTTCACGCAGACGAAGTGCACGTCGCCGAAGTCCGCGACCTCGGCGAAATCCATGGTGAACCGCAGCCGCCCGGTGGACCCTTCGATCCCGGCCACGTGCTTGCGCAAGAGCTCTTCCAGGCCGGGTTCGTACATCGGGACCTCGCCCCGCTGAAGCATCTCGATCTTCTCGGGCACCACGTCAAGGCCCAGCACCTCGAAGCCGAGTTCGGCCATGGCCGCGGCGTGTGTGGCGCCGAGATAGCCGGTGCCGATCACGGTGATCTTGAGGGCCATGAGTGCTCCAGGGGTCTACGGCCGTGGGTGTGTGCAGAGCATAGTCGGGGCGTCACCAGGCGCTTCACCGGGCGCTTGACCGGGCAACTTCTTCCTTGTCGCCAAGCTCACGTATCACTCCCGTGAGCAGACCCCTAAAATCTGGGTTACTTAACGGTAATTAGCGTCCTTGGAGCGTGAGACACCTTGGCCGGATCGGCTGATTTCGACCTGTACCGCCCGTCCGAGGAGCACGACATGCTCCGTGACGCCGTCCGTTCGCTGGCCGAGGCGAAGATCGCGCCGCACGCCGCCGCGGTGGACGAGGAGGCCCGCTTCCCGCGGGAGGCCCTCGACGCCCTGCTCTCCGCCGACCTGCACGCCGTGCACGTGCCCGAGACATACGGCGGCGCGGGCGCGGACGCGCTGGCCACGGTGATCGTGATCGAGGAGGTGGCCCGCGTCTGCGCGTCCTCCTCCCTCATCCCGGCGGTGAACAAGCTCGGTTCCCTGCCCGTGATCCTCTCCGGCTCCGAGGACCTGAAGAAGAAGTACATGACCCCGCTCGCCAAGGGCGACGGCATGTTCTCGTACTGCCTCTCCGAGCCGGACGCCGGTTCGGACGCGGCGGGCATGAAGACGAAGGCGGTCCGCGACGGCGACTCCTACGTCCTGAACGGCGTGAAGCGCTGGATCACCAACGCGGGCGAGTCCGAGTACTACACGGTGATGGCGGTCACCGACCCGACGAAGCGCTCGAAGGGCATCTCGGCCTTCGTGGTGGAGAAGTCGGACGAGGGCGTCTCCTTCGGCGCCCCGGAGAAGAAGCTCGGCATCAAGGGCTCCCCGACCCGCGAGGTCTACCTCGACAACGTCCGCATCCCGGCGGACCGCATGATCGGCGAGGAAGGCACCGGCTTCGCCACCGCCATGAAAACCCTGGACCACACCCGCATCACGATCGCCGCCCAGGCCCTCGGCATCGCCCAGGGCGCCCTCGACTACGCCAAGGGCTACGTCCAGGAGCGCAAGCAGTTCGGCAAGCCGATCGCCGACTTCCAGGGCATCCAGTTCATGCTCGCCGACATGGCCATGAAGATCGAGGCGGCCCGCCAGCTCACGTACGCGGCCGCCGCCAAGTCCGAGCGCGGCGACAGCGACCTCACCTTCCAGGGCGCCGCCGCCAAGTGCTTCGCCTCGGACGTCGCCATGGAGGTCACCACGGACGCCGTCCAGCTCCTCGGCGGCTACGGCTACACCCGCGACTACCCGGTGGAACGCATGATGCGCGACGCCAAGATCACCCAAATCTACGAGGGCACGAACCAGGTCCAGCGCATCGTGATGGCCCGGAATCTGCCGTAGGGCGCCCCTCGTCGGCCGGCGGGCGCTGCGCCCGCCGACCGGCACGGCGGGTACGGCCTACCATCGCCCTTCATGGGGACAGTGATCGTGACCGTCGGACTGGCGTTCGCCGGCTATCTGGTGACCTATCTGAACGGGCTGCGGCTCGCGCAGCGGCAGGCCCGGCTCGCGCGGGTCAACCAGCAACTGAGCGAATTCTACGGGCCGTTGTTCGCGCTGATGGAGTCCAACAGCCGGGTCTACGACACCTTCTCGGAGACGTACGCCCGCCCGGACGGGCGCGACCCGTTCCGGCACGACGTCCCGCCGACCGAGCAGGAGCTCGCGCGGTGGCGACTGTGGGCCAGCACCGTCTTCATCCCCAACGTCAGGGCCATGCGGGACGTGGTGGTCACCAAGGCCGATCTCCTCATCGAGGAGCGGATGCCCGAGGCACTCCTCCAGCTCTGCGCCCATGTCTCGGGGTACGAGATCACCGCCGCCCGCTGGGCCGAGGGCGACCACGCGGAGCACCTGTCGCTCATCAACTTCCCGGGCCGGGAGCTCAACGAGTACATACGGGACCGGTTCGCCCGGCTCAAGAGCGAGCAGGCGCGGCTGCTGGGGCACCGCGGCGCGGCGGGCGCCGAGATGCGGCCGTGAACTGCCCGTAGGCTTCGGTTGGTTCGGGCTGGTCGCGGGGGCCGGCTTGTGTGGGGGGTGATCCGTTCGATGGTCCGTCGTCGAGTTTCCCGTGCCGGGGCCGGGGCCGGGGCTGTGGTCCGGGTGGTCGCCGTGGTCGCCGTGGTGGCCGGGGTGCTGGCGGTGCTGGCGTTGTCGCCGTTCGTGCTGGAGCGGATCGCCGGGTCCGAGGGCACGGACTGGAACCGGCTCGGGCAGGTCGGCGCGGCGTACGGCTTCGCCTCGGCGGTCGTCTCGGCGCTGGCGCTGGCCGGTGTCGCCGCCTCGCTGTTCGTCCAGAACCGGCAGGCCAGGGCCGAGCAGGTGCGGGGCATCCGCGGCTACTACCTGGAGCTGGTCCGCCTGGAGCTGGAGGACATGGAGCTCTACCAGCCGGTCTGGGGCGACACGGACATCGCCGATCCCCGGGAGCGCAAGCGGCACGTGTACGCCGACCTGCTGATGAACTACGCGTGGATGGGGTTCGAGATCGGCACCGTCCGCGAGCCCCTGCTGCGGGACATGCTGGCGGGGATGTTCGCCGGGGAGGCCGGCCGCCGCTACTGGGACCGGGCCCGCGTCTCGTGGGTCACGGGGACCTCCGGGAGCCGGGCCGGGCGCCGGTTCCTCGCCGTCGTCGCGGAGGAGCACGCCCGCGCGGTCGCCGCCATCGCCGCCGGGCCACCGAGGCGCACGCCTGACGCCTCGGGGCCGCCCGCCGCTCCCCGTCCGCCCGCCGCTCCCCGTCCGTCAGCCTCTCCTCGTCCGCCCGCCGTCCCCGGCCCGCCCGCACCGCCCGTCGTGCCCGCGCCCGCCTGGCGGACCGCCGTCGGCACCCTGGTCGGCCTCGGCACCGGCGTCGCACTCGGCGCCCTGCTGCGCAACCGCCGCTGAGAGTGCGCGACGGCACGTGAAGGGCCCCGCCGTTCCGTACGGCGGGGCCCTTCACTTCACAGGTTCGCGGTGCGGCTCAGTTGCCCGACACCGTGACCGTCTCGTCGTTCTTCAGCTCGTTCACCAGGGTCTTGACCTTGGCCTTGTCCCAGACGAGGTTGCCGCCCGTGGAGCCGGAGATCGGCATGTTCATGGACTTGCCGTCGCCGCCGCTGACGCCCTTCATGGCCCAGAACATGTCCGCCAGGTCGAACAGCCCCATGTCCTTGTCGACGATCAGGGTGTCCAGGCCCGCGCTCATGGTCGGGTAGAGCTTGAAGGGGTTCAGGACCGTGCTCGGCGTCGCCACCTGGTTGGCCAGGGCGGAGAGGAACTTCTGCTGGTTCTTCGTCCGGTCCAGGTCGCTGTTCTTGAGCGCGTACCGGGTACGTACGAACGCCAGGGCCTGCTCGCCGTTGAGGGTCTGCTTGCCCGCCTCGAAGTCGGCGCCGGACTTGGTGTCCTTCATGCCGCCCTTGGGGATCTCGATCTCCACGCCGCCGACCGAGTCGACGATGTTCGCGAAGCCCGCGAAGCCGATCTCCACGTAGTGGTCGATGTGCAGCCCGGTGTTGTACTCGATGGTGCGCACCAGCAGCTCGGGGCCGTCCTCGGCATAGGCCGCGTTCAGCTTCACGTGCCGGCCCGTCCCCTCGTACGTCTTGCCCGACTCGGACCCCTTGTACGTGGGGATCTCAACGTCGGAGTCGCGGGGGAGGGAGATCAGCGTGTCGCCGTTGCTGCCGGTGTGCAGGATCATCATCGAGTCCGTGCGCTTGCCGTCGGCGGACCCGGTGTGCAGCTTCTTCTTGTCGTCGGCCGTCATGCCCTCGCGGCTGTCGGAACCGACGATCAGGTAGTTGGTGCCCTCGCCCGCGTCGGGCCGGTCGATGACCTTGGAGAGATCGACGTCACGGTTGAGCTTGGAGTCGGCCCAGAAGTACGTACCCACGGAGACCACGACCAGCAGGGTCACCACGGTGATCGCGGTCCACTTGATGCGCCGGCGCCAGTTCGGCGCGGGCCGCGGGCCGCGTCCGCCCGTCCCGCCGGGGCCCTGCGGACCGCCGCCGCCGGGGGAGCCGTAGACCTGTCCGGTGTTGTAGCCGCTGTCGTAGCCCTGGCCGTCGTCGTAGCCCTGCCCGCCGACGTAGGACGGCTGCTGCGGTACGCCGTGCGGCGGGGCGGAGGGGTTGGGGCCGGGGGCCGCGGGGCCGCGACGGACCTGCCGCATCACGCGCGCGCTCTCGGGCTGTGCGCTCGCGCTGCCGCCGCCGTACCGGTTGCTGCGGTTGTCGTCGGGCCAATCATTCATGTGGCCCAGTGTGCAGTGCCCGACTGTGTGCCTTACAAGGGTCGGCGGAAAATAGGACCACGGCTGTTGCGAAGCTGACACAAAGTGGCCCCGGCATAAGGTGGAGGTCATGACAGACCAGGCGCCCGCCGCGGAAGCAGCACTTCCGGAAGACCTGCCGGGCAAACCGACCTCCGCGTCCCGGACGACGCTCAGCCACATCATGACCCACAACGACACCAACCTGCTGGGCACGGTGCACGGTGGCGTGATCATGAAACTGGTCGACGACGCGGCCGGCGCGGTGGCCGGCAGGCACTCCGGCGGACCCGCCGTCACCGCCTCCATGGACGAGATGGCGTTCCTGGAGCCGGTCAGGGTGGGCGACCTCGTCCATGTGAAGGCCCAGGTGAACTGGACCGGGCGGACCTCGATGGAGGTCGGCGTGCGGGTCCTCGCCGAGCGCTGGAACGAGTCCGCCCCGGCGACCCAGGTCGGCTCCGCCTATCTCGTCTTCGCCGCCGTGGACGCCGACGGCAAGCCCCGGCGGGTGCCGCCGGTCGTCCCGGAGACCGAGCGCGACCGCCGCCGCTGTCAGGAGGCCCAGATCCGCCGCACCCACCGCCTGGCCCGCCGCCGCGCGATCACGGAGCTCCGGCAGCAGCGGCTGGCCGAGGGCCTGAACGACTGAGCACGGACCGTGCGCGGTCGGTCCCTCACGGGCGGACTGCCCGGTGGTGCGTGGTCCGGCGTGGGCGGACTGCCCGGTGGTGCGTGGTCCGGCGTGGGCGGACTGCCCGGTGGTGCGTGGTCCGGCGTGGGCAGACCGCCCGGTGGTGCGTGGTCCGGCGTGGGCGGACCGCCCGGTGGTACGCCCTCCGTCACGGGCAGACCACCTGGTCGCCGGTGACCACGCCGAACTCGCCCTGGTAGGGGTCCGCCGCCTTCACCTTGCGGACCGCCCTGCCGTCCGACCCCGCGATCACCTTCAGCGTCGGCCCCTGGCCCGGCATCTCGCGCAGCTCCGCCCCCGGCAGCGCCGCCGCCAGCGACCGCGCCGAGCGGTCCCAGCGCGGGTCGTACGCGACGACGGTCCGCTCGTGGGTGCGCTCGGCGGAGTTGACCGGGTTGCCGGTGGTGTGGAAGCCGGTGGCGGCCAGCGCCCGGTCGAGGCGCTTGCCGCGGCCCTCGGTGAGCGTGCCGTTCTCCACCTGCACACTGATCTGCTGCGGGGCCACCTCCACCCGTACCACCTTGCTGCGCACCCTGTGCGGGGCCAGGGGCCGGTCCTCGCGCAGCGCGCGGAACAGCTTCGCCGACTTGGCCGGATCCCACTTCAGAGTCTCGCCGAGCCCCCGCACGGCGAACTTCAGCTCGCCGATCGGCACGGTCGTGAACTCGGACGACGAGGGCGAGAAGTTCCGCATCGCCCGGCCCAGGTCGAGGAGGTCGTCCGTGCCGAACCCCTTGTCGGCCCGGACCGAGCCGAGCACGGCGCCGGTGACGTCCCGGAACCGCATCGGGTTCAGCAGCACCCCGGAGGAGGTGGCCCGCTCGATCAGGGCCGCGAGGAAGCGCTGCTGGCGCTGCATCCGGCCGAGGTCGGAGGCGCTGTCGACGTGCCGGGAACGCACGTACTGGAGGGCCTGCCCGCCGTTCAGCTCGTGCGGCCCGGCGGGCAGGTCGAGCCCGGTGTACAGGTCCGTCATCGGCTCCGTGGTACAGATCTCCACCCCGCCGAGCACGTCCACCGTCTTCATGAAGCTGGTGAAGTCGACCTCCAGATAGTGGTCGATCTTGACGTGGGTCATGTTCTCGACGGTGCGCACGGTGAGCTGCGGGCCGCCCTCCGCGTACGCCGCGTTCAGCTTCACCGGGTGCGGATCGTGCCGCTCGCCGCTGATCCGGTCGGTGTGCGCGGGCGCCTCGGCGTAGGAGTCGCGCGGCAGGCTGACGATGCTGGCCCGGTCCCGCTCCGCGGAGATGTGCACGATCATGATGGTGTCCGTGCAGTGGCAGGGCAGTCCGCCCAGCCGGTACTTCGTCCGCTCCTCGGGCGTGATCCGGTCCCGGCCGTCGGTGCCGACCAGCAGCACGTTCATGCCGTTGCCCGCCTCGGGACGGTTCTTCATGTCCTTGAACGGGTCGACCCGGGCGATGTCCGCGTCGAGCCCGGTGACCAGCGCGTGCCCGATGCCCGCCGAGGCCAGCACCCCCACCGAGAGCGCCGTCACCGCCCGCATGGCCCAGCCGGTCCGTCTCCGCCGTACGGGCGGCCGCCGGGCACGGGGCGGCCGGGGCGGACGCTCCGGGGGCTCGGGGGAGCGGGACGGCGTGGGCAAGAGGGCACCTCCGCGAGGGCCGGGCAGGGGAATCCGTGAGCACCGTAGGCCGATACGATCTGCGGCCCGGGCCCGCACCCCCGCGGCGCGCACCGGTGTCCCCCGTTCGCGGTAACGTGACGTCCGATGAGCGAGAAGTCTGACGTGCGGTCCCCCGCCGTGTCTGTGATCATGCCGGTCCTCAACGAGGAGCGGCATCTGCGCGGGGCCGTCCAAGCGATCCTGGCGCAGGAGTACGACGGCGAGATGGAGGTGGTCATCGCCATCGGTCCGTCCTCGGACCGTACGGAGGAGATCGCCGCCGAACTCGTCCGTGAGGACCCGCGCGTCCACACGGTGCCGAACCCGACAGGGCGCACCCCCGCCGCGCTGAACGCCGCGATCAAGGCGTCCCGGCACCCCGTCGTCGTACGCGTCGACGGGCACGGCATGCTGTCGCCGAACTACATCGCGACCGCCGTGCGGCTGCTCGACGAGACCGGTGCGCAGAACGTCGGCGGCATCATGCACGCCGAGGGCGAGAACGACTGGGAGCACGCCGTCGCCGCCGCCATGACGTCGAAGATCGGCGTCGGCAACGCGGCCTTCCACACCGGCGGCGCCGCGGCCCCGGCCGAGACGGTCTACCTCGGGGTCTTCCGGCGGGCCGCGCTGGAGCAACAGGGCGGCTACAACGAGGAGTTCATCCGTGCCCAGGACTGGGAGCTGAACTTCCGGATCCGCGAGGCCGGCGGGCTCATCTGGTTCTCGCCCGAGCTGCGGGTGTCGTACCGGCCGCGGCCCTCCGTGCGCGCGCTGGCCAAGCAGTACAAGGACTACGGGCGCTGGCGGCACGTCGTCGCGCGCTACCACGAGGGGTCGATCAACGCCCGCTATCTCGCCCCGCCGACCGCGGTGTGCGTGATCGCCGCGGGCATCGTGGTGGGTCTCGCCGTCTCACCGTGGGGCTTCGTCGCTCCCGGTGCCTATCTCGCGGCCATCGTGGCGGGTTCGCTGCCGGCGGGCCGCGGGCTGCCGCTGAAGGCCCGGCTCCAGATCCCCGTCGCCCTCGCGACCATGCACATGTCCTGGGGCTGGGGGTTCCTGACCAGCCCGAAGTCGCTGGCGAAGCGGGTCATCGCCTCGCGCCGCCCGGCGGTCCGCGCGGAGGCGGAGACCGCCTGAGCGGCCCCCCGGACACAGCCGTCGGCCCCTGACGCACTCCCGTGCGTCAGGGGCCGAGCCGTCATCAGGGACCGAGTGCCGGGTACCGAGTGCTAGAACGTGAACGCCGAGTTCACGTGCATGCACTTCTTCTTGTCGCCGCTCAGCGCGTCGGCGGTGTCCGGGAGCGTGTCGTCCTCCTCGGCCGCCTTGTACGTGTCGCCCTCGCGCCAGTCGGCGCCCACGATCAGCGTCACGCCGGAGACGTCCGTCGACTTCTTGACCGAACTGAACTCGATGCCGAGGGACTTGGCCACTCGCTGGGCGTCGCCCTCCAGGTCGGCGCTCGGGTAGCGGATCACCGTCTTGTCCTCGGTGGTCGCCGTGGTGGTGTCGGCCGTCGCCCTGGCGAAGCCGTCCTCGGCCAGGAGCTGGCTGACGGCGCTCGCGCGCCCGGCGACCGGGGCGAGGGTGTCGGTACGGGTGCCGTTCTGCACCAGGACGCCGATCTCGGCGTCCGCCGCGGCCGGGTCGTCGGAGGCCTTCTCCTTACTCGACTTCTTCTTGTCCTTGCCGTCGAGCGCGATGTCGTCGCGGACCAGCCGGAAGAGCTTCTCGGCGTCCTCGGTGGGCTCCACGCGCGCGCCCACGTACCGGTTGGGCATCGTGGTCATGGTGACGCGCTCCGGCTTCACGTCCCGCATCTGGGAGCCGAGGTCGTAGAGCTTCTTCACGGTGTCCAGGCCGGGGTCGACGGTGAGGGCGTTGGTGGCCGTCTCCGCGAGCCTGCGCAGCTTGTTCGGGTTGGTGATCGTGGCGTTCTCGCGGAGCTGCCGGATCATCGAGCTCATGTACTGGTGCTGCGCGCGGGCCCGGCCGAGGTCGCTGCCGTCCTCGAAGCCGTAGCGGGTGCGCAGCCACTGCAGGGCCTGCTCGCCCTTGATGGAGTGCGTGCCCTCGGTGAGCTTCAGACCGGAGCCGTGGCCCTCGCTGTCCTTGGAGTAGATGTTGGCGTCCACGCAGACGGGGACGCCGCCGATGGCGTCCGCCATCGAGACCACGCCGGAGAAATCGATCTGCATGAAGTGGTCGATGTGGATGCCGGTCAGCTTCTCCCAGGTGGCCACGGTGCAGCCGGGGCCGCCGCGGCCGAGGGACTGGTTGGTCATGGTCCGGCCGGTGGTCGCCTGGTAGACCTTGCCGTCGTCCGGGTCCGTGCACTTGGGGATCTGGAGCAGGGTGTCGCGCGGCATGCTGATGACCGACATGTTGGTGCGGTCGGCGGACAGGTGCAGCAGCATCTGGACGTCCGCGAGGGGGGTGGAGCCGAAGGTCTCCTTGGCGCCGCCGAGTTCCTGGTTCTCCTTGGTGTCCCGGGCGTCGGAGCCGATCAGCAGGACGTTCAGCGGGGTCTGGCCGGCCGCGTTCGCCGTGGGCGCCGCGGCCCTGTCCTTCTCGTCGCCGAGGTTGAGGTCGTCCTTCTTGATGTTGCCGTTCAGGTGCTGGTAGTAGAGATAACCGGCACCCGCGGTGCCGAGTATCAGTACCGCCAGGACCGTCGCCGACCAGCGCAGCGCCCGGCGTCTGCGGCGCGGCGGCCGCCCGCCCGGACCGCTGCCGCCGCCCTTGCCCGGCCGGGCGGGGGACCCGGGACCGGCGGGTGTGCCGCCGCTCGCCTGCTTCCGGCCGCCGCCCGGGGCGTCGGCGGTGTCAGCCGTATCGGCGGTGCCGGCCGGTCTTTCCCGTACGTCCTGCGCCGGATCTTGAACGGTGTCGCCGTCCTCCGCGTACAGACTGTCGTCCCAGCCCAGTTCACCGGCCTGCCGGACACGTGGGCGTGACCCCTCCCCACGCACACTGCTCCGCGCCATCTCCCTGCCCTCTCCCCACCCTGCGCCTGACAAACGGGCCCGTCGTACGCCCAGTTGGACGCGCGAGCACCCCTCTTGGTTGGGCACCCACGTCCATGTAGACGCACGACGGACCCGTCAGGTCATCAACTGGCGCACTGTTCCTTGTCCGCAGTGGACCTCTGGACGTCGTCCGACACCTTGGTCGGCGCCGTCAGCGACACTCCCGCGCCCTTGAAGTCCTTGCCGAGGGTGAGCACCATCGCGGGCAGACCCTGGGCGTTCTTCTCGCTCTTGCCGGGCTTCATCGCGGAAGCCGACAGGCCCATCAGGTCGGCCAGCTTGCGTGCCTGGTCGGCCTGGTCGGGAGAGTACTCCAGGGTCGTCTTGCTGAGCGTCTCGTCGGCGTTGCCGAGCTGGCTGGACTTGAGCACGCCCTCATCATTCTGCAGCCAGTTGAGAGTTTCCTGTGCGGAACCCGCCTCGGCGCCGCCGTTGTAGATGTCGACGCGGATCTCGGAGGCCTCCGAGCGGTCGCCCTTGAGCCGGGCGGCCACTTCGGCCTTCTCCTTCTTCTCCTTCTGCTTCACCTCGGTCAGCGAGGTGTCGTTCTGGATCATCTCGAACAGCGGGTCCGCCAGCGTCTTGTTGACGACGACCGTCACCGGCGTCTTCTCGGCGGGGTTGTCGACCACCGGCACGGTCGTGAAGGTGATGTTCTTCGTCGGCACCTTCTTCAGCTCGAGAGCCATGTCCTTGAGGGTGCCGACCTTGCCGATGGCGGAGTCGACGGTGAGCGCCTTGGTGGCGGCCTCGGCCAGCTTGTACAGCTTGGTCGGGCTGGTGAGGGTGTCGCTGGAGGCCATCTTGCGCATCAGCGAGCTGAGGAACTGCTGCTGCACCTTGATCCGGTCGAGGTCGCCGGAGTTGCCGAAGCTGTGCCGGGTCCGCACGAAGGCCAGCGCCTGCTCGCCCTCCACCACGGACTTGCCCGCGGGCAGTTTGAGGTGCGAGTCCGCGTCGTCGACGGCCTTCGTCACGCAGACCTCGACGCCGCCGACGGCCGTGGTCAGCGTCTTGACCGCGTTGAAGTCGGCCATCATGAAGTGGTCGGGCTTGATGCCGGTGACCGCCTGGACCGTGCGCATGGTGCAGCCCGGGTCGCGGTCGAACTGGCCGAGGCTGGTGTTGAAGCGTTGGTTCTCCGTGCCCGCGATGACCTTCTCGGTGCCGTCGGAGAGTGTCGTCGGGCAGTCCGGTACGTCGACGATCAGGTCGCGCGGGATGCTCATCGCGGTCGCGTTCGTACGGTCCTTGGAGACGTGCAGCAGGATGTTGGTGTCGGCGTGCCCGACGCTGTTCTTGTCGCCGTAGCCCTCGTTGCCCTCGCCGGTGCGCTTGTCGGTACCGATGATGAGGAGGTTGAAGGCCTCGTCCTTGCTGAAGCTGCTGGAGCCCGCGTCGCCGACGTCCGTCGTCTGGACGTTGCCTTCGAGGTGCTTGAGGTAGAGGTAGCCCGCCCCGGTGGCGGCGACGAGGACGAAGGCCATGCCGCCGCCGGTCCACAGCAGGATCTTCTTGGCCTTCCCCTTCTTCTTCTGCTTGGTGCGCCGGCGGCCCGGGGCCGGCTCGGGCGGCGTGCCGCGGCGCCTGCGCGGTCCGGGCACGGTGTCGGGAGCCGGCGCGTCGGGCTTCTCGCGGCCCGGTGTCGCGGTCCGGGCGCGGGTCTCGCCGGCGGCAGCGGCTCTGCGCGGTCTGGGGACTGTCGACTGCGGTCCGGAAGGAGTCAGTCGCAGTTCGTATTCACCGGTGTTCGGGTTGAGCACCCACTGGTCTGCGGGATCGATGTCGTCCGCCCGCCCACGGCCTTGCGCGTCCACGGTTGTCTGAATCCTCCGTCGGGGCCACGCGGCGCCTTTCTCCCCTCAAGTAAGGCGCTCGGGTCTCGGTCTGCGATGCGCGACCCCCAGGACGGACCTCGTGGCCGGGTGCACCGGATCGCTCACACTATCCGCCCAGTTCAACGTCGAGCGACGACGGTGACAAATTCCACTTCCCTACAACTGGGCAATCCGACGCATTTCTTGAGACTCGACTTCTGGGACTTGGCCCGTGCTTTACTCGCAGGCGTCGTCGGCGGCCGTGTTCCCGCGGAAAGTGGGGTCGGGGCGCGGAGTGCCGGCGGGTGCAACGGGCCGCATTTCCGGGGACTTTCCGTCGCCGTACGACTCCGCTTCGTGGTGGCCGGACGTATTGCCCGGCCGTGAGCCGCCGTCGTCGCCTCCCGCGTGCCGCTCGTTCCTCGATGTCCTGTTGTCGCCCTTTGTGGCGGTATCTACCGGAAGTTCTTTCGAGACTGTCACGGGCGTGTCCGAGCGGAGCCGGTCGAAGAGTTCCTCGGCCTCGGGCTCCACGAGCTGATCGCGATTGGCGTTGTAGGCGTAGGACGTGCGCGGGACGGTCAGGAAGCGCACGCGTGCGGTGGGGATGTCGCGCATGCCGCGGACGAGTTGGTAGAGGCCGCGCAGACTGGCCAGCGCGGGGTCCGTGGTGAGCGACGAGGTGGCCGCGTCGAGCACCGGGTACAGCTTGGCCGGGTTGAGCAGGACGTCGTTGCTCTGCACCTTGTTCACCAGGGCGCCGAGGAAGCGCTGCTGGCGGCCCATGCGGTCGGTGTCGCTGCCGTCGCCGACGGTCTTGCGGGCGCGGACGTAGCCCAGGGACTGCTCACCGTTCAGCGTCACCCGGCCCGCCGGGACGTTCAGCCTGGCGTCCTTGTCGTCGATCGGTTCCTTCAGGCACACCCGGACGCCGTCGACCGCGTCGACCATCTCCTTGAACCCCTGGAAGTCCACGACCATGTGGTGGTCCACGCGGATGTCGGTCAGCTTCTCCAGGGTGCGGATCGTGCAGGCCGAACCGCCGCTCGCGAAGGCCTGGTTGAACTGCGTGAACATCGCCTCGCTGCGGGAGCCGTCGCGGCGCCGGCAGCCGGGCACGTCCACCATCAGGTCGCGCGGCACCGAGACGGCGGTGGCGCTCTCCCGGTCGGCGGCCAGGTGCAGCAGGATCGTGGTGTCGGAGCGCTCGGTGCCCGAGTCCCGGCCGTACTCGGCGTTGCCGTCCCCGGAGCGCGAGTCCGAGCCGATCAGCAGGATGTTCTGCGCCGCGCGCACCAGGGCCGCGGGGCGCTCCTTCTCGTACCGGGCGAGTTCGCGGGCGGCGGCTTCGTCGGCCGTGATGTTGGAGCTCAGCTTCTCGTACGCCGCCCAGCCGGCCGCCGCGGCGCCGGCCAGTACGACGGTCACGCCGAGCGCGGTGCGGCGCAGCCAGCGCCTGCGCCGCCGCGCGAGTCCGGCCCCGGTGGGCGACGCCCCCGCCCCCGGCCCCGCCGCGCCCGCAGGCCCGGTCCCCTCGTCGCCCGCACGTCCGGAGCCCGTACCCGCGCTGTCGCCCACGTCTGCATCCACCCCTCGAGCCGTACGGCCGTCCTCGTGCTCCTGGTGCTCCTACGACCATGACCCGCCGGGGCTCCGGGGGCTCGTGGACGGGGGGCGGTCGTGGGCTGAACGGGGGAGCGGGGCCGGCGCCCCGGCGTCAGCGGGCCGTTGCCGTGACGCGTTCCGCGTCGATGCGCTTGGCGAGGGCGTCGTCGGTCAGGTGGCCGGGGTTGCGGCACAGGACCACGGAGCCGTTGGACGCCAGGGCCGCGTACAGGCCGGCGCTCAGGCCGTCCCAGGTGTCGTACTCCAGCGCCGACAGGATCCGCGCGCCGGGCCCCGTGAGGCCGAGCCGGGGCGCGTCGGCGCGGGCCCGCTCGACGACCTCGGCGCCGGTGTACTCGGCCCCGGCGACGGTCAGCGCGGGCTCCTCCGGGTCCACCGGCGCGTACGGCTGGAAGCGGTCGCCCTGGCTGGGCACTTCCACGGCGTAGTCGGCGTAGCCCTCGGGCGGGGCGGGGACGAAGCGGCGGCCCAGCGGCGCGAGCGACAGTGCGACGCGCTCGCCGGAGCAGGCGAGCCCGGCCTCGAAGTGCCCGGGGCCCGCGACGACGTGGTCGGCCGCGGCCGGGTCGCCGCCGACGTCCGCGACCACGCCCACCGAGGAACAGGCCAGCAGCCACACCGCCGTCTGCCAGTGCGCGGGCAGCAGCAGCGCGACCCGGTCACCGGGCTCGGCGGACAGCTCGTCCTGGAGGAGGTTGGCGGTCTTGGCCACCCAATTGGCGAAGGTGGCCACGGACAGTTCCACGCGTTCGCCGGTGGCGTCGTCGTAGAAGGTCACCAAAGGGCGCGCCGGATCCGTGGCGAGCACGGATCGCAGCAGGTCGGCGGGGGTGCGGTCGGTGGCGGTCACGCGGGCAAGCGTACGCGGGGCGGGTGCGCGGGGCCGCCCCGGCGGGTCGCCGGTTCGGCCGAGTGCGCTCGACGGGGCGTCACATCCCCGATGGACAGATATGTATGACTATGTCCAGGATCAGCCGCATGCGTGGATTTCTGGCTTCCTCGATCGGTGTCACCTGTGCGGCGGCCCTGGCCCTCCCGGGGGCCCTGCCCGCCTCGGCCGCGACGTCCGCGGAGGCTTCCGCGGCGGCGGCGATCCCGTCCGTCCCGGCGTCCGCCTCGGCCCCCGGGAGATCCGGCGCCGCCGCCGTCCCCGGCAGCACCCAGTCCCTCCCCCTGGTCCCGCTCACCGCCAAGCGCGCCTCCGGGTCCGCGGCGCCCCCGCAGGGGGTGGTCCGGCGGGATGTACGCCCGTTCTCGCTCCTCGGCGTCGTCTGGAACGACCCGGACGCCGAGCTGAACGGCCGGGTCCAGGTCCGTACCCGGCCCACCGGCGGCCGCACCTGGTCCGGCTGGCAGGACGTGGAGACCCACAACCACGAACACGCGGCCGACCCCGGCACGGCCGAGCGCACCTCGGGCCGGGTGCGCGGGGCCACGGCACCGCTGTGGGTGGGCGACTCGGACGGCGTCGAACTGCGCGTGCGGGCACGCACGGACGACCGTACGGGCCACCGCACGGACGGCCGTGACGGTCGTACGGGCCATCGCACGGCGTCCGCCGCGGGCTCCTCGCTCCCCAGGGGCCTGCACCTCGAACTCGTCGACCCCGGCGACGGACCGGCGGCGAAGTCCGCCGCGGGCGGCGCGCGCACGGCCGTCTCGGCGGTCACGGGAGCCCTCGCGTTCGCCGGCGGCGCCGTCGCCTCGGCAGGAGACGTAGCTGGAGACGCAGCCGGAGACGCGGTCCCGGGCATCGGTACCGGCCTCGCGCCGTCCGCCCCCGCCGTGCTCCCCGCCCTCTCCCGGCAGGCCACCGTGGACGAGGCCCGCGCGGAGGGAGCGGCCGGCGGCGGCCAACGCGTCCAGCCGTACATCGGCCCGCGCCCGCGCATCGTCACGCGCCGGGGCTGGGGTGCCGACGAGGGGCTGCGGGAGCGGGGCTTCGCGTACACGAAACGGGTCAAGGCGGCCTTCGTGCACCACACGGCGACCGGCAACAAGTACAGCTGCTCCCGGTCCGCTTCCGTCATCCGCAGTATCTACCGCTACCACGTCAGCAGTCAGGGCTGGCGTGACATCGGCTACAACTTCCTCGTCGACAAGTGCGGAAACATCTACGAAGGCCGGGCCGGCGGCGTCACGAAAGCCGTCAAGGGCGCCCACACCCTCGGGTTCAACAGCAACAGCATGGGGATCGCCGTGATCGGCAGTTTCGGGTCCGCGAAGGCTCCCGCGCGGGCGGTGAGGGCTGTCTCGAAGCTCACGGCGTGGAAGCTGGGTCTCTTCGGGGCCAATCCGCGCGGAAAGACATACCTGAAGTCCGCCGGTGGCAATCTCTACCGAAAAGGCAAGAACGTACGACTCAATGTGATCTCTGGCCATCGGGACGGTTTCGCCACGGACTGTCCGGGACGGCGCCTCTACGGCAAGCTCGGCTCGGCCCGCTCCTCGGCGGCCCGCTACCAGGGCCGATGAGAACCGGCGACACCGCGCGCGAGTGAAACCGGCCGTCGCGACCGGCCGTCGAACAGTCTGCATACACTGGCCGGCCGACACCCGAGTATCGGCCGGCCCCAGCAGGAAGCAGAGACGAGTGACAGAAGCGATCCTCCTGGTCGGCGGCAAGGGCACCCGGCTGCGCCCGCTCACGGTGCACACCCCCAAGCCGATGGTCCCGGCGGCCGGTGTCCCCTTCCTGACGCACCAACTGGCGCGGGCCAGGGCCGCGGGCGTGGAGCACATCGTCCTGGCGACCTCGTACCTCGCGGAGGTCTTCGAGCCCTACTTCGGGGACGGCTCGGCGCTGGGGCTCCACCTGGAGTACGTCACCGAGGTGGAGCCGCTCGGCACGGGCGGCGCCATCCGCAACGTCGCCTCCCGGCTGCGCTCGGGCCCCGACGAGCCGGTGCTGATCTTCAACGGCGACATCCTGACCGGCCTGGACATCCAGGCGCTGGTCCGCACCCACGAGACGACCGGCGCCGACGTCTCGCTGCACCTGACCCGGGTCACCGACCCCCGGGCGTACGGCCTGGTCCCCACGGACCCGACCGGCCGCGTGACCGCCTTCCTGGAGAAGCCGCAGACGCCCGAGGAGATCGTCACCGACCAGATCAACGCGGGCGCCTACGTTTTCCGCCGCTCGGTCATCGACACGATCCCGGCGGGCCGGCCCGTCTCCGTGGAGCGCGAGACCTTCCCCGGCCTGCTCGCCCACGGCGCCCACCTCCAGGGCATGGTCGACTCCACCTACTGGCTCGACCTCGGCACCCCGCAGGCGTTCGTCCGCGGCTCGGCCGACCTGGTCCTCGGGCGCGCCCCGTCCCCTGCGGTCCCCGGCCGCTGCGGCGACCGGCTCGTGCTGCCGAGCGCGTCCGTCGCCCCGGACGCCAAGCTCACCGGCGGCACCGTGGTCGGCGAGGGCGCGTTCGTCGGCGAGGGCGCCCGGATCACCGGCAGCGCGCTCCTCCAGGGCGCCGTCGTGGAGCCCGGCGCCGTCATCACCGACTCCCTGATCGGGGCCCGCGCCCGCATCGGCGAGCGCTCGGTGCTGACCGGCGCGGTGATCGGCGACGGAGCGGCCGTCGGCCCGGACAACGAACTCCACACGGGACTGCGCGTGTGGTGCGATGCCCGGATCCCGGCGGGCGCGGTGCGGTTCTCGTCGGACCAGTAGCAACGAACTGATACGGGCTGACACGCAGCCGGGCCCTACAGCAGCCCGATGTCCGTCCGCGGCATCTTCGGCCTGCGGCGCGGCGGGGTCCGGCCGGAGAGCAGGATCAGCCGCGCCGCACGGTGCCGCTGACCCGCGTACGGCTCCAGGAGCGACAGCATCACGGCGTCGTCCGCGTCCCGGTCGCCCGCCAGCGCGTAGCCCACGATCCGCGGCAGGTGCAGGTCGCCGGTGGTCACCGAGTCGGCCGCGCCGTGGCTGCGCTGCACCACCTCGGCGGAGGTCCACGGCCCGATCCCGGAGACCAGTTCGAGGCGGGCCTGCGCGCGCGGCGGGTCGAGCAGCACGGCCTCCTCGAGGCGGGCGGCCACCCGCACCGCCCGCAGGATCGTCGACGCCCGCTTGTTGTCGACGCCGGCCCGGTGCCACTCCCAGGACGGGATCATGGCCCAGGTGCGCGGGTCCGGCATGACGTGCATCCGGTCGGGCGCGGGCCCCGGCGCGGGCTCGCCGAACTGCCGCACCAGCAGCCGCCACGCCCGGTACGCCTCGTCCGCGGTGACCTTCTGTTCCAGGATCGACGGGATGAGGGACTCCAGGACAAGGCCGGTCCTGGTCAGCCGCAGCCCGGGGCGCCGGTGGCGGGCCAGCGCCACGAGCCGGTGCCGGGGCGCGAAGGCGCTCGGGTCGTCCGACGCCCCGAGCAGATCGGGCAGCCGGTCGAGCAGCCACTCGGCGCCCGGACCCCACGCCTCGGCATCGGCGGCCCCGCCCCGCAGCGCGACCCGCAGGGTCCCGGGCCCGGCGGGCGTACGGCAGGCCCGCCACACGGAGCCGTCGGGCGTCGCCCGGAACGTCGGGTCCCCGGGCCCCCGGCGCAGCGGGCCGAGCACCAGACCGAGGTCCAGCGGCCCGTCCGGCGTCCAGGTGCGCCGCCGTCCGGCCACGGCCGCGGGGCGCGGCACCCCGCCGGGCACGGCGGCATGACCGCCGCGCACGGTCGTACGCGTCGGCCGGGGAGCGAAACGTCCAGCCACGGATGAGGTCCTAGGGAAGCTCGGGGTGCCCTATGAGGGTAGGCGGTACGGAGCGGACGGCGGGCGGACGGACCGGACAGGGGCCCGGGGGCGGTGCACGTCGATAAATGCCCCGGCCTCCCGCCCGGTACTCAGCGCACCTCGACGAACGGCTTCGCGTCCCGCCCGGTGCTCAGCGCACCTCGATGAACGGCTTCGCGTCCCGCCCGGTGCTCAGCGCACCTCGATGAACGGCTTCGCGTCCCGCCCGGTGCTCAGCGCACCTCGATGAACGCCCCCGCGTCCCGCTCGGGCCGCGCTCTCGGCTCCTCCGCCGGATGCCCGACGGCCACGGCCCCCATCGGGTCCCAGTCCGCGGGCAGCCCCAGCACGTCCCGTACGACGTCACGGCAGAACATCGTCGACGACACCCAGGCGGAGCCGAGGCGCTCCCCGGCCAGCGCCACCAGCAGGTTCTGCACGCCCGCGCCGGTGGCGACCACGAACATCTCGCGCTCGGCGCCGTCCCGCCGCGGATCGCCGTACGTGTGCGAACCGTCCATGACCAGGCAGGGCACCACCAGATACGGCGCGTCGCGCAGGACGTCGCCGCGCCGTACGCGCTTGGCGACGGAACTCTCCGGCTTGCCGTCGCGCCGCAGGTCCGCGATCCAGGCGTCCCGCATGGCGTCGAGCAGCCGGGTCCGCGACTGCGCGGACTCCAGGAGCACGAACCGCCAGGGCGTGGTGTGGTGCGGAGCCGGCGCGGTCACCGCCGCCGCCACCGCGCGCCGGACCGCCCCCGGGTCCACCGGTTCGTCGGTGAACGCCCGGACCGTACGCCGCTGGGTCACCGCCTCCCGTACGGCCTCCGACGTGCCGAGCCGGAACATGTCGTCGCGCGCGCCGCGCACCATGCCCCGGGTGCCCTCGCCGCCGTCCTCGGCCACCACGTGCGCAAGGCCCCGGACGACGGCGACGGGGAGCCCCGCGGCCTTGCCCTTGAGCAGGTCGCCCGCCGCGGCCAGCTCGTCGGCCGTGGCGACGACGGTCGCGCTGAGCGGGTTGCCGTGGGAGTCGGTGCCGCCGCGCAGGTCGTCCAGGACCCGGACGCCCGCGGCGCCGATGGCGACGTCCGTGAGCCCGGTGCGCCAGGGCCGGCCGAAGGTGTCGGTGACGACGACGCCGACGTCGACCCCGAGGGCGTCGCGCAGCCCGGCGCGCACCGCGCGCGCGGACGCGTCGGGATCCTCGGGCAGCAACAGCACGGTGCCGGCCGGGGTGTTGGAGGCGTCGACCCCGGCGGCGGCCATCACCAGGCCCTGCCGGTTCTCGACGATCCGCAGCGTGCCGCGCCGGGCGACGACGCGCACGGTCTCCGCGTCGATGGCGGCCTCGCGGTCGGTCGCCTCGACGATCCGTCCCTCCGCCTTGGACACGATCTTGGAGGTGACCAGGACCACGTCACCGTCGCGCAGGCCGGGCTCGGCCGCCGCGACGAGCTTGGCCAGATCGTCGCCCTCGCGCACCTCGGGCAGTCCGGGCACGGCCCACACCCGGAAGCCCGCCGCCGTCCGCTCCTCCGTGGGAACCCCGCCGCTCACGCGCCCCGCACCTCCTCCGCCAGCGTCAGCGCCTCGGCCGCCATCCGCGCCGCGGCGTCGATGTCCGACATCAGCAGCGGGACGGCCCGGCAGCGGATCCCGGCCGCCTCGACGCGCTCCACGGTGCCCGCGTCGACGGTGTCGACCAGCCAGCCGTCGAGGAGCCCCGAACCGTAGTGCTCGGCGACGGCCGCGGCGGTCGACTCGACGCCCACGGCCGCCAGCACCTTGTCCGCCATGCCGCGCACGGGCGCGTCCCCGACGATCGGGGAGAGGCCCACCACGGGCACCCCCGCCTCGGCGATCGCCTCCCTCATGCCGGGCACGGCGAGGATGGTCCCCACGGAGACCACCGGGTTGGACGGCGGGAAGAGCACGACGTCCGCCTGGGCGATCGCCTCGAGGACGCCGGGCGCGGGCTTGGCCTGCTCGGCGCCGACGGGCACCACGGCCAGCGCGTCCACGGAGGCCCGCAGCCGCACCCAGTACTCCTGGAAGTGGATCGCCTTGCGCTCACCGTCCAGCTCGACGGCGACATGGGTCTCCACCCGGTCGTCGGACATCGGGATCAGCCGGACGCCCGGCTGCCACCGGTCGCACAGCGCCTCGGTGACGGCGCTGAGCGGATAGCCCGCCGCGAGCATCTGCGTCCGCACGATGTGCGTGGCGAAGTCCCGGTCGCCGAGCCCGAACCACTCCGGCCCCGCGCCGTACGCGGCGAGCTCCGATTTCAGGTGGAAGGTCTCGTCGGTCCGTCCCCAGCCCTGCTCCTCGTTGATGCCGCCGCCGAGGGTGTACATCACCGTGTCGAGGTCCGGACAGACCTTCAGGCCGAAGAGGTGGATGTCGTCGCCGGTGTTGCCGATGACCGTGATGTCCGCGTCCGGCGCGGCCTGCTTGAGACCGCGCAGGAACCGGGCACCGCCGATACCGCCTGCCAGAACCACAATGCGCATGGGGTTCAGTCTCGCAGGCGGGTACGACAGCGCGTCAGGCAGTTACGGCATTGCCGGCGTCGTGCGCGGCGGGAGCGGCGCACTGTGCGACGTGCATCGGCATTTCGGTCAGACCCGGGTAATAGATGTGCAGACTTATGGCCGGTTCGAGCATGTCGTTGACCACTTCATGCACGTAACCGGGGGCGAAGACACGCTGCGCACCGGCGCGCAGTTCGCGCGTGCCGTGCTTCGTGCGCTCGCTCAGTGCGCCGTCCAGAACGGTGAGCACTCCGCTGGACGGGCCGTGGTCGTGCGGCCCGCTGCCCTGCCCCGGCACCCAGGACAGCAGCCAGACCTCGTAGCCGGGCCCGGTGCTGAGCCGGTGGTACCAGCGCGAGGCGGCGTCGTAGCGGACGAGGTGCTCCCACCGGGAGCGGTCGGCGGCGAGGGAGCGGGCGAGCCCGGCGAACTCGGCCACGGTGGCCGGGTGCTCGCGCGGCGGCTGGAGCAGGTGCGGGACTTCGAGGATGTCGCCGGCGATCTGGAGGTCGCTGTCGCTGTTCATGGGTGCGGTGGTTCCTCGGCGGAAGAGAGCTGGGGTGTCGCATGCGGTCGCCGTCCGGATCACGGACGGGAGGGGCCGCCCGGGTACGGGCGGGCAGCCGCCCGGAGCGGGCGGGACAGCCGGAGCGCGGTACGGCTCAACAGCTGGGACAGCAACAGCTACAGCGAGCGCGGGCAGCACCGTGGGACCCGGCGGTGCGGGTCGTGGTGAGTGCCAAGTTCGCGAGCATGCCCACAAGGACATCGGTTCACACCTCGGCTGTCAACCTGGGCCGCGCGCGTGGGAGGTGCGTCACCTCTTCCGGTTCAACCGTCAGGCGAAAGGTTTGCTCTCCGGGATCACGGGACACATGGCGCACAACCGGGCGCACGGCCCCCGTTTCGAATTCGTGATCCATCTGTGATCCGATTCGCATCCGGGGAGGTGTCGGAACGAGATCGAACTCCTGGGCGTCCTCCCCTGTGCGGGGCGGGTGTCCGGCCTGGGCCTCAAGTGCTGTACTGGTTTATGCCGATTTGAACACTTTCCGCATAGCCTTGGTTCCGCAGAGTGAATAAGGGGCTCAATAGCAGATCTCGGCTTGACTGGCCCGGATCGGCACACTTGTAATTTCACTCGTGTCGTTCAGCCGAAATCGGTAACGACAGCAGCACGGGGACGCGAAAGACAGACGAGGGGCGCACATGACCGAGCCGGTGCAGCAACTGCTGGTCGACGACGCGGACGAGGAACTCGGCTGGCAGGAGCGCGCGCTGTGCGCCCAGACCGACCCCGAGTCCTTCTTCCCCGAGAAGGGCGGCTCCACCCGCGAGGCCAAGAAGGTCTGCCTCGCCTGCGAGGTCCGCTCCGAGTGCCTCGAGTACGCGCTCGCCAACGACGAGCGGTTCGGCATCTGGGGCGGCCTGTCGGAGCGCGAGCGCCGGCGCCTGAAGAAGGCCGCGGTCTGACCCCGTAGCACGCGCCCCGCGCCCCGCGCGCGCGGGCGCCCGGAACCGGACACCGCCCGCGCTCCCCGAAGTCGCCCGAAACCAGGCGCCCGGAACCGGCCGCCGGCCGCGCGGTGGACCGGAGGCGTCCGGACGGGGCCACGGGGCCCGCGAACGGCGCCAACTCCTCCGTACCGATACGTATCGCCCGGCCCGTCGCGCGGGGGTTGTCCACAGGCGGCGGGCCGCCGTGTTGCTCAGCCGTTAGTGTGGCCTCTCGTCCGAGACGTCGCGCTGTCCCCGTTGGACACAGGCGTCCACCGCAGTCCATCGAACCGGGGCCCGTACCTCGATGTCCGTGCACAGCCACACGGCAGCCCAACACGACGCTGCCACCCCAGAGTTCCCGCGCCACGTGGTGACCGCGGTGCTCGTCTCCCACGACGGCGCCCGCTGGCTGCCCGAGGCGCTGACCGGCCTGCTCGGCCAGGAGCGCCCCGTGCAGAGCGCGGTGGCGGCCGACACCGGCAGCGCGGACGACTCCGCCCAGCTCCTGACCGACGCCCTCGGCGCCGACCGGGTGCTGCACCTGGCCCGGCGCACCGGCTTCGGCCAGGCCGTCGAGGAAGCCGCCCGCACCGCGGGCGTGCTCACCCCGGACGACCTGCCCTACCTCAAGCGCCCCAGCGGCTGGGACCCCGTCACCCGCACCTGGCGCGACGACGCGTACGACATGCCGGAGCTGCCCCACGGCGAGCCCGAGCAGTGGCTCTGGCTGCTGCACGACGACAGTGCGCCGGAGCCGGACGCCCTGGCCCAGCTGCTGCGCGTGGTGGAGAACGAGCAGGAGCTGGGCCGCGAGGTCGCCGTCGTCGGCCCCAAGCTCCGCGGCTGGTACGACCGGCGCCAGCTCCTGGAGGTCGGCGTCACCATCGCCGACTCCGGCCGCCGCTGGACCGGACTCGACCGCCGCGAGCAGGACCAGGGCCAGCACGACCACGTCCGGCCCGTCCTGTCCGTCTCCACCGCCGGCATGCTGATCCGCCGCGACGTCTTCGAGGAGCTCGGCGGCTTCGACCGGCGGCTGCCCCTGATGCGCGACGACGTCGACCTGTGCTGGCGCGCCCAGGCCGCCGGACACCGCGTCCTCGTCGCCCCCGAGGCGGTCGTACGGCACGCGGAGGCCGCCTCCCGCGAGCGCCGCACCGTCGACTGCGTGGGCCGCACCTCCGCCTCCCCGCACAAGGTCGACAAGGCGGGCGCCACCTACACCCTCCTGGTCAACGCCCGCACGGCACAGCTCCCCTGGATCCTGTTCCGGCTCGTCCTCGGCACCCTGCTGCGCACGGTCGCCTACCTCGTCGGCAAGGTCCCCGGACAGGCCGTCGACGAGATCCGCGGCCTTTTGGGGACTCTGCTGCGCCCGGAGCGGATCCTCGCGGGCCGCCGCGCACGCGGCCGCCCGCAGGTCGACAAGGGCGAGCTGCGCCCCCTGTTCCCGCCGCCCGGCGCCACCGTCCGGGCCACCGTCGAGCAGGCCGCGGGCAGCCTCTTCGGCAGCTCCGACGCCGAGGCCGCCCCCGGCGCCGGACGGCACGGCGGCGCGGTCGAGTCCGGACCCGGCGGCGACGACGCCGACTTCCTGGAGGTCGAACAGTTCGCGCGGCTCAAGCGCGTCGCCCGCAAGCCGGGCCCGATGCTCTTCGTGGTCCTGCTGTTCGTCTCGCTCATCGCCTGCCGCGCGCTGCTCGGCGGTGGCGCGCTGGCGGGCGGCGCGCTGCTGCCCGCGCCCGCCGACTCCTCCGAGCTGTGGTCGCGCTATCTCGACGGCTGGCATCCCGTGGGCGCCGGCGGAACCCGGTCCGCGCCGCCGTACATCGCGCTCGTCGCGCTGCTCGCCAGCCTGCTGCTCGGCTCCACCGGCCTCGCCGTCACCGTCCTCCTGGTCTGCTCCGTGCCGCTGGCCGGCTTCACCGCGTACTTCGCCTCGCGGCCCCTGGTCGAGTCGCGGCTGCTGCGCGCCTGGGCGTCCGTCGCCTACGCCTTCCTGCCCGCCGCCACCGGCGCGCTCGCCGGCGGCCGCATCGGCACCGCCGTCCTCGCCGTCCTGCTGCCGCTCATCGCGCGCGCGGGGATCGCGGCCAGCGGTCTGGCGCACCCCACCGGCGGCCGCGGAAGCTGGCGCGCCACCTGGGCGTACGCGCTGCTGCTGACCCTCGCCACCGCCTTCACGCCGATCGTGTGGCCCATCGCGCTGGTGCTCGGCGTCGCGCTCCTCGTGGTGCGCCGCGGCGAGATCGTTCCCTACGGACTGCGTTTCCTGGCCCAGCTCGGCACCCCGCTGCTGGTCCTCGCCCCCTGGTCGCTGACGCTGCTGCCGACCGGCTTCTTCACCGAGGCGGGTCTCGAGTACGGCGCGAGCACGGCCTCCGCGCTCGACCTGCTCGGCGCCAGCCCCGGCGGCTCCGGCACCGTCAGCGGGCTGATGCTCATCGGCATCGTGCTCGCCGCGCTCGCCGCCCTGACCCGCGCCGAGCGGCAACGGGCCGTGTGGGCCGCCTGGGTCGTCGCCCTGGTCGCCCTGGTCTTCGCCGTCCTCGCCAACAGCTCCACGTGGGCCGGACCCGCCACCCTGGTCTACGGGATCGCCCTCCTCGCCGCCGCCGCGCTCGGTGCCGACGGGGCACGCGCGCGCGTTGCCGAGCAGAGCTTCGGCTGGCGCCAGCCGCTGGCCGCGCTCATCGCCTTCGCGGCG
Source organism: Streptomyces sp. NPDC059785 (assembly GCF_042732375.1). Taxonomy (NCBI): domain Bacteria; kingdom Bacillati; phylum Actinomycetota; class Actinomycetes; order Kitasatosporales; family Streptomycetaceae; genus Streptomyces; species Streptomyces sp. NPDC059785. The sequence goes on from NZ_JBHWHV010000046.1 coordinate 67,946, forward strand.
GCCGCCGGACCCCTGCTGGTCGCCGCGGGCTGGATGATCCGCGGCGCCGACGGGCCGGTGGAGCGGCGCGACCCGGTGCAGGTGCCCGCCTTCGTCGCCGAGGAGAGCGGCACCCGCGACCAGGCCCGCACCCTGGTCCTGGACAGCGACGGCGCGGCCCGCGTCGGCTACACCCTGGTCCGCGGCTCAGGCGCCCGCCTCGGCGACGCCGAACTCGCCGCGGCCGACGGGGAGAACGAGAAGCTCGACAAGGTCGTCGCCAACCTGGTGGCCGGTTCCGGCGCCGACCAGGCCGACCAGCTCGGCGGCTTCGCCGTGCGCTACGTCCTGGTCCGCAACGGCGCGCCCCGTGAGGTCAGCCGCGTCCTTGACGCCACCCCGGGCCTGAGCCGGCTCAGCCAGCAGGACGGCAGCGCCCTGTGGCGGGTGGACCGGCAGGTCTCGCGCGCCGCCGTCGTCTCCGGCTCCGGCGAGCCGGAGGCCGTCGCCGCGGGCCCCGTCGAGGTGCACACCACTCTCCCCTCCGGGGAGGAGGGCCGCGTCCTGCGCCTCGCCGACACGGCCGACGCGGGCTGGACGGCGACCCTGGACGGCAAGCCGCTCACCCGCACCACGGTGGACGGCTGGGCCCAGGGCTTCGAACTGCCCTCCAGCGGCGGCGAGCTGGACATCACCTACGACGAGCCGATCAGCCACACGGCCTGGCTGTGGGCGCAGGGCGCGCTCGCCGTCGTCCTCGTGGTGCTCGCCCTGCCCGGGCGCCGCCGGGTCGTCGACGACGACCTCCCCGAGGAGCCCGTGGTGGCCGCCCAGGAGATCACCGGAGAGGGCCGCCGCGCCCGCCGGCTGCGCGCCCAGGCCGAGGCCGAGGCCGAGCAGACCGCGCAGGACGACCCGGCGGGCCCGGACCCGTACGACGAGGGCATGGAGGGCGTGCGGCCCGAGGAGACCGGGGAGGCCGTCCCGGCTGCCGCCGTCCCGCAGCAGCAGTCGTACGGCGACTGGGACGCGGCGGGCTACCAGGGCGCCGACTACGGCTCCTACGGGGGCGAGCAGTACCAGGGCACCCAGCAGCAGTACGCGGCAGGCGGCTACGACCAGCAGCCCTACCAGGCCGACCCCTACCAGACCGGCCAGTACGACCCGTACGCCTACGGGGGCACGACGGGGTACGACCAGACGTACACCCAGGGCTACGACATGACGTACGACCCGGCCGCTCAGCCGCAGGTACCGCAGCAACCGCCGCAACCGCCGCACGGCACCGACCATGAGCGCCCCGACGGGAGCCAGCAGTGAACCGCACCACCCTGTCCCTGATCGCCGGTACCACCGCGCTCGTCGCCGTCACCGGCTTCGCCGTGATCAGCGAGCCCGGCGCGGCGGACGGCGACACCGCGCGGACGGCCGCTCAGCTCCCCGTGGAGCGCACCAGCCTGCTCTGCCCGAGCCCCAGCCCGTCGGAGATCGCCGACACCACCTACACGTCCTTCACGCCCGTCACCAAGGGCACGGAGAGCGGCGGCAAGGCCGAACTGACGGCGGCGACGGGCCAGTCGGCGGACGACGGCAAGGGCGACAAGGACAGCGACGAGGACGAGAAGGACAGCGGCAAGAGCGGCGAGGACGACACGCAGGGGAAGTCCGTCCTGAAGCCCGGGGACCCCGGCAAGCCGGTCACCGCGGACGTCTCGGGCGCCGACGAGCCCGCCGTCATCGGCACCGCCGAGGGGAAGTCCGCACCCGGCTGGACCGTCCAGCAGACCACGGAGGTCGCCGCGGGCACCGGCCGCGGCCTGCTCGGCGTCAACTGCACCGCTCCGGACACCGAGTTCTGGTTCCCGGGCGCCAGCACCGCCGACGCGCGCACCGACTACGTGCACCTGACCAACCCCGACGACTCGGCCGCCGTGGTCGACGTCGAGCTGTACGGCAAGGACGGCGCGCTCAAGTCGACGGTGGGGGAGGGCATCACGGTCCAGCCGCACGCCAGCGAGCCGGTCCTGCTCTCCACGCTCACGGACTCCCCGCAGACCGACCTGACCGTGCACGTGAGCGTCCGCAGCGGCCGGGTCGCCGCCGCCGTCCAGGCCCTGGACGACGAGCTCGGCGGCGACTGGCTGCCGGCCTCCGCCGACCCGGCGGGCAGCCTCGTCCTGCCGGGCATCCCCGAGGACGCCACCTCGGTGCGCCTGGTCGCCTTCGCGACCGGTGACAGTGACGCCGACCTGAAGGTGCGGCTCGCCTCGACGTCCGGCCTGATCACCCCGGCGGGGAACGAGACACTACACGTGAAGGCCGGCATGACGGCCGCCGTGGACCTCGGCGACCTCACCCGCGGCGAGGCGGGCTCCCTGGTGCTGACGCCCACCAGCGGCTCCGCCCCCGTCGTCGCCGCCCTGAAGGTCGTCCGCGGCAAGGGCACCAAGCAGGAGACGGCGTTCATCCCGGCCGCCGCGCCGGTCGGCACGCGCGCGACGGTCGCCGACAACCGCGCCAAGGGCACCACGCTCGCCCTGACCGCCACGGGCAGCACCGCCAAGGTCAAGATCACCGCGTCCGCCGGCAGCGAGGGCGGCACGGCGGCGACGAAGACGTACACGATCAAGGGCGGCACCACGCAGGACGTGGACGCGCCCGTCCCGAGCGGCCTCAAGGGCACGTACGCGCTGACCGTGGAGCCGGTCTCCGGGGGCCCGGTGCACGCCGCGCGGATGCTCGCGGAGACGCTGAACGGCATCTCCGCCTTCACCGTGCAGACTCTCCCGGACGACCGCGGCACGGTGTCCGTGCCGGAGGCCGAACAGGACCTGTCGGTGCTTCAGAAGTAGCGACCGGGGCGGCGCACCGACACACGACAAGGTGCGCCGCCTCCGTCGTTTCGGTCCCCGCCGCGTCAGTCCTCGTCGTACCGCGGATCCACCGTCTCCGGTGTCAGCCCGAGGATCTCCGCCACCTGCTCGACGACCACCTCGTGGACCAGCGCGGCGCGCTCGTCGCGGCCCTTGGTGCGGATCTCGACCGGGCGGCGGTAGACGACCACGCGCGCGGGGCGGCCGTCGCGGGCCGCGATCGTGCCGCCGAGGGGCACCGGTTCGTCGCTCCAGTCCTCGCTCCGCCCGTCGACGCGGGGGACCTCAAGGACCAGGAAGTCGATGTCGGCAAGCTGCGGCCAGCGCCGTTCGAGACGTTCCACGGAGTCCTGCACCAGGTCGGCGAAGACCTCGGCGCGGCTGGCGGCCAGCGGTACCTGGGGCGGCGCCACGGGACCGCGCATGCCCCTTCCGTGGCGGTCGCGACGGCGAGGCCCGGGCGCGGCGGCGCGGGGCGGTACGGGGTTGTCCATCACCGACGAAGCGTAGTCCTCGCGGGGCCCGCGCGCGGGGCGTCCACGCGGCTGCCGGGCGACCGTACGGCATGTCGCCCGATGACCATTCCAGCCAAGCTTGGGCTCGATTCCGTATCTTTCCCGGACCGTCGATCTCATGGCAAATGGCATGGTTTGCACCGGGTGGTGACCGGACCCAAGTCGCCCGGCCCACCGCTTCGATCGACGTATTCGCAGGTCAGTACGGGCCGTTCGAAGGGCGGGGTGAGCGGTCTCACACTCCGACACGGTGGGGTGACCTGGGGGCGAGTCGTCGCGGCCCGCTCAAGAGTGCGGTACCGTCCAACATCGTGAGCCCTGTACGTCGCTGTTCGCGCACCGCTTGCGGCCGTCCCGCCGTCGCGACGCTGACGTACGTCTACGCCGACTCGACCGCGGTCCTCGGCCCCCTCGCCACCTACGCCGAACCCCACTGCTACGACCTGTGCGCCGAGCACTCCGAGCGCCTCACCGCACCCCGCGGCTGGGAGGTCGTCCGGCTGTCCGACGGTTCCGCTCCGTCCCGCCCCAGCGGTGACGACCTTGAGGCGCTCGCCAACGCCGTGCGCGAGGCGGCCCGTCCGCAGCAGCGCACCGCGGAGGCCGGCGGCGGGGCGCGTTCGGCGGACCCGATGGAGGTCGCGCGCCGCGGCCATCTGCGGGTGCTGCGCTCACCGGACAACTGAGCGCTCCCTGACGCGCCGGTCCCGGAAGCCCTCTCCGACGTGCCGGTTCCACGAGCCCTCGCCGACGTGCTGATCCCACTGAAGTACCCGTCCTGTTGAAGCGCTCGTCTCACTGGGCGGTGCACGCCCATTGACGTGACCTTGTCGCGGACACGACGATTCCGTCACCCGGAAGAAACGGCTTTCCGCATCGCGGAATTCGGGGAGGCGCTGCGTGTACGTCCAGGAACTCGAACCCGTCGCCGACTCGCTCGGTCTGTCCGCCCTCGTCGCGGCCCTGCCCCTCGTCATCGTGCTCGTCCTGCTCGGCGGCGTCCGCATGAAGGCGCACCGGGCCGGGCTGGTCGGCCTCGCCGCGGCGGCCTTGGTCGCCCGGCTCGCGTACGGCATGCCGGTCGGCCAGACGCTCTCCAGCGCCGCGCAGGGCGCCCTCTTCGGCCTGTTCCCCATCCTGTGGATCGTCGTCAACGCCCTGTGGGTGTACCGGATGACGGTCCGCACCCGGCACTTCGACATCCTGCGCCGCTCCTTCGGGCGGCTGTCCGACGACCCGCGCATCCAGGCCCTCGTCATCGCCTTCTGCTTCGGCGCGCTCCTGGAGGCGCTCGCCGGTTTCGGCGCGCCCGTCGCGATCTGCTCCGTGATGCTGGTCGCGCTCGGCTTCGACCCGGTGCGCGCGGCGGTCGTCGCGCTCGTCGCCAACACCGCGCCGGTCGCCTTCGGCGCCATGGGCACACCGGTCGTCACCCTCGCCCAAGTCACCGGTCTGCCCCTGGACTCGGTGGCCTCCGTGGTGGGCCGCCAGACGCCGCTGCTGGCCCTCGTCGTACCGCTCGTCCTCGTCTTCCTGGTCGACGGGCGGCGCGGGCTGCGCGAGACCTGGGTGCCCGCCCTGGGGTGCGGGACCGCCTTCGCCGCCGCCCAGTTCGCCGCCTCCAACTACCTGTCCGCGCAGCTCGCCGACATCGGCGCCGCCCTGGCGGGCGCCGCCGCCCTGGTCGCCGTACCGCACTCCCGCAGGCCCGCGGCCGAACCGGTACGGGCCGCGGTCCTGACCGGCGCGCGCAGCGAGGACCTCGACGAGGAGGACCCGCGCCGCGAAGTCGTACGCGCCTACGCCCCGTACGCGCTGATCGTCGCCATCTTCTCGGTCGCCCAGATCCCCGCCGTCAAGGACTGGCTCGCCAAGGCCACCCGCGTCTTCGACTGGCCCTTCCTGAACGTGGTGAACCCGGACGGCGAGCCGGTCGGCGGCAACGTCTTCACCCTGCCCCTGGTGTCGACCGGCGGCACCCTCGTCCTGCTCGCCGGCGTGTGCACGGCGGCCGTTCTCGGGGTCCACGCGCGCGTGGCGGTCACGGAATGGGCGGCGACGGTGCACGAGTTGCGGTTCGCCATCCTGACCGTGACGTCCGTGCTGGCGCTCGCCTACGTCATGAACCTCTCCGGACAGGCGGCCACGATCGGCCAGTTCGTGGCGGCGGCCGGCGCCGGACTCGCCTTCCTGTCACCGGTCCTCGGCTGGTTCGGAGTCGCCGTCTCCGGTTCGGACACCTCCGCCAACGCCCTGTTCGGCGCCCTCCAGGTGAGCGCCGCCCGGGAGTCGGGACTCTCGCCGGAACTCCTCGCCGCCGCCAACAGCTCCGGCGGCGTACTGGGCAAGATGATCTCGCCCCAGAACCTGACCATCGCGTGCGCGGCCGTCGGGCTCGCCGGGCGCGAGGGCGACCTGCTGCGCAAGGTGCTCCCCTGGAGCGCCGGACTGCTGCTGATCATGTGCCTGATCGTGGTCGGGCAGAGCTCGCCGGTACTGGACTGGATGCTGCCCTGAGCCGGGCCCGGGCCGATACGCCGGGGCGGGTAGTTTGGGGGCACTTCCCAGAACTCCAGGAGGCCCCGCCGTGGCTGTTGATCTGTCGCAGGTCGTGAAGGCGTACGACGTCCGCGGGGTGGTCCCCGACCAGTGGGACGAGTCGCTGGCCGAGCTGTTCGGAGCGGCCTTCGTCCAGGTGACCGGAGCGGACGCGATCGTGGTCGGCCACGACATGCGGCCCTCGTCGCCCGGCCTCTCGCGCGCCTTCGCGCGGGGCGCCGCGGCGCGCGGCGTCGACGTCACCGAGATCGGCCTGTGCTCGACCGACCAGCTCTACTACGCGTCCGGCGCGCTCGACCTGCCGGGCGCCATGTTCACGGCCTCGCACAACCCCGCCCGGTACAACGGCATCAAGATGTGCCGGGCGGGCGCGGCCCCGGTCGGCCAGGACACCGGACTCGCCGACATCCGGGAACTCGTGGAGGCCTGGTCCGACTCGGGCGCCCCGGCCCCCGCCCACGGCACCACGCCGGGAACCATCGCTCAGCGGGACACGTTGGAGGATTACGCGGCGTACCTCCGCGGCCTCGTCGACCTGACCTCCCTGCGCGCCCTGAAGGTCGTCGTCGACGCGGGCAACGGCATGGGCGGGCACACCGTGCCGACCGTCTTCGAGGGCCTGCCCCTCGACCTGGTCCCGATGTACTTCGAGCTGGACGGCACGTTCCCGAACCACGAGGCCAACCCGCTGGACCCGGCCAACCTCGTCGACCTCCAGAAGCGCGTCCGCGAGGAGGACGCCGACCTCGGCATCGCCTTCGACGGCGACGCCGACCGCTGCTTCGTCGTGGACGAGCACGGAGACCCCGTGTCGCCCTCCGCGATCACCGCCCTGGTCGCCTCCCGCGAGCTGGCCCGGCACGGCGGCAGCGGCACGGTCATCCACAACCTGATCACCTCCTGGTCCGTGCCCGAGGTCGTCCGCGAGCACGGCGGCACCCCCGTCCGTACCCGCGTCGGCCACTCCTTCATCAAGGCGGAGATGGCGACGACCGGCGCGATCTTCGGCGGCGAGCACTCCGCGCACTACTACTTCCGCGACTTCTGGAACGCCGACACCGGCATGCTCGCCGCGCTGCACGTGCTCGCCGCGCTCGGCGGCCAGGACGGCCCGCTCTCCGGCCTCGTGGCGCAGTACGACCGCTACGTCGGCTCCGGCGAGATCAACTCCACCGTCGGCGACCAGCAGGGCCGCCTCGCCGCGCTCAGGACGGCGTACGAGGGCCGCGAGGACGTCACCCTCGACGAGCTCGACGGCCTGACCGTCTCCGCGCGGGACTGGTGGTTCAACGTCCGCCCGTCCAACACGGAGCCGCTGCTGCGCCTGAACGCGGAGGCACGGGACGCCGCGACGATGGCGAAGGTACGGGACGAGGTACTGGAAATCGTCCGCGGCGCCTGATCAGGTCCGCGGGCCCGGCCGCACGCCCGCCCCGCCCCGTACTCCCGCATGGTTCCGTACCCCCGTGCCCCTGTGCCCCGCGCGCGCGGGGCACAGGGCGACGCTTGGCCGCCGTTCCACGGCGGTACCCTGACCAGGCCGCATCCACCTGTTCGGATCCACGGGTCCGGACCGGACTGTTCGGAAGGACACCCCATGCCGCTCGAAGCCGGCCTCCTGGAGATCCTCGCCTGCCCGGCCTGCCACGCCCCGCTCGAGGAGCGCGACGACGAACTGGTCTGCACCGGCCAGGACTGCGGCCTCGCCTACCCCGTCCGGGACGGCATCCCCGTACTCCTCGTCGACGAGGCCCGCCGCCCCGCGTGACGCAGACGGCGATCGGAGGCTGCCGCCCATGCTCGACGAATCGCTGCTCGACGCCCCCGAGGCACTGACCGAGGCGGACCGCAGGGGCCTGCTCCGCGGCGCCGCCGAGGCCGGCGCCCGGGTGCGCACCGCCGTCCGGCTCGCCGCCGAGGCGGGCGTCACCGAACTGAAGCCCGACGGCCGCCCGCGCGCCGTCCTGATCGCGGGCCCCGGCACCGCCTCCGCGGGCGTCGCCGACCTGCTCGGCACCCTCGCCGGCGCGGTCTGCCCCGTGACCCGGCTGAACCCCACCGGCGTGGCCCCCGCCCCCGGCGCCCTGCGCTGGGAGCTGCCCGGCTGGGCCGGCCCCGTCGACCTGCTCCTCGTCGCCACCCCGGACGGCTCCGAACCCGGCCTCGCCCTCCTGGTCGAGCAGGCCTACCGGCGCGGCAGCACCGTCGTCGCCGTGGCCCCCGCCGCGTCCCCGATCGCCCTGGCCGTCGAGGGCGCGCACGGCCTGTTCGTACCGATGGCGACCGCCCCGTACGAGACGGAGGCGCCCGTCGCCGCCTCCGCGCCCGGCGTGCTCTGGGCGCTGCTCACCCCGCTGCTCGCGGTCCTCGACCGCGCCGCGCTGGTCACGGCGCCGGTCAGCACCCTGCAAAAGGTCGCCGACCGCCTCGACCACGTCGCCGAGCGCTGCGGCCCGGCCATCGCGACCTACAGCAACCCCGCCAAGACCCTCGCCACCGAGCTGGCCGAGGCGCTCCCGGTGATCTGGACCGAGGGCACCTCCGCGGGACCCGCCGGACGCCGCTTCGCCGCCGCGCTCGCCGAACTCGCGGGCCGCCCAGCGCTCACCGCCGAACTCCCCGAAGCGCTCGCCTCGCACAGCGTCCTGCTGGCCGGCGCGCTCGCCGCCGGAGCCGACCCCGACGACTTCTTCCGCGACCGCGTCGAGGAGCAACAGGCCCTCCACGCGCGCGTGGTGCTGCTCCGCGACCGCCCCATCGGCGGTCTCAGCGCCGCCCCCGCCGCCCGCGAGCTGGCCTTCGGTCACGACACCGCGATCAGCGAGCTGGAACCGGAGGAGGGCGCCGAGCTGGAGACGCTCGCCGAACTGATCGCCATCACGGATTTCGCCGCCGTTTACCTCGCGCTCGCCTCAGGCGCCTGATCTTGACCCCGGCCCGTCCGGGCCCGCGTACGGAGAAGGACTCACAGGACACACCATGGACCGCCTCGACAACACCATCCGCCCCTACGCCTGGGGATCGACCACCGCCATCCCCGGCCTCCTCGGCGTCGAGCCGACCGGCGAACCGCAGGCGGAGATGTGGATGGGCGCCCACCCGGGCGCCCCCTCGCGCACCGCGCGCGGTCCCCTGCACGAAGTGATCGAGGCGGCCCCGGAGCGCGAGCTCGGCCCGGCGGCCGTCGCCAGGTTCGGCCCCCGCCTGCCCTTCCTGCTCAAGATCCTCGCCGCGGGCGCCCCGCTCTCCCTCCAGGTCCACCCCGACCTCGCCCAGGCCAAGGAGGGTTACGCCGACGAGGAGCGCCGCGGCATCCCGGTCGACGCGCCGCACCGCAACTACAAGGACGCCAACCACAAGCCGGAACTCATCTGCGCGCTCACCGAGTTCGACGGCCTGTGCGGCTTCCGCGCCCCCGCCGAGGCCGCCGGCCTCCTCGCGGGCCTCGGCGTCGACTCTCTGAAGCCGTACGCCGACCTCCTGCACGCCCGGCCCGAGGAGGCCGCCCTGCGCGAGGTGCTGACGGCGGTCCTCACCGCCGACCGCGAGGACATGGCCCGTACGGTCACCGAGGCCGCGGCCGCCTGCGCCCGCCTCGGCGGCGCCTACACCCCGTACGCGGACATCGCCCGGCACTACCCCGGCGACCCCGGCGTCATCGCCGCGATGCTCCTCAACCACATCCGCCTCCAGCCCGGCGAGGCACTGTTCCTCGGCGCCGGCATCCCGCACGCCTACCTCGACGGCCTCGGCGTCGAGATCATGGCCAACAGCGACAACGTCCTGCGCTGTGGCCTCACCCCCAAGCACGTCGACGTCCCCGAACTGCTGCGCATCGTCCGCTTCGAGCCGAGCGACCCCGGCGTCCTGCGCCCCGAGGCGTCCCCGGACGGCGAGGAGGTCTACGAGACCCCCATCGACGAGTTCCGCCTCTCCCGGTACGTCCTCCCGGAGGGCGCCGCCGTGCACGACCTCACCCGCCCCACCCCGCAGATCCTGCTCTGCACGGCGGGCTCGGTACGGGTCGGCGAGTTCACGCTCGCTCCCGGCGGGTCCGTCTTCGTTCCCGCGGACGAACAGGCCGAAGTATCCGGAACCGGCACACTCTTCCGTGCCACGGTGGCGGTCTGACGGGACGGGTGCGACGGGCTGCCGCGCCGCTGTCACAAGGGGCTGCAACAATGGCCCATCGCAAAGTACGGGCAAAGGCCCGGTGACAGGCAGACGGGCGGGAGCCCGGTGACTGGCGGACGGGCGAAGGCCCGGTGGCAGGCAAGAGGGCGAAGGGACACCCCGGACACATGAGCGCGTCAGGCGGCAGCAAAGCGATCGTGGCGGCACTCGGCGCCAACCTCGCGATCGCGGTATCGAAATTCGTGGCGTTCCTCTTCAGCGGATCGTCCTCGATGCTCGCCGAGGCCGTGCACTCGCTCGCCGACTCCGGGAACCAGTTCCTGCTCCTGATCGGCGGCAAGAAGGCCCAGCGCGAAGCCACCCCGCAGCACCCGTTCGGCTACGGCCGCGAGCGCTACATCTACGCCTTCCTCGTCTCCATCGTCCTCTTCTCGGTCGGCGGCATGTTCGCCGTCTACGAGGGCTACGAGAAGATCCGCCACCCGCACGAGCTGGAGCACTGGTACTGGCCGGTCGGCGTCCTGGTCTTCGCCATCATCGCCGAGGGTTTCTCGTTCCGTACGGCCATCAAGGAGTCGAACGAACTGCGCGGCAAGCTCTCCTGGGCGCAGTTCGTCCGCCGCGCCAAGGCCCCCGAGCTGCCGGTGGTGCTCCTGGAGGACTTCGGCGCGCTGATCGGTCTGGTCCTCGCCCTCGGCGGCGTCGGCCTCGCGCTGGCCACCGGCGACGGCGTCTGGGACGGCATCGGCACCCTCTGCATCGGCGTCCTGCTCATCCTGATCGCCCTCGTCCTCGCCGCCGAGACCAAGTCGCTGCTGCTCGGCGAGGCCGCCGGCGCCGAGGAGGTCAAGAAGATCGAGGCCGCCACCGTCGACGGCGACACAGTCACCGGCATCATCCACATGCGCACCCTGCACCTCGGCCCGGAGGAGCTGCTGGTCGCCGCCAAGATCGCGGTCCAGCACGACGACACGGCCGCGGAGGTCGCCGCCGCCATCGACGCCGCCGAGGCCCGCATCCGCGAGGCCGTCCCGATCGCCCGCGTGATCTACCTTGAGCCCGACATCTACAGCGAGGCCGAGCAGACTAAGGGCCCCGACCGCGAGGCCACCCCTGGCGGCCCTGCCCAGGTCCCCGGCCACTGACCACCGCCGGTACGCGCCTCGCACACAACCTTCTTACGACGACGGGGCCCCCTGACCCACAGGCGGGCCCCGTCGCCGTAGCGGCGGCCGGGAGCGGAGGCGGACTGGGGCGCGCCGGGGTACCGGTGTAGCTTTGGTACCGAGCCAGACGTCGCTGCTGATGGCGGTCGGGCGGTGCCAGCGAGCGCCGGCCGAGGGAGAGAGGGCCTCCGACGGACTGCGCTGCGCGTACCAGGGCATGCCCGTGCCCAGTCGGGCAGGCGTGTGCCCGCCGCCGCGCAGACCAGCCGTATCCACCTCGCCCCGATCCCGAGGAGCAGCTCGTAATGACGACTGTCGACAACCGACAGGACTTCAAGGTCGCCGACCTCTCCCTGGCCACCTTCGGCCGCAAGGAGATCACCCTCGCCGAGCACGAGATGCCCGGCCTGATGGCGATCCGCAAGGAGTACGCCGAGGCGCAGCCGCTGGCCGGCGCCCGCGTCACCGGCTCCCTGCACATGACCGTGCAGACCGCCGTCCTCATCGAGACCCTGGTCGCCCTGGGCGCCGAGGTCCGCTGGGCCTCCTGCAACATCTTCTCCACCCAGGACCACGCCGCCGCCGCCATCGCCGTCGGCCCGAACGGCACCCCGGACAACCCCCAGGGCATCCCGGTCTTCGCCTGGAAGGGCGAGACCCTGGAGGAGTACTGGTGGTGCACGGAGCAGGCCCTGACCTGGCCGAACAGCCCCACCGGCGGCCCGAACATGATCCTGGACGACGGCGGCGACGCCACCCTCCTCGTCCACAAGGGCGTCGAGTACGAGAAGGACGGCAAGGTCCCTTCCGTCGACACCGCCGAGTCCGACGAGCACCGCGTCATCCTGGAACTCCTGCACCGCACCATCAGCGACGGGTCGCAGAAGTGGACCCAGCTCGCCTCGGAGATCCGCGGCGTCACCGAGGAGACCACGACCGGCGTCCACCGCCTGTACGAGATGCAGCGCGACGGCACCCTCCTGTTCCCGGCGATCAACGTCAACGACGCCGTCACCAAGTCGAAGTTCGACAACAAGTACGGCTGCCGCCACTCCCTGATCGACGGCATCAACCGCGCCACCGACGTCCTCATCGGCGGCAAGACCGCGGTCGTCTGCGGCTACGGCGACGTGGGCAAGGGCTGCGCGGAGTCCCTGCGCGGACAGGGCGCCCGCGTCATCGTCACCGAGATCGACCCGATCTGCGCCCTCCAGGCGGCGATGGACGGCTACCAGGTCACGACGCTCGACGAGGTCATCGACAAGGCCGACATCTTCGTCACCACGACCGGCAACAAGGACATCATCATGGCCGCGGACATGGCCAAGATGAAGCACCAGGCGATCGTCGGCAACATCGGCCACTTCGACAACGAGATCGACATGGCCGGCCTCGCCAAGGTCCCCGGCATCGTCAAGGACGAGGTCAAGCCGCAGGTCCACACCTGGACGTTCCCCGACGGCAAGGTGCTCATCGTCCTCTCCGAGGGCCGCCTGCTGAACCTGGGCAACGCCACCGGCCACCCCTCGTTCGTGATGTCCAACTCCTTCGCGGACCAGACCCTGGCCCAGATCGAGCTGTTCACCAAGCCCGACGAGTACCCGACCGACGTCTACGTGCTGCCCAAGCACCTCGACGAGAAGGTCGCCCGTCTCCACCTCGACTCGCTCGGCGTGAAGCTCACCACGCTCCGCCCCGAGCAGGCCGCGTACATCGGTGTCGAGGTCGAGGGCCCGTTCAAGCCGGACCACTACCGCTACTGAGCACGTCCGTCGGCCGGCGGACCGGCTCACGGACCGTCCGGCCGACCGGCTGACGATGAGCGCGTCCGTGCACTGACGCGCTCGTCAGCAGCAGGCCAGGTCCCAGGCAGGCCCCCCGCACCCCGGTGCCGGGGGCCTGCTCGTTGATCAGAGCCAGGACCACCACACCGAGTGGGAACCACCGCACCTGAGCCAGGAACTCAACCCACGTCAGGACCACCACACCGATGCCCCGCGGCCGTTATTCGCTTCACGATCCGCACGATCACACCCCCCTCGCAGAAGAACACTTCCACTGCGCGCCCGGCCCCTCCGGCTGGCGCTACGTCTCCCAGCTCACCACCCCCTCCGGCGATCACGCCGGTTCCGTCGACCTCGCCCTCGACGACCTCGGCCGCCCCATCCGCCTGGAACTCCACGCCGCGAGCTGGCAGGTCCGCGGCGCCGCCCTCGACGGCGTCACCTGGGTCCGCACCGACCCCACCGGCACCGAGGCCGCCGAAGGCAACGTCCCCGCCCATGCCTTCACCGGCACCTCACCGGCCTTCCTCGTCGCCACCTCGCGTCTGCTGCGCCTCACCCCCGATTCGACCGCCACTCGCGTACGCCTCGTCGCCTTCACGGACCCGGTCCTCGCCCCGCGCACCCTCGACCAGTCCTGGGCCCTGATCTCGAGAGAAGCACACGCCACTGACAACGGCCCCCTGACCGTGGACGAATACCAGGTCACAGCGCTGGACACCGGTGAACAGCACGCCGTGCACATCGCAGGAGACGTGGTCCTGGCGGCCCCCGGCATCGAGCTGGAACACCTCGAAACGCCGCCGTCGGTGTTCGGCTGACCCGCTGCTGTCACCGCTGTCGCAGGATCAGGCGGGCGGTGCGAACCCCGTGGCAGGCGGACGCGGCTCTCCGTCCTGCGGCCGCTCGGACGGCCCCGGCGCCGACTCGACAGGGGGCACCCCCGCAGCCGCCGTCGCAGGGCCTCCGTAGCCGTAGGAGGGAAGCCGTCCGGTGGCCGGGACTGCGGCGGGCCCCGCGAAGGGCGAGGTGGTCGGCCCTGCGACCGGAGCGGAAGCCGAAGGCGATGCGGCAGCCGCGTTCGCCGCGCTGAACGCACGCCGTACCTCCCGCGCCTGGCGCTCCTGCATCACGGCCGCCAGATACGCGGCCGGCGGAACCCCCTGCGGCGTCGGCGACCCTGTGAACGCCGCGAGATCGTTCGCGAGCTGCTGCGCCATAGTCCAGCCGACCTGGGGGTCCAACTGCTGCATCCGCGTCAGGTACTGCCGGACCGCGAGCCACAGCCCGTCCGGAACCGCCGACAGATCCAGCTCGGCGAACCGCCCCACGAGCCAGGGCGGCGGCGGAGGCACGAACCGAGCCTGCCCGGCAGCCACCCGCTCCCGTACGACCAAGGTCCCCCCGAAAACATCGCCGAGCCGTCGGCCGCGCGCGGAGACCAGGGACGCGATGCACGCGACGACCCCGAACGTCATCAGGATCTCCACCACCCCGACCGCGCCCCGGACCAACGCGTGCCGGAACCGGATCGGGCCCCCGTCGTCCCGTACCACCCGCAGCCCGCACGCCAGCTTGCCCAGCGACCGTCCGTGGCTGAGCGTCTCCACCGCGATCGGCCCGCCCACCAGCACCAGCAGGAAGGACGCGATCGAGACCGCAACCTGCGCGGCCTCGTCCAGACTGGCCGTGGCGATGACCAGACCGATGTTCACCATGATGTAGGCAATCATCGCCACGGCCAGATCGAGCAGCACGGCCAGTGCCCGGCTCGGCAGCTTCGCGGGGCGCAACTCCAGCGCCACCGCCTCGCCCGTAACTAGCTCACTCACGCCCGCCGTCCTTCCCCTGACCCGCCCCGAGCACGGACAGTCTGCCAAGCTGAGAGCGAGAACGCCGCAGTACGACAAGCTGACACGCAGTTCGAGAGCGCGAGGAGCAGCACAGCCGATGGACCTCGACGTGTTCGTCTCCACCCATCGTGGCGAATGGGACCGCCTCGACGCACTGCTGCGCCGCAGGCGCCGCCTCAACGGTGCCGAGGCCGACGAACTCGTCGCTCTCTACCAACGAACCGCCACTCACCTCTCGTTGATCCAGTCCAGCGCCCCGGACCCCCAGCTGACCGGACGGCTGAGCCAATTGGTGGCACGCGCGCGTAGTGCCGTGACAGGCACCCGCCGCGCCTCCTGGCGCGACGTCACCCTGTTCCTCACCCAGGGCTTCCCCGCCGCGGTCTACCGCTCGCGTCACTGGTGGGTGCCCACCGCACTCCTCTCCACGGTGGTGGCCGCCCTCCTGGGGTGGTGGATCGGAGCCCACCCCGAGGTCCAGGCATCGATCGCCGCCCCGAGCGAACTGCGCGACCTCACCCGTCCCGGGGGCGAGTACGAGACCTACTACTCCAGCCATCCGGCGGCGTCCTTCGCCGCCCAGGTGTGGACGAACAACGCTCAGGCCGCCGCGATGTGCCTGGTCCTCGGTGTCTTCCTCGGCATCCCGGTCATCTGGATCCTCTTCCTGAACATGCTGAACCTGGGCGTCGGCATCGGTCTCATGTCGTCGGCCGGCCGCCTGGACACCTTCCTCGGCCTGATCCTGCCGCACGGCCTGCTCGAACTGACCGCCGTCTTCGTCGCCGCCGGCACCGGTCTGCGGCTGGGCTGGACCCTCATCGACCCTGGCCCCCGCTCCCGCCGTACGGCCCTCGCGGAGGAGGGCCGAGCAGCCCTCGGCATGGCGGTCGGCCTCGCCCTCGTCCTCTTCGTCTCGGGAGCCATCGAAGGCTTCGTCACGCCCTCGGGCCTGCCGACCTGGGCCCGAATAGCCATCGGTATCGCCGCTGAGCTGGCATTCCTCGCGTACGTCTATGTCCTGGGCGGACGCGCGGCCCGCTCGGGCGAGACCGGCGACGTCGAGGCGGCCGAGCGCAGCGCCACCGTCCCGACCGCCGCCTGATGTGCGTGCACCCTCGCTGAGCTGCTAGTCTCCTCTTCGCCCCAAGGAAACCGTTGACACGGGTCCTGCGGGGAGGTAGATTCGAACAGTTGCCTAGAATCGGTTACGGTCAGCGGCAACGGACAGTCTCTGTCTGCTTCTGGAAGCATCGCTTTCCGAGAAGCCACTCCCGATGTTTCAGAATTGGACCCCGGTAAGACCGGCCCAAAACTTCTGATAAAGTCGGAACCGCCGGAAAGGAAACCGCGAGAGCGGAAACCTGGAAAGCACCGAGGAAATCGGAACCGGAAACGGTCTGATAGAGTCGGAAACGCA
>NZ_JBHWHV010000047.1:0-83415 GCF_042732375.1 Streptomyces sp. NPDC059785
CCGTACAGCCGGCGCAGGAGACGCAGGAGACGCAGGCGGCGCCGACGGCCCGCCCAACACCGCCGCCGCTGTGCCCAAGGTGGATCGCGCCGGGCGACGCGTCGGCGGCCCTGCGCGAAGGGCCGGACGGCTGCCCCTTCGTGGACCTGCCCGGACGCCGCGAGGTCACGGTCCTGCGCGGCGGGAACACCCTGCACCTGGCGGAGTTCGCCGGGGACGGCGCCGGCTGAGCGGCGGCGCCGGCCCGCACGTAGCCTCGTGCGCATGCCAGCCTCCCGTCCGCACCGCGCCGCCGTCCTGGTCCTCGAAGGCGCCAAGCCGCTCGACGTCGGCATCCCCGCGCAGGTGTTCACGACCCGCGCGAGCATGCCGTACGAGGTGCGGGTGTGCGGGGCGGTGCCCGGCCTGGTGACCGGCGGCGACGGTCTGTCGTACGCCGTCGCGCACGGGTTGGACGCGCTCGCGTGGGCGGACATCGTCTTCGTGCCCGGCTACCGGTTCCCGGACCGCGACGACCCGCCGGGGGCCGTCGTGGACGCGCTGATCGCCGCCCACGCCCGGGGCGCGCGGCTCGCCGCCATCTCGACGGGCGCGTTCGCGCTCGCCGCCACAGGTCTGCTCGACGGCAGGCGCGCCACCACGCACTGGCACTACACGCGGGCGCTCGCGGCCAGGCATCCGCTCGTCCGGGTCGACGAGAACGTGCTCTTCGTCGACGAGGGCAGCGTGCTCACCTCGGCCGGTGCCGCCTCCGGCATCGACCTGTGTCTGCACATCCTGCGCGGTGACCTCGGGGTGGCCGCGTCCAACCACGCGGCCCGCCGTCTGGTCGCGGCCCCCTACCGCAGCGGCGGGCAGGCCCAGTACGTGCCGCGCAGCGTGCCCGAGCCGGTCGGCGAGCGTTTCGGGGCCACCCGCGAGTGGGCGCTGCACCGGCTCGGCGAGCCGCTCACCCTCGACGTGCTGGCGCGGCAGGCCGGGGTCTCGCCGCGCACGTTCTCCCGGCGCTTCGTGGAGGAGACCGGCTACACGCCGATGCAGTGGGTGATGCGCGCCCGCGTCGATCTCGCCCGTGAACTGCTCGAACGCTCGCAGCGCAGCGTCGAGCAGATCGCCGCCGACGCCGGGCTCGGCACCGGCGCGAACCTGCGGCTGCACTTCCAGCGCATCCTGGGCACCACGCCGAGCGAGTACCGGCGCACCTTCACCCGGGGTGAGTAGCGGCGCGCGGCGGGAGCCGCTTCGCGCGGCGCGAGCAAGGGTGGCGGGATCCTTGTGAACCGTGGCGATCGCGCCACTGTCAGCGGCGCGGGCCGCGAGCGAGCCTGGTGGCGAAGGGAAGGGACCACCACCATGACTCGCATCGCCATCAACGGATTCGGCCGTATCGGACGCAATGTGCTGCGCGCGCTGCTGGAGCGCGACAGCGACCTGGAGATCGTCGCCGTCAACGACCTCACCGAGCCCGCCACGCTCGCCCGGCTGCTCGCGTACGACAGCACGGCAGGGCGCCTCGGACGTCCGGTCTCCGTCGACGGGGACACCCTCGTGGTCGACGGGCACCGGATCAGGGTGCTGGCCGAGCGCGAACCGGCGCGGCTGCCGTGGGCCGGACTCGGCGTCGACCTCGCCCTGGAGGCCACCGGCCGCTTCACCTCGGCCAAGGCGGCCCGCGCCCACCTCGACGCGGGTGCGCGCAAGGTGCTCGTCAGCGCGCCGTCGGACGGCGCCGACGTTACCCTCGCGTTCGGGGTCAACACCGACGCCTACGACCCGGACCTGCACACCGTCGTCTCGAACGCCTCGTGCACGACCAACGCGCTCGCGCCGCTGGCCAAGGTGCTGGACGAACTGGCCGGGATCGAGCACGGGTTCATGACGACGGTGCACGCTTTTACCCAGGAGCAGAACCTCCAGGACGGGCCGCACCGCGACCCCCGGCGAGCCCGGGCCGCCGGCGTGAACATCGTGCCGACGACGACCGGTGCCGCCAAGGCGATCGGCCTGGTGCTGCCGGGCCTGGACGGCAGGCTGTCGGGCGACTCGATCCGCGTACCGGTGCCGGTGGGCTCGATCGTCGAACTCAACACGACCGTCGCCCGCGACGTGACGCGCGAGGACGTGCTGGCGGCCTACCGTGCCGCGGCGCAGGGGCCGCTGGCCGGTGTGCTCGAGTACTCCGACGACCCGCTGGTGTCGTCCGACATCACGGGCAACCCCGCCTCGTCGATCTTCGACTCGGCTCTCACCCGCGTCGACGGCCGCCATGTGAAGGTGGTCGCCTGGTACGACAACGAGTGGGGCTTCTCGAACCGCGTCATCGACACGCTGGAGCTGCTCGCCGCCCGCTGACGGGAGGCCGCGGCGGGTGCGGCTCCTTTCGAGGGACAGGCTGGGCTGGGCATTCGCCGGTCCGGCTCGGCTGTCGCACATGAAGATCCTTTCGCAACCAGCAGTCACGCCCGCGCGTCGAGACAAGATCGACAGCAGGAGAGAGCAGATCACCGCGCGACCCGCTGCGGTGGTCGAGTGGATCGCTCCGGCACGCCTCACGTCGCAGTCCATACAGGTAAGGCCCTCTCCGAAGGAGAGGCCGGGGGACGCTGGTTCACGGGTTCCGGGCATCGCCCGTCACGGGGCTCCGCATCGGAGGTCCGCCGTCCCGCTGTGGTCTCGGCCGTGACCGCTTGTGGTGGGTCATCCGGTGCTGGCGCCGCCGTCCACGCGCATGATCTGTCCGGTGATGTGGCCGGCGTCGGGGGACAGCAGGAAGCACACGGCCGCGGCGACGTCGTCCGGCCGGCCCAGGCGCCCCGTGGGCACACCGGCGAGGTAGCGTCGTTCGGAGGGGGAACCGGTGGGGTTGTTGGCGCGGAAGAGTTCGGTCTCGGTCGGCCCGGGGGCGACGGAATTGACGGTCACTCCGGTGGTGGCGAGTTCACCAGCCCAGGCCCGGGTGCAGAAGTCCAGTGCTGCTTTGGCCGCTCCGTAGGCGGTGCGTTCGGGCTTGCCCAGGGTCACCAGGCTGGTGATGTTGACGATGCGGCCCCAGCCGTGGCCGGTCATGGAGGGCAGGGCGGCCTGGACGGTCTGGACGGCGACGCGGACGGTCAGGTCGTAGACCGCGTGCAGGTCGCCCAGGTGCACGTCGGGCAGGGGCGCGGGCCGGACCAGGCCGACGTTGTTGACGACGGCGTCGACGGGGCCGTCGGCCAGAACGGCGCGCAGCGCGTGATCCGTGGCGGAGGGATCGGACAGGTCGACCGCGTGGAGCTCTCCGGGGAAGGTGCCGACTGGGGTGCGTGCCAGGCCGACCGGCCGATGGCCCTGGCTGGTCAGGCGTTCGGCCACAGCCAGACCAATACCGCGCGAGGCTCCTGTGATGAGCACGCGTCGAGAAATCACGGAAGTGGCTGCCTTTCTCATGTCGGCGGGTCGTGTCTGTACCGGCTTCATGGGGTGTGGCGCCACGGTGCCGGTGCCCTGTCGGGGCACCGGCACCGTGGCGGTGCGGGCTCAGAAGCCGGGGAAGAGGGATGTCAGGTCGTCCAGGGTGACGGCTCCGGTGACCTGGACGTTGTCCGTGGGCTGGTGGCGGCCGTAGACGAGGCGCAGTACGGCTTCCGCCGTGCCGGTGAGGACGCCTGCCGGTTCGGCCGGCTCGCACGGGTACAGGTGCAGCTCGGCGCCCAGGTCCAGCAGCATGCCGGTAGCCGGCTCGCTCAGGTTGAGGGCGAGTTGCGCGGGGGCGAGCCGGGTCAGGGTGCCGGCGTCCCTGAAGCGGGTGGCCACCACATCCAGCCGCTGCCACAGCAGCCGCGTCTCCGGCTCGGGAATGGTGGCCTGCGGGTTGAGGGCGGCCTCGATGTCCCAGGCGTGCACGGAGTGCTCGGAGAGCCGGTAGCCGGCGTAGACAGCTACGTCGAGCAGGCCCGCGAAGTACGGGACGCGCACCGACTGCTGCTGCGGCGTCCGGAGGGAGTCCAGCAGTGCGAGGTGGCGGGCGTCGGCGGCCTGCCATGCCGCTCGCTGCGTGAGCGGGGACAGGGCGTTCCACCGGTCCCATACCGGCCCCAGGTCCTGCGGTGTCGGTGCCCTCTCGTCGCCCGTGATACCGCGTTGGAGCAGAGCGGTGCAGATCTCGGCGGCGCTGCCCAGGTGGGAGAGGACCTGGGCGATGCTCCACCGGCCGGCTTTCGAGGGCCGTCGCAGTTCTTCTTCGGACAGGGCACCGACGCTGTCGGCCAGGCGCGAGGAGCTGGCGTGCAGGGCCGCGAGCCAGGGGTGGAGGGTGCCTGGGGTGTCGGTGGAACTCGTGTGGGTCGTCATGGCGTTCTCAGTTGCTCTGGTAGGCGAGGTCGGCGGCGGTCAGGCCCTCCAGGGCCATGCCGAGCTGAAGGCCCTCGGCCATGCGGCGGCTGATGCGCTGGCGCAGGGTGACGGCGAGGTAGCGGGTGAGCAGCTGGGGCTTGGCGGCCAGGTCCTCGGCGAGCTGCTGGGCGCGGGGCAGTACCTCCTCCAGCGGCAGGACTTCGGCGACGGCGCCCCAGCGTTCGGCCTGCTCGGCGGTGAAGGAGCCCTGGGTCAGGGTGAGGTAGCGGGCGCGGTTGACGCCGAGGGCCTCTTCCCAGGCGATCTGGATGCCGTCGCCGGGGACGATGCCGAAGGTCAGATGGGGGAAGTCGGAGAAGACGGTGGTGTCGGCGGCGATGACGATGTCCGCGAGCAGGGCGTACTCGCTGTGGACGGAGGCGGGGCCGTTGACCGCGGTGATGACGGGCATCTCCAGGTCGACCAGGCGCTGCAGTACGCGGCGGCCCTCGGCGATGGTGCGGTCCCACTGGGCGGGCTTGGTGATGTCGCCCAGGCTCGCACCGTCGATGTCGGTCATGAACCGGTCGCCGGTGCCGGTCAGCACCAGCGCCCGGTTGTCGCGGTCCTCACCGATCTCGAACAGGGCGCGGGGGAAGTCGGTGTGCGTGGTGCCGGTGAAGGTGGCCGGTCCGTCGTCGGTGTGGAAACGCAGCGTGAGGACACCCGAGGCGGTGCGGCTCATCGCGAGGTTCTTGAACGCGGTGAAGTAGGACGGGATCTGCTCAGACACAAGAGGCTCCCAGAGATAGGGCGGGCGGTCGTTCCGCCCGGTGGCTCCTACTCAACTCCTGCCCCGCTCGCCTGCATAGTGCCTGGCCAGAGCGTCTGCCGAGGGCGGCTATAAGCTCCGGTGATGGCGCCGGGCATCGCCCGGCCGGCCCGCGCCCGCATTCCACCCGGACGGCACCGGCTCGCTGGGGCAACGTCCTGGTACTCGTGCGTGCTCGTCCCCGGGCGCGAGAGGAGTGTCACGGACAGCGACATCACCTCGCTCCGTGGACGCGTGTGGCGTGTTCCCTCAGCAGCGTGATGCGATGAGCGCATGGAGATCCGAGCAATGCGCGCGTTCGTGGCGGTGGCCGAGGAGGGAGGCCTGTCCGCGGCGGCGCGACGGCTGCACATCAGCCAGCCCGCCCTTTCCCAGACGGTCAACGCCCTGGAACGCGAGTTCGGCACCCGGCTGCTGACCCGCAGCTCCACCGGCGTGCAGGCAACCGAGACCGGCCTGACCCTGCTCGCCGAGGCCCGTGCCGTCCTGGCCCGCTACGACCAGGCACTGGCCGCCATGGCGGCCCGCACCGGGGAAGACACGACCACACTGCGGATCGGCATCCCCCTGGAACTCCCCGCCGACCTGCTGTCCAAAGCCCTGCTCGACCTGGCCGCCGCCTACCCTGCGACACGCGTACAGGCAAGGCACCTGTCCACCTCCGCGCAACTGGCCCAGCTGCGCAAAGGCGACCTCCACCTGGGCCTGCTGAGGGAACGCCCCCTGGGACAGGAATTCGACGCGATGCCGGTCGTCGAAGAACACCTGGGAGTTCTCCTCGCGACGGAGCGTGCCGCGGAGCTGGCCGGCCCCGACGGCATCCGTCTCGACGCGCTGAACGGACTGGACTGGGTGGGTTTTGCCCGCTCCGGCAGCCCCGCCTGGTACGACGAACTCACCGCTGTCCTGCGCAGCCACGGCATCGACCCGGGCGTCCCCGCCCCCGAAGGGCAGCCACTGATCGCGGAGGTGAAACTCGCCTCCGTCAGCGCCGGCCACGCCTTCACCCTCGCGCCCCCCGGCTGGTCCCAGCCCCTGCCCGACACCGTCACCTGGTACCCGCTGACCGGCCATCCCATTGTCCGGCGCACCTGGGCCGTCTGGAACGCGGGATCCCACCGCCGCGACCTCGGACACCTCATCGCCGCCCTGGACCAGCCCACCGATCACGAACCGCCCAGCACCATTCGCCAGGACCAGCACGAGGAAAGACCGTCCCTCCAAAGGAGCCGCACCCGGCCGCGGCACGGTCACACGCACGGTGTGAATGCCGCGGCGGCCCGGGACGCACTGTGAACGCCGCGGTCCGCCGCGGCGTTTGGCGTGTCCGCGGCACCGTTCACCTCGGACGTTCACACCGCTCACGGGAGGCGTTCACACCGGCACGCGATCACTGGCCGGTAATTCGAATCTCAAAGCTTGAACACAACCCGCACACCCTCTCTACATACTCGCCCCGATGGTCTAGATTGACCGTGCTTCACATGCGGACACCAGGCGACAAATGACGATCTGAGCCTCGGGTGTGGGAGTGCCCCGGGGAATCGACGGGTGCCCGCGCGGCACGGAAGGCGGGGGCCTTCCGGCGGGAGGAACGGCGCGACGCGGGAGGCGGGGGTTGCCTCCCGGGGGGACCGACAGCACGGAAGGCGGGGGTGCCTTCCGGGGGGAATTCGGCGCGGCGCGGGAGGCGGGGGCCTCCCGGGGGGAGGAACGGCGCGGCGCGGGGGGCAGGGGGTGCCTCCCGGGGGGTGCGACAGCGCGGGGGGCTGGGGAGGCCTCCCGGAGGGGGAGGATCCGTGTGGAGCGAACACGTCGAGCCCACTGGCGACCTGCGGGGGTCTGTACAGCAGGGGGAATTAGCCGGCCCGTTGCCATCGACGCACGGGCGTCTGGTGAACGGGACACTGCGTCAGCCCGTGATCGACTGGGAGCAGCGGTACCGCCGTACCGTCATCCTCAGCGATACCCTGACCACCGCCCTGGTGGTGGTGGCGATCGGCAACTTCTTCGGGGCCCGCGACGCGGCCAACTGGCACGAGAAGTGGACGATACTCGCGTTCGGCACTGAGCTGCTGGTGCTGGGAGCGCTCGCGGTGAGCCGGGCGTGGTCCCCGGCCGTGCTCGGCCAGGGGGCCGAGGAATTCCGCCGGTTCGGCCGCTCGCTGTTCATGGCGACCGTCGTCCTGGCGCTCGGCGGGATCGCCCTGACCTCGCGCAACATCAAACTCTGGATCTTCGTGGCGATCCCCGCGATCGCGCTCGTGGTCATGCCCACGCGCTATCTGCTGCGCATCTGGCTGCACCGGGAGCGCAAGGAGGGACGGTGCCTGAGACCGGTGCTCGCCGCCGGCAGCCCGGACACCGTGCGCGACCTGATCACCCGCACCCGCAAGTTCCCGCACCTGGGCTGGCGCGTGGAGGCCGTGTGCACACCGGACGGGCTCGGCTCCGAGGGTGACCGGCTGGACGGGGTCCCGGTCGTCGGCCGGCTGGCGGACGTCGCGGGCCATGTCCGCCGCGACGGCTACCGTGTCGTCGCGGTCACCCCGGACCCGCACTGGTCGCCGGACCGGCTGCAACGGCTGGCCTGGAACCTCGAGGGCAGCGACGCCGAGATGGTGGTGGCGCCCGTGCTGATGGAGGTGGCGGGCCCGCGGCTGCACGTCGACGCGGTGCTCGGGATACCGCTGCTGCGGGTCAGCATGCCGACCTTCACCGGGGGCCGCCGGGCGGTCAAGGGGGTCGTGGACCGGCTGGGCGCGGCGGTCCTGCTGCTGCTGTTCGCGCCGCTGATGGTGCTCGTCGGACTGCTCGTCCTGGTGGACAGCCGGGGCGGGGCGCTGTACCGGCAGCAGCGGGTCGGCAAGGACGGCCGCGAGTTCACCATCTACAAGTTCCGCACCATGGTCGCCGGGGCCCACCGGGCGAAGGCCGGGCTGGCCGGCCTCAACGAGGGCGCGGGCGTGATGTTCAAGCTCCGCCGGGATCCGCGGGTGACCCGGGTGGGCGGGGTGCTGCGCCGGTACTCGCTCGACGAACTCCCGCAACTGTTCAACGTACTCACCGGATCGATGTCGCTCGTCGGTCCGCGGCCTCCGCTGCCCGAGGAGTCCGCCGCTTACGGCCCGGACATCAGGCGGCGGCTGCTGGTCAAGCCCGGACTGACCGGCCTGTGGCAGATCAGCGGGCGCAGCGACCTGCCGTGGGAGGAGGCGGTCCGCCTCGACCTGCGGTACGTGGAGGACTGGTCGCTCGCCCTGGACACCGTGATCTTGTGGAAAACACTGCGTGCCGTGCTTCAGGGACAGGGGGCCTACTGACGCACGGGGGGCCGTGGTTCAACGTCCGGTCGGCGCACGAACGGCAGGCCGCGAGGGCCTGCCTGGGGGGAGGAACGGGTCATGAGAGTCAGCGTTTTAGGGCTCGGCTACGTGGGCTGTGTGTCGGCCGCGTGCCTGGCCGGCCTGGGGCACGACGTCATCGGGGTGGACATCAGCCAGGTGAAGATCGACCTGGTCAACGACGGCAAGGCCCCGGTGGTCGAGGAACGTATCGGGGAACTGGTCGGCGAGGCCGTGCGGAGCGGACGGCTGCGCGCCACCGCCGACGTCCGCGAGGCGATCGCGAACAGTGATGTGTCGCTGGTCTGCGTGGGCACGCCGTCGGAGCCCAACGGCAGTCTGTGCACCACGTACCTGGAGCGGGTCGCCGAGCAGATCGGGGCCGCGCTGGCCGGGCGCGAGGAGCGGCACACGGTCGTGTTCCGCAGCACCATGCTGCCGGGCACCTGCCTGAACCTGCTGGTGCCGATCCTGGAGAAGTTCGCCGACGGCACGGCCGGGGCGGACTTCGGGGTCGCGGTCAATCCGGAGTTCCTGCGCGAGGGCACGAGCGTGCGGGACTTCTTCGACCCGCCGAAGACCGTCATCGGCGAGTTCGACACGGCGAGCGGCGACGTGGTGGCGCGGCTGTACGACGGACTGCCCGGCGAGGTGTTCCGGGTGCCGGTCGCGACGGCCGAGGCGATCAAGTACGCGGACAACGCCTTCCACGGACTGAAGATCGGTTTCGCGAACGAGCTGGGCGCGGTCTACCAGGCGCTCGGGGTGGACTCGCACCAGGTGATGGACGTCTTCCTGGCCGACCGCAAACTGAACATCAGCCCCGCCTATCTGCGGCCCGGCTTCGCCTTCGGCGGCTCCTGCCTGCCCAAGGACCTGCGCAGCCTGGTCCACGCGGCGCAGCGGGCGGACGTCTCGGTGCCCATCCTGTCCCATGTGCTGCCCTCCAACGCCGACCATCTTCAGCGCGCGGTGGAGCTGGTCGAGCGCACCGGCAAGCGCCGGGTGGGGATGTTCGGGCTGTCCTTCAAGCCCGGCACCGACGACCTGCGCGAGAGCCCGCTCGTGGAACTGGCGGAGCGGCTCTTCGGCAAGGGGTACGACCTGCGGATCTACGACGCCAACGTGAGCCTGTCCCGGCTCCTCGGCGCGAACCGCGAGTACATCGAGCACCGGCTGCCGCACCTGTCGCAGCTTCTCGCGAACTCCGTCGCGGAAGTGCTCGAGCACGCCGAGGTGTGCCTGGTCGGGACCAGGGACCCGGCCGTGCTGTCGGCGCTGCCGCACGGCAGCGGCCCGGCGATCGTCGATCTAGTCCGCCTTCCCGACGCCGAGGCGCGCCGGGCCGAACCGGGGTACGTGGGCCTTGCTTGGTGACACATCGTTCGAGGACAAGGGTAGCGGCGTACGGCCGGGCCGACGCGCGCTGATCCTGGTGGAGAACCTGTCGGTGCCGTTCGACCGGCGGGTGTGGCAGGAGTGCACGACGCTGCGCGACGCGGGGTGGGAGGTGCACGTCATCTGCCCCCGGGGAACGAAGCGGGACACGGAACCCGAGGCGGTGATCGACGGGGTGCGGATCCACCGCTACCCGTTGCACGCCGCCACCGGCGGACCGGCCGGCTATCTGCGGGAGTACGGCTCGGCGCTGTGGCACACCATGCGGCTGGTCCGCAAGGTCGGCCCGGTGCACGTGGTCCACGCCTGCAACCCGCCGGACCTGCTGTTCCTGGCGGCCCGCTGGGCGAAGCGGCGCGGGGCCCGGTTCGTCTTCGACCAGCACGACCTGGTGCCCGAGCTGTACCTGTCCCGGTTCGACCGCGGCGAGGACCTGCTCTACCGCGGCGTGTGCGCGCTGGAACGGCTGACCTACCGGGCCGCGGACGTCGTGCTCGCCACGAACGAGAGCTACAAGGAGGTCGCGCAGCGCCGTGGCGGCCGGCGGCCCGAGGACGTGTTCGTGGTGCGCAGCGCGCCGCAGACGGACCGGTTCCAGCCGGTGCCGCCCGAGCCGGAGCTGAAGCGCGGCAAGCCCCATCTGCTGTGCTACCTCGGTGTGATGGGACCGCAGGACGGTGTCGACTACGCCCTGCGGGCCCTTGCCAGGCTCCGCGACGAGCAGGGGCGGACCGACTGGCACGCGGTGTTCGTCGGCTCCGGCGACGCCTTCGACGCGATGGTGGAGCTGTCCCGGCAGCTCGGACTCAGCGACCAGGTGGAGTTCACCGGGCGTATCCCGGACGCCGACCTGGTGCGCTACCTGTCCACCGCGGACGTGTGCCTCTCCCCCGACCCGTGCAACCCGCTCAACGACGTGTCGACCATGAACAAGGTCCTGGAGTACATGGCGATGGGCCGGCCGGTCGTCTCGTTCGACCTGAAGGAGGCGCGCGTCTCCGCCGGTGACGCCGCCCTCTACGCGCCCGACGACGACGAGGCGGAGTTCGCCCGGCTCGTCGCCCTGCTCCTCGACGACCCCGAGCAGCGGGCCCGGATGGGCAAGATCGGCCAGGAGCGGATCACCGGGCCGCTCGCCTGGCGCAACTCGCAAGCCTCCCTGCTCGCCGCCTACGCCGCCGCCTGCCGGGACCGCACCGCGGTGCCGGCGGGCGGGCCTGTCCGGGTACGGAGGAGGCGGCGTCGTTGAGCGATGACCCGATACGCCTGGTCACCATCGGGCGGATCTTCCGCCGGCGCTGGCGGCTGCTCGCCGCCCTCGCCGTGGTGGGCGCGCTCACCGGCTACGGCGCCTCGCTGCTGTTCCCGCCGAAGTACACGACGACGGCGTCGGTGCTGCTGCCGGGGCAGTGGGAGGAGCGCGAGCTGCTGACCCAGGCGGAGATCGCGACCAGTTCGCAGGTGGTCGACCGCGCGGCCACCGCGCTGCGCTGGCCCGGGGTCGACGGCACCGACCTGCGGGACCAGGTGAGCGCCCAGGCCACCAACGGGAACATCCTCAAGATCTCGGGCACGGCCAGTACCCCGGAGCACGCGCAGCGCCTCTCCGACCAGGTGGCCCAGCAGTACGTCACCTTCGCGGCCCGGGTCGCGGGCGAGAGCACCGAGTCGGACGCGACGACGGACCTGGAGGCGCTGCGCAAGAAGGTGGAGCAGGCCGACCGCCGCATCACCGAGCTGGCCGAGGCCGCCGATCCGGGGCGGACCGTGGAGGGCGTGCAGGCCCGCACCGAGCTGGAGAAGCTGCGCACGTCGCTCCAGGAGGCCATGAAGAAGCTCGACGAGGCCGACCCGGCGTCCGACCGGGCCGGCATGGTCGTCATGGGTCCCGCGGCCCGGCCGACGGGCGAGGCGCCGCCCACGCGGACGCAGTTCGTCGTCGCCGGGGCGCTGCTGTTCTTCCTGTTCGCGGTGGTCGGCCATCTCGCCGCCGCCCGGGCCGGCCGCCGGCCGCGCACCGGGGCGGAGATCGCCGCGGCGCTGGGCTCGGCGCTGCTCGGCACCGTCGACGTACCCGGTGAACGGCGCGAGCGGCAGTCGCCGGGCGGTGGCCCGCGGGGCCGGGTCCGGCGGTTCCTCGGTGTCGACACGCGGTGGGACGTACCGGCTCCGCGGATGTCCGGGGACGAGGCCAGCAGGCGGATCCGCTACCGGCGGGTGTGCGCCCGGCTGCGGGAGCGGGTGCCCGCTCCCCGGCGGCTGCTGGTCGTCGTACCGGACGGCGACGAGATCGCCCGCCGGGCCGCAGGCCAGCTCGTCGCCGAGGCCAGAAGCGATCCGCTGCTGCGGGTGGCGGAGGTCTCGGTGTCCCGGCCGACGGTGCCGGACCGCGGCACCGAGTCCGGTGTCCTGATCGTGCTCAGCGCGGGCACCTGGACCGCGGACGAGCTGACCGGGCTCGCCGAGGCGTGCGCGGACGCGGGGCACGAGATCGTCGGCATCGTCGTCACCGGCGCGGTCCGGGCCCGTCCGGCACGGTCCGCCGGCACCCCCGCGGAGAATCACACGCTGGCGCTCGCGGTGCCCGGCCACGCGGCGGGAGGTCCGGGATGACCACGACCACGACCGCCGAAGCACCGGCGGCCGCTCCGCTGCTCGATGTACAGGCGCTGGTGGTGGCGGTGCGCAGGCGCCGCCGCCTCTGGTACGCCGCGGCGCTGCTGGGGCTGCTGATCGGCGCGGCGGTGGCGGTCCTGCTGCCGCCCCCGCCGTCCGCGGCGACGAAGGTGCTCGTCGCGCACCAGGAGGACCAGCCGAACGACACCGGAACGCTGATGCGTACCGACATCGAGGTGCTGGGGACCACGCGGATCGCCGCCGCGGCCCTGAAGAGCCTCAAGTCCCCGGAGCGCCCGGAGGACTTCCTGCGGCAGTACCGGGGCACCGGGCTGACCAACAACATGCTGCGGATCGATGTGACGGCCGGCAGCGAGGCCCAGGCGGTGGCACGGGCGAAGGCGCTGGCGGACGCGTTCGTCGCGGACCATGTCAGGCGGATGCGGGAGACCGCACAGGCCGAGGCCAAGGCCCTGCTCGACCAGCGCGCCCGCATGCAGGACGAGCTCGCCGAGGTCAACAAGGAGATCGGCGGCCAGTCGTCGACCGAGGGCGACCCGCAGGGGTCGGCGAGCAGCGAGACGCTCTTCGCCCGCCGGGCCGAACTCACCTCGCGGATCGCCGACTTCGGCCAGCGCGCCGAGGAGGCGCGGATCGGCGTGCCCCGGGTCGTCTCCGGCACGCAGATCGTGGACGCCCCGCGCCCGGTGCGGCACTCGCTGCCCAGGGCCGTCGTCACCGACGCCGCGCTCGGACTCGTCCTCGGGCTGGTCCTCGGGCTCGCGCTGGCCGCGGTCGGCGCGGTGGTGGCGGACCGGCCCGTGCTGCGCCGGGAGATCGCGGCGAACCTGGGCGCCTCGGTCATCGCGGAGCTGCCCCGCCGCTCCGGCGGCCCGTGGCGGCGCCGCCGGACCCGGGCCGCACGGACCCGGCTCACCGCGACCCTGGCCCGCACCGTGCGCGGCTCCGCGGAACCGCTGTCGCTGCTGGAACTGGGCTGCGCGCGCAACGCCGGCGCGATCGCCCTGGATCTCGCCGGGGAACTGACGGCGGAGGAACCGGTGGTGATCGTCGACGGCCTGCCGGGGCCGCAGCTGGCCGGAGTCCGCCAGGAGCCGGGCGGCCCGGCCGTGGTCGGCGGCGAGCGGGCCGCGGACCTGCCGGACCAGGAGCGCCGGATCGGCGTCGGCTCGGTCGCGCCGGGCACCGCCTGGACCGACTTGCAGTACCTCGGCACCCGGGCGGTGCTCGTCGTACGGGCCGGGCACGGCAGCGCGGCCTGGCTGCACACCGTGGCGCGGCAACTGGCGGACCAGCGCGTCACGGTGCTCGGTGTGGTGCTGATCGACCCCGATCCGCGGGACCGTACCGACGGGACGCTGTGGGACGGGCACATCGCGCTGCGCGGCCACGGCGAGCGGTACGCCCGGCAGCACGGCGGAAGTACCTCCCACGCCGTCGAGGCGGTGGGCGGGGGCACCTCCCACGCCGTTCAGGCAGTGGGGGAAGGCCAGCCGCGGCCGGAGCGGCAGCCGATGTGGGCCGCACGGGTCCCGGACAGCGACCAGGAGGCGCGGTAGGACATGTGTGGCATCGCAGGCACGTACCGGTGGCCGGGCGGGAAGGCGGTCACCGACCGGCTCACCGACGTCCTCGCGCACCGCGGGCCGGACGGGGCGGGCCGGTACAGCCATCCCGCCGGCGACGGGGAGGTGCACCTGGGGCACCGGCGTCTCGCCATCATCGACCTGTCCGGGACCGGCGCCCAGCCGATGGTCTCGGACGGCCTCGCCCTGACGTACAACGGCGAGCTGTACAACGCGCCCGAGCTGCGGGCCGAGCTGTCGGCCGCCGGGGTGCGCTTCCGCGGCACGTCCGACACCGAGGTGCTGCTGGAGGCATGGCGGCGCTGGGGCACGGACTGTCTGTCCCGGCTGCGCGGCATGTTCGCGTTCGGCGTCTTCGACGAGCGGACCGGTGAACTGGTCCTCGCCCGCGACCAGTTGGGCATCAAGCCGCTGTTCCTGCTGCGGCGCGGCGGGGGCCTGGTGTTCGCCTCGGAGCTGAAGGCGCTGGCCGCCGCGACCGGGGGCTCGCTGGAGGTGGACCACGCGGCCCTGGTGGCGTCGCTGCTGTACTACTGGGTGCCGGACTCGCGCTGCGCGTTCCGCGAGGCGGAGAAGCTGCCGCCGGGCAGCTGGCTCAGGTTGCGGCCCGACGGCCGGGCGGAGCGCGGCACGTTCTGGAGCCTGAAGGACGTCGCGGCCGAGGGCCGCGAGCGGGCCCTGGCGGGCGAACAGCCCGACCTCGCCGCCGTCGTCGAGGAGTCGACCCGGCAGCACCTGCTCTCCGACGTCCCCGTGGCGACCTTCCTCTCCGGCGGCCTGGACTCCAGCTACCTGACCGCGCTGGCCGCCCGCCACCGACCGGGCATCTCCGCCTACACGATCGGGTTCCGCGCCGAGGACGCCAGGTTCGAGGCGATGCCCGACGACCTGCGCTACGCCCGGCAGGTGGCCGCGCGGTTCGGCGTCGACCTGCACGAGATCGAGATCGCCCCGGACGTGCTCGACCTGCTGCCGCGGATGACGTACCACCTGGACGAGCCGATCGGTGACCCCGCCGCGATCAACACGTACCTGATCTGCTCGGCCGCCCGGGAGGCCGGGGTCAAGGTGATGCTGTCGGGGATGGGCGCCGACGAGCTGTTCGCCGGGTACCGCAAGCACCTGGCCAATCTGCTCGCGCTGCGCTACCAGCGCGTCCCGCGGCCCGTGCGGCGCGGCGTGTCCAGGGCGGTGGAGCGGCTGCCGGTCGCCTCGGCCCGCCGCGGGTACCGGTCGGTGCGCTTCGCGAAGCGGTTCCTGTCCTTCGCCGAGCTGCCGGAGGAGACCGCGTTCCGGCGCAGCTACACCATGTACGACCGGGAGGAGCTGCTCGCCCTGGTCGATCCGGACCTGGCCGGGTCCGTCGAGGACGTGCTGACCGAGCACGCGGACGTCTACGAGGACAACGACCTGGACGACTTCGTCAACCGCATGTGCCTGGGCGACGCCCGGATGTTCCTGCCGGGCCTGAACCTCGCGTACACGGACCGCTCCAGCATGGCCGCGTCGACCGAGGTGCGGGTGCCGTACGTGGACGTCGAGGTGGTGAAGGCGGCGTTCGCCGTACCCGGCGACCGCAAGATCACCGGACGGCAGGGCAAGGCCGTCCTGAAGGAGGCGGCGGCCTCGGTCCTGCCCCGGGAGATCGTCTACCGGCCCAAGGGCCTGTTCAGCGCCCCGCTGCGGGCCTGGATGAGCCGGGATCTCGCACCGCTGGTGCGCGAGGTGGTGCACGACGGCGTGCTCGTCGGTTCCGGGCTGCTGCGCCGTGACGCGCTGGCCCGCATGGTCGCCGAGGACGCGGCCGGGCAGCGGGACTTCTCCAAGCATCTGTGGCACGTGCTGACCCTCGAGTACTGGTATCGCGGCGCGACCTCCGGCTCCGGCCGGAGCCGGGCGGCCTGACGGCGTAGAGACAAGAGGACTTCGGGTGAAACAGGTTGTGCAGAACTACAAGAGCGGCGAGCTGACGCTGCTCGACGTGCCGGTGCCCGGGTGCAAGCCGGACGGTGTGCTGGTCCGCAGCGCCTACTCGCTGATCTCCACCGGAACCGAGCTGATGAAGGTCTCCGAGGCCGGCATGTCGATGGTGGGCAAGGCCCGCTCCCGGCCCGACCAGGTCGCCAAGGTCATGCAGAGCGTGGCCACCAACGGGGTGGGCGCCACCTACCGCAAGGTGATGGGCAAGCTGGACTCCTACACGCCGCTGGGTTATTCGCTGTGCGGGGTGGTCGAGCAGGTCGGCGCCGGGATCGACGAGGTGAAGGTCGGCGACCTGGTGGCCTGCGCCGGCAACGAGCACGCGCTGCACGCCGAGCTGAACTGGGTGCCGAAGAACCTCTGCGTGCCGGTGCCGGAAGGTCTCGCGCCGCGGCACGCGGCCTTCGGCACCGTCGGGTCGATCGCGATGCAGGGCGTCCGCCAGGGTGAGCCGCAGCTCGGCGAGGTGGCGCTGGTCATCGGCCTCGGGCTGATCGGGCAGCTGGTGGTGCAGCTCCTCACCGCCTCGGGGGTCCGTGTCGTCGGGGTCGATCCGGACCCGGTGCGCTGCGGGCTCGCCGAGCGCCTGGGCGCCGCGGCCTGCGGCGATCCCGTCTCCGCGGCCGTGGAGGCCGCCGTCGCCGAGCTCACCGACGGGCACGGCGTGGACCAGGTGTACCTGGCGGCCGGCGGCGGCAGCAACCAGCCCGTCGAGCTGGCCGCCCGGCTGAGCCGGGACCGCGGCCGGGTCGTCGACATCGGCAAGTGCCGCCTGGACCTGCCGTGGAACGCGTACTACGAGAAGGAGCTCGACGTCCGCTTCTCCCGCAGCTACGGCCCCGGGCGCTACGACCCGGAGTACGAGCTCCAGGGGCGCGACTACCCGATCGGCTACGTGCGCTGGACCGAGCGCCGCAACCTGGCCTGCTTCCTCGACCTGATGGCACGCGGCCGGGTCGACGTGGAGCCCCTGGTTTCCCACGTGGCCGACTTCGAGGACGCGGTCGAGACGTACCAGAACCTCAAGGACGGCGCGCTGAAGGCCGTGGCCGTGCTGTTCCGCTATCCCGGGCACGCGGCCGGGACAGGGCAAGCGCAGGCCCCGACGGTGGCCGTGCCCGCGGTGCGGCGACCCGGTGGTACGGCGTCCGCTCCGGCGCGGGCCGCCAAGGCTCCGGTGCGCCTGGCCTTCGTCGGCGCGGGGAACTACGCGACGTCGATGCTGCTGCCGCACCTGGCGCAGCGCGAGGGCGTGACCCTGTCGACCGTCGTCACCACGACGGCGCTGTCCGCGGCCAACGCCCGGCACAAGTTCGGCTTCGCCCGGGCGACCACCGATCTCGACGCCGTGCTCGGCGATCCGACCGTCGACGCGGTGTTCGTCGTCACCCGGCACAGCTCGCACGCCGAACTGACCCGGCAGGCGCTGCTGGCCGGCAAGACGGTCTTCGTGGAGAAGCCGCTCGCGCTCACCGAGGACGAGCTGTCCGGCGTGCTCGCGGCGGTGGAGGAGTCCGGCAACGACCGGCTCCAGGTGGGCTTCAACCGCCGGTTCGCGCCGCTGCTGCGCGAGGCCAGGAGGCGGTTCGGCCCCAGGACCGGCCCCGCGAGCCTGCGCTACCTCGTCAACGCGGGCCGTCTGGAGCACGGCAGCTGGTACCTGCGGCAGGACACCGAGGGCTCGCGGTTCGCCGGTGAGGGCGGGCACTTCATCGACACGGCGAGCTGGCTGCTGGGCGCCGACCCCGTCTCGGTGTACGCGGTCGCCGCGTCCGGCAACGAGGACCTCCAGGTCGTGCTGAGCTACCCGGACGGCTCCACCGCCGCCATCAGCTACGTCACCACCGGCTCGCCCGGCTTCCCCAAGGAGACGCTGGACCTCATCGCGGACGGCCGGGTGCTGCGGCTCGACGACTTCGTGCGTGCCTCGGTCCACGGCCGCAAACGGTGGGTCAGCTCACGCCTCGCCAAGGCCCGGGACAAGGGCCAGCGCGCCGAGCTGGACGCCTTCCTCGAGGCCGTGCGGACCGGCGGGCCGATGCCGGTGCCGCTGGACTCGCTGGCCGCCACCACGGCGGCCACCCTCGCCGTGCGGACAGCACTGGCCGGCGGCGCGCCCGTGACGCTGGCGAGAACGCGATGACGGCGAGCCCGGGAGGACCGGGCTGGTACCTGCGGCGGCTGTCCCGGATGGGACCGCGGGAGATCGGCGGCCGGGTCGCCGACACCGTGCGCAGACGGCGGTGGCGCTCGGCCCGCCCCGACTGCCCGGACGTGAGCGGCGCGGAGTTCACCGCGGTCCTGCCCGCGGGCACGGTCGCCGCGGTGGAGCCGGACGCCGCGAAGCGGCTGATCGCCGAGGCGGACCGGCTGATGGCCGGGCACGCCGAGTTCTTCGGGGTGGCCCGCGACGACCTGGCCGACCCGGACTGGTGGTACGACCCGAAGACCGGGCGCCGCGCCCCGTGGGGTTACGCCTTCGACGTGCCGTACCGCGACGAGGACGCGGCCGGGGACATCAAGCAGATCTGGGAACCGTCCCGGCACCAGTACCTGACCGTGCTCGCCGCCGCCTACGCGGTCACCGGCGACGAGCGGTACGCCGAGCGGGTGGCCGCGCATCTGCGGTCCTGGTGGGCGGGGAACGCGCCGCTGCGCGGCGTGCACTGGGTCAGCGGCATCGAGCTGGGCATCCGGCTGCTGTCCTGGGTGTGGATCCGCCGGCTGCTCGACGGCTGGCCGGGCGCGGCCGCCCTGTTCGAGGACAACCCGGTGGCACGCAACCAGATCTGGCACCACCAGCGCTGGCTGGCCGCCTTCCCCAGCCGGGGGTCCTCGGCCAACAACCACGCCATCGCCGAGGCCGCCGGGCAGGCGGCCGCGGCCTGCGCGTTCGGCTGGTTCCCCGCTTCGGCGCGCTGGCGGGCCGAAGCGCTGCGCACCCTCGACCGGCAGATGCGCGCCAACACCTTCGGCTCCGGCCTCAACCGCGAGCTGGCCACCGAATACCACGGACTCGTCCTCGAACTCGGCCTGGCCGCGGTGGCCGAGGCGGACGCCGCCGGGGTGCCGGTCCCCGCGTCGACCCGGCTGGTGCTGCTGCGGATGACCGACGCGCTCGCGGCCGTCGTGGACGGCCGGCTGCGGCCGCCGCGCCAGGGCGACGCGGACGACGGGCACGGGCTGGTCGTGGACGGCGCGGGCACCGACCGCTGGGCCTCGCTGCTGGCCACCGGGCAGGCCGTGTTCGGCCGGCTCTCCTGGTGGCCTGAGGTGACCGGCGGCGATGTGCGCACCCCGTTCCTCACCGCGCTCATCGAGCCCGGCACCCGGTCCGTGGCCCGTCCGGCGAGCCGGCCGGCCCATTTCGCCGACGCGGGCCTGACGATTCTGCGCGGCCCGGGCGGGATCTGGTGCCGCTGCGACGGCGGCCCGCACGGCTTCCTGTCCATCGCCGCGCACGCCCACGCCGACGCGCTGTCCGTGGAGGTCCGGCACGACGGGGTCGACGTGCTCGCCGACCCGGGGACGTACTGCTACCACGGGCAGCCCGAGTGGCGGCGGTACTTCCGCTCGACCCTCGGCCACAACACCCTCGAACTGGACGGCGCCGACCAGTCCGGCTCCGGCGGCCCGTTCCTGTGGACCCGGCACGCCCGCAGCCGCGTCCTGAGCGCGGACACCTCCTGCGCGGACACGGTCCGCTGGTGCGCCGAGCACGACGGCTACCAGGGCACCGTGCACCGCCGCCGGGTGGAACTGACGTCCTCGACACGTGAGTTGAGGGTGGTCGACGAGGTGCGCGGCCCGCACCGGGCGGCCCGCCTGGCGTTCCACCTCGGCCCGGCCATCACCGCGGACCTGTCGGGGAACCGGGCGGTGCTCACCTGGTCCCGGGACGGCGAGGAGCGCTCCGCGGTGCTGGAGCTGCCCGGGGAGCTGAGCTGGCGGGCGCACCGCGGCGAGAGCGACCCGCCGCTGGGCTGGTACTCCCCCGGCTTCGGGCGCAAGGAGCCCGCCACCACGCTGATCGGCACCGGTTCCACCGGCGCCGCCGCGCGGTCGGGCGAGTTCACCACCGTACTCAGGTTCCGCGGCCACAGCGGCTAGGAAACGGCCAGGAAGGGGGACACGTGGAGGTCAAGTGGCGGCACTGGGCACGGCCGGCTGCACCGCTGGCGCTGGTCCTGCTCGCGGCGACCGGCTGCACGGGCACGCCGGACGCCCCGGCGGAGCCCACCGGTACGCCCTCCACGTCCGGGGCGCGCTCCACCTCCGTGGCCCGGGTGTGCGCCGGACCCGCGGCCGGTCCGGCGAAGGCCCCGGCGGGCGCGGTGACGGTCGACCCCGCCAAGGTCGGCGACCTGGCCGAGAAGACCAAGAAGAACCCCCCGAACACCACGTTCTGGCTGCGCCCGGGCAAGCACCGGCTCGCGTCGGACCGCTACGCGCAGGTCGTGCCAAAGAAGGGGGACCGCTACCTCGGCGCGCCGGGCGCGGTGCTCGACGGCCGCAAGACCAACCAGTACGCGTTCGGCGGCACCGCCCGCGACGTCACCATCCGCCATCTGACCGTGCAGCACTTCGCCGCGCCGAACAACGAGGGCGTGGTCAACCACGACATGGCCGACGGCTGGGTGATCGAGCATGCGAAGATCCAGTACAACTCCGGTGCCGGGCTGATGGCCGGTGCCCGCCAGCAGGTCCGCGCGAGCTGTCTGCGCGAGAACGGCCAGTACGGCATGAACGCCTACAAGAGCGGTGACTCCATCACGCACCTGGTGGTCGAGGGCAACGAGATCACGGGCAACAACGCCGACGACTGGGAGCGGCGCAAGCCGGGCTGCGGCTGCACCGGAGGCATCAAGTTCTGGGCCGTCGACGGCGCCGACATCCGCGGCAACTGGGTGCACGACAACCGCGGCGCCGGATTGTGGGCGGACAACAACAACAACGACTTCCGCATCGAGGACAACGTCCTGGAGGGCAACGACGGTGCGGCGCTGATGTACGAGACCAGCTACAACGCGGTCGTCCGCGACAACACGATCCGGCGGAACAACTGGGTCGTGGGCCGCGCGTACGCCGAGCGCGGCGACGAGTTCCCGTACGCGGCCGTCTACGTGTCCGAGTCCGGCGGCGAACCACGCGTCGGGGCCCGCACGGACAGGATCGAGATCTACCGGAACCTGCTGGAGGACAACTGGTCCGGGATCACCCTGTGGGAGAACGCCGACCGGTTCTGCAACAGCCCGGCCAACACCTCGACCGGTTACTGCACGCTGCTGGTGAAGGACACCCACCGCTGCAAGCGGCCGGCCATTGCCGGAGCGCCGCTGTATTCCGACTGCCGGTGGAAGACCCAGCGGGTCGACATCCACGACAACCGCTTCGTCCTCGACACCTCCGTCGTCAAGTGCGCGGCGGAGTGCGGCCGCATGGCACTGCTGGCCAACTACGGCACCTACCCCGAGTGGTCGCCGTACAAGGGCGAGCGGGTGGCCGACGCGGTCACCCTGGAGCAGCACAACCGCTGGCACGACAACGTCTACCTCGGGCCGTGGAGCTTCGTCGCGGGCGACATGAGCCGGGGGCTCGACACCGGGCAGTGGCAGGCCACGCCCTACCGGCAGGACGCGGGCAGCACCTTCGACCCACAGGCCGGAGGCTGAGATGAGCGGGGAACCGCTGCGCGGCGGGCCTCCCGGCGGCCCCGGCACGCAGGACACCCGAACCGGTGCCGCAGCGCGCCCGGCCGGGCCGCCGAAGGCCGTCGGCATCGCCTGGGCGCTGCTGGGCCTCAACACGCTCGGCTCCGCCGGGGCGAAGACCATCGTCACGCTGCCCCGTTCCCTCATCCAGATGGCCACCATGGGCGCGCTGGTCGCCGCGTTCGCGCTGGCGCTCGCCGTCAACACCCGGCTGCGTGTCAGGCCCAGCGCCTACCTGTTCCTGCTCACCCTGCTGCTGGTGCCGAGCGTGATCGCCAGCGCGCACCTGGAGGCCGGCTTCGGCGCGCTGTTCCGCTGCGCCCGGCTGGCCCTGTTCGTCGGCACGCTGTGGCTGCTCAGCCGCTGGTGGGACGGCGGCACGGCGTTCGTCCGGTACCACATCCGGATGTACGTCCCGGTGCTCGTGTCGGTGGCGGCCGGCCTGGTCGTCTCACCAGGCACCGCCCTGCCCGAGTACTACGGCGGCCGGCTGGTCGGCGCGCTGTGGCCGCTCACCCCGCCGCAGATCGGCCAGTACACCGCGGTGATCACCGGGCTGACCGTGCTGCTGCTCCTCGGCCGGCGGACCACCGGGGCGAGCGCGGCGCTGGTCATCGTGGTCTCGCTCGTCCTGCTCGCGCTGACCCACACCCGCACGGCCACCCTCGGCCTGCTCGTCGGCCTGGTGCTGGCGATCGGCTCGCTGCTGCTGACCAGCGCCGCCGCCCGCCGGTTCTTCGTCTGGACGGTGGTCATCGCCACGGTGGCCGCGGTGGCGTTCGCCTCCGCGCTCCAGGCGTGGTTCCTGCGCGGCCAGAGCCAGGAGAACTTCTCCAACCTCACCGGCCGGGCCAAGGTCTGGGACGCGCTGCTGGCCGCGCCCCGCACGATGGGCGAGAAGGTGTTCGGGGTGGGCCTGAGCGACAAGTCGTTCGCCGGGCTGCCGATCGACAACAGCTGGCTGGCCGTCTACCACGAGCAGGGCCTGCTCGGCGTCACCATCGTGGCGGGGTTCCTCCTCGCCCTCGGCGGTGTCGCGCTGCTGCGTCCGCCGTCGCTGCCGCGGGCCTGCGCGATCTTCCTGATCAGCTACTGCGCGATGTCGTCGTACACCGAGGCCGGCCTCGGCGACGCCTCGCCGTACCTGCTCCATCTGGCGCTGGCCGCCTCGCTCCTCGCGGCACCCGCCGCCGCGCCGCCCCCGCCGGCGGCCGCGCTCCCCCGACGACACGTCCCGCGCTGGGCCCGGAGGTGAACTGACCATGCACGGCTTGCACGTTCTCGTGGTGCACAACCGCTACTCCTCGGCGCAGCCGAGCGGGGAGAACAAGGTCGTCGACGACGAGGTGGCGCTGCTGCGCGAAGCCGGCCACCGGGTCGGGGTGTTCGAGCGGCGCAGCGACGGGATCGCGGCCCGGTCCCTGCCCGGCAAGGCCGCGATCCCGTTCCTGGTGCCGTGGAACCCGGGGGTCCGCAGGGAGCTGGCCGCCCGGCTGCGCGCCGAGCGGCCCGACGTGGTGCACGTCCACAACGTCTTCCCGCTGCTGTCGCCCGCGGTCCTCGCGGCCTGCGCCGACGCGGGCGTGCCCGCCGTCGCCACGCTGCACAACTACACCCAGGTCTGCCCGCCCGGCACGCTGCAACGGGACGGCCGGACCTGCACCGAGTGCGTCGGTTCCGCGGCACCGCTGCCCGCCGTCCGGCACGGCTGCTACCGCGGCTCCCGCCTGGCGACGGTGCCGCTCGCGGTCAGCCTGTCGGTCAACCGGCGGCGGTGGTGGTCCGGTGTGGAGCGGTTCTTCTGCGTCTCCGCGGCGCAGCGCGAGGTCCTGGTGCGGGCCGGCATGCCGGCGGAGCGGCTGGCGGTCAAGCACAACTTCGTGACCGACCCGGGCATCCGCCGGACGGGCGCGGGCGAGCAGGTGCTCTTCCTGGGCCGGCTCGCGGAGGCCAAGGGCGTACGGCTGCTCATGGCGGCGTGGGACGAGATCGCCGCGTCCGGCGGGGTGGGCGTGCCGCTGGTGATCGTCGGCGCGGGGCCGCTGGCGGACGAGGTGACCGCCTGGGCGGCGGGCCGGGACGACGTGCGCTACGCCGGCCTGTACGACCCCGCCCGGTGCCGGGAGGCCGTCGCGCGGTCGGTCGCCGTGCTGGCGCCCTCGACCGCTCTGGAGACGTTCGGCCTGGTGGTCGCGGAGGCGATGGCGGCCGGGGTCCCGGCCGTGGCGGCCGCTCACGGCGCGTTCACCGAACTCGTCGAGGACGGGGTGAGCGGGCTGCTGCACCGGCCGGGCGAGCGCGACTCGCTCGTGGCATGCATCTGCCGGATCACGGCCGATCCGGCCCGCAACCAGGAGATGGGCCAGGCGGCCCGGCGCCGTTACGAGCGGGGCTTCAGCCCGGCCGTCGGCCTCGAACGCCTGGTGGAGGGGTACCGCACCGCGATCGCGGGACGGTACGGCGGCGGGGACGGCCCGCCGCCGGCAGGGGACACGAGCACAGGCCCGCGGCGGAGCACCCGCGCGGGCGGGGATGGGGGACGTAGATGACACGATGCCGACTCTGCGGTTCGGCGGCGCTGGCCAGCGTCGTCGACCTGGGAGCGACTCCGCCGTGCGAGAGCTTCCTCGCCGCGGACCAACTGGACCGGCCCGAACCGGCGTACCCGCTGCATCTGCGGGTGTGCACCGACTGCTGGCTCGCGCAGCTCCCGCCGCTGATCACACCGGAGGAGACGTTCAGCGAGTACGCGTACTTCTCCTCCTTCTCCACCTCCTGGGTGGAGCACGCGCGCGCCTTCACCGCCGACGCCGTCGAACGCCTCGGACTCGGCGCCGACGCCTTCGTGGTCGAGGTCGCCAGCAACGACGGCTATCTGCTCAGGCACATGGTGGAGCGGGGGATCCGCTGCCTGGGCGTCGAGCCGTCGGTGAACGTCGGCGCCGCGGCGCGGGACGCGGGCGTGCCCACGCTCACCGCGTTCCTCAACCCGGCCACCGGCGCGCACGTCCGCGCCGAACACGGCCCGGCCGACCTGGTCGTCGCCAACAACGTGTACGCGCACATCCCCGACGTCGTCGGGTTCACCCGGGGGCTGCGCGCCCTGGTCGCCGACGACGGCTGGGTCTCCATCGAGGTGCAGCACCTGCTGACCCTGATCGAGCAGAACCAGTACGACACGATCTACCACGAGCACTTCCAGTACTACACGGTCGCGTCCGCGATCCGGGCGCTGGAGAGCGGCGGGCTCACGCTCGTGGACGTCGAGCTGCTGCCCACGCACGGCGGCTCCATCCGGCTGTGGGCCCGCCCGGTCGCGGCGGCCGGCGAGCCGAGCCGGCGTGTGACGGACGTCCTGGACCGGGAGAAGGCCGCCGGGCTACAGGAGCTGTCCGGGTACACCGAGTTCTCCGCCCGGGTGGCCAAGGTCCGCCGCGACCTGCTCAAGTTCCTGATCAAGGCGGCCGAACGCGGCGAGACGGTCGTCGGCTACGGCGCCCCCGGCAAGGGCAACACCCTGCTCAACCACTGCGGCATCCGGCCCGACCTGCTGGCCTACACGGTCGACCGCAACCCCTACAAGCACGGCAGGTTCACCCCGGGCACCCGCATCCCGGTCCTGCCGCCCGAGCAGATCGCCGCCGACCGGCCGGACTGGGTCCTCGTCCTGCCCTGGAACCTGCGGGCCGAACTGGTCGGGCAACTGTCCTTCGTGCACGACTGGGGCGGCCGCCTGGTCTTCCCCATCCCGGAACTGAGCATCGTCGAGGCCACGTCGTGAGAGAGGTTGCAGCATGAAGGTCGTACTGTTCTGCGGCGGTTACGGGCTGCGGATGCGCAGCGGAGCCTCCGACGACATGCCCAAGCCGATGGCGATGGTCGGCCCGCGCCCGCTGATCTGGCACGTCATGCGCTACTACGCCTACTTCGGGCACACGGAGTTCATCCTGTGCCTGGGCTACGGCGCCCACCACATCAAGGACTTCTTCCTCAACTACGAGGAGACGACGTCCAACGACTTCGTACTGCGCGGCGGGCGGACCGAGCTGCTGTCCACCGACATCGCCGACTGGACGATCACGTTCGCGCAGACCGGCGTCGACTCGCCCATCGGGGAGCGGCTGCGCCGGGTGCGCCAACACCTGGACGGCGACGAGATGTTCCTCGCCAACTACGCCGACGTGCTCACCGACGCCCCGCTGCCGCAGATGATCGATAACTTCACCCGGCGCGACGCCGGCGCCTCGATGATGGTGGTGCCGCCGCAGTCCTCCTTCCACTGCGTGGACCTGGGCGAGGACGGCCTGGTGGGCGGCATCACCGCGGTGGGCGAACTGCCGCTGTGGGAGAACGGCGGCTACTTCGTGCTCCGCCAGGAGGTCTTCGACCACATCCCCGAGGACGGGGACCTGGTCGCCGACGGCTGCGCCCGACTCGCCAAGCAGGGACGGACGGTGGCCTACCGGCACCGCGGCTTCTGGAAGCCGACCGACACCGTCAAGGAACGGGCCGCGCTCGACGCCGCCTACGCCCGCGGCGAGCGCCCGTGGGCCGTGTGGGAACGGGACGATGCCGGGGTGAGCGCGTGATCGGGCTCGGGGCCGGGCACCTGGAGCGGATCGTCGCGGTCGGCGCGCACTGCGACGACATCGCCATCGGCGCGGGCGGCACTCTGCTCACGCTGTGCCGCGCCCGGCCCGGCGTCCGCGTCGACGCGCTCGTGCTCACCGGTGGTGGCGGCGAGCGCGAGCAGGAGGAGCAGGCCGCGCTCGACGCCTTCTGCCCGGGCGCCGACCTGCGCCTGACCGTGCTCAAACTGGCGGACGGCCGGCTGCCCGCGCAGTGGGAGGAGGCCAAGGCCGCGGTCGAGGAGCTGCGCGGGCGGACCGAACCCGACCTGGTGCTGGCCCCGCGCACCGAGGACGCCCACCAGGACCACCGCGGCCTGGCGCGGCTGATACCCACCGCGTTCCGCGACCACCTCGTCCTCGGCTACGAGATCGTCAAGTGGGACGGCGACCTCGGCCGCCCGACGGCGTACCAGCCGCTGTCGCCCAAGACCGCCGAGGACAAGGTGCGGCTGCTGCACGAGCACTACCCCTCGCAGCGGCACCGGCCCTGGTACGACCGGGAGGCCTTCCTCGGGCTGGCCCGGATCCGCGGCATCGAGTGCCACGCGCGTTACGCCGAGGCGTTCGCCGTCACCAAACTCACCATCGACCTGGGGGATTGAACCTTGCGCGTACTGCTGACCGGGCACCAGGGCTATCTGGGCACCGTGATGGCCCCGGTCCTCGCCGCCGCCGGGCACGAGGTCGTCGGTCTCGACGCCGGCCTGTTCGCCGACTGCGTTCTCGGCCCGCCGCCCGCGGACCCCGCGGGGCACCGGGTGGACCTGCGTGACGTCACACCCGAGCACGTCGCCGGAGCCGACGCCGTGATCCACCTGGCCGCGCTCTCCAACGACCCGCTGGGCTCGCTGGCGCCCGAACTCACCTACGACATCAACCACCACGCGTCCGTACACCTGGCCCGGCTGGCCCGCGACGCCGGGGTACGGCGCTTCCTGTACGCGTCGACCTGCTCCGTCTACGGCGCCGCGGGCGGCGGCGACCTGGTCGCCGAGGATGCCCCGCTGCGCCCGGTGACGCCGTACGCCGAGTCCAAGGTGCGGGTGGAGGACGACCTGCACATGCTGGCCGACGCCGACTTCACCCCGGTCTACCTGCGCAACGCCACCGCCTTCGGCTTCTCCCCGAGGCTGCGCGCCGACATCGTGCTGAACAACCTGGTCGGCCACGCGCTGCTCTCCGGCGAGGTCCTGGTGCTCTCCGACGGCACCCCCTGGCGCCCGCTGGTGCACGCCGCCGACATCGCCCGCGCCTTCACGGCCGCGCTGGGCGCCCCGCGTGAGGCGGTGCACGACCGGGCGTTCAACATCGGCAGCGAGATCAACAACGTCACGGTCGCCGAGATCGCCGGGCAGGTCGCCGAGGCGGTGTCCGGCGCGAAGGTGCGGATCACCGGGGAGAACGGCGCAGATCCGCGCTCGTACCGGGTGGACTTCGCCGCCTTCCGCGCCGCCGTACCCGGCTTCGACTGCGAGTGGACGGTCAAGCGGGGCGCCCTCGAACTCGCCGACGCCTACCGCGAACACGGGCTGACCCGCGAGGGCTTCGAGCAGCGCTTCACCCGCCTCGCCGTCCTGCGCGCGGCATCCGAGGCCGGCACCGTCGACGACACCCTGCGGTGGCGCCGGTGACCACGGCCGGCGCGCGGATGCACGCGCTGGTACGGCGGCTGTACCCGCTGTGCCGCAGCATCACGGGCGACGGGGTGCGCGCCACCCTGGACATCGTCGGCGAACACCTCCCGCTCCAGGT
This sequence comes from Streptomyces sp. NPDC059785, assembly GCF_042732375.1. NCBI lineage: Bacteria > Bacillati > Actinomycetota > Actinomycetes > Kitasatosporales > Streptomycetaceae > Streptomyces > Streptomyces sp. NPDC059785. Next base: position 28,183 of record NZ_JBHWHV010000047.1, read on the forward strand.
CCACGAGGTGCCGACCGGCACACAGGTCCTCGACTGGACGGTGCCCCAGGAGTGGAACATCCGGGACGCCTACGTGGCCGACGCCACGGGCCGGCGGGTCGTCGACTTCGCCGCGTCCAGCCTGCACGTGCTCGGTTACAGCGTGCCGGTGTCGGCGACCATGCCGCTGTCCGAACTCCGCGCACACCTGCACACCCTGCCGGACCACCCGGCCTGGGTCCCGTACCGCACCAGCTACTACCAGCCCGAGTGGGGGTTCTGCCTGGCCCAGGAGGCCCTGGACGCGCTGCCGGACGGCGAGTACGAGGTACGCGTCGACTCCACCCTCGAAGACGGCCACCTCACCTACGCCGAGCACGTCGTCCCCGGACAGGTCACCGACGAGGTGATCGTCTCCTGCCACGTCTGCCACCCGTCGCTGGCCAACGACAACCTCGCCGGGATCGCGGTGGCGGTGTTCCTGGCCCGGGCACTGGCCGAGCGCACCCCCTACCACACCTACCGGTTCGTCTTCGCGCCCGGCACCATCGGGGCGATCACCTGGCTCGCCCGCAACGCCGAGCGGATCGACCGGGTCAAGCACGGCCTGGTACTGGCCTGCGCGGGCGACCCCGGCCAACTGACGTACAAACAGAGCAGGCGAGGGGACGCGGAGATCGACCGGGTGCTGCGGCACGTACTGACCACCTCCGAACGCCCGCACCGCATCACCGAGTTCACCCCCTACGGCTACGACGAACGGCAGTACTGCTCCCCCGGGTTCGACCTGGGGGTGGGCTCGCTCAGCAGGACCCCCTACGCCGGATACCCCGAGTACCACACCTCGGCGGACAACCCGGACTTCGTCACCCCCGAGGCGATGGCGGACACCCTCGCCGTCTGCCGCGAGGCCTTCGCCGTCCTGGACCGCAACCGGCGCTACGTCAACCTCAGCCCCTACGGCGAACCCCAGCTCGGCCGGCGCGGACTCTACGACGCGCTCGGCGGCCGCAGCGACACCAAACAGACCCAGATGGCCATGCTGTGGGTGCTCAGCCTCTCCGACGGCGAGCACAGTCTGCTGGACGTCGCCGAGCGGTCCGGGCTGCCGTTCGACGCCGTCGCCGACGCGGCCGACGCCCTGCACGGCGCCGGACTGATCAAGGCATGAGGCCGATGACCGCGCAGGAGGAGAAGACGACGGGGACGGCCGGATCCGCCCGGCGCGCCCTCGTCGGCCGGCTGTCCTGGGGACTGGCCGACCAGGCGGCCTCCAGCATGTCCAACTTCGTGGTGGGCATCTACGTCGCCCGCTCGCTGGGCGTGGCCGCGTTCGGCGTCTTCAGCCTGGCCTGGGTGACCTACGGCGTGGTCCTCAACGTATCCCGGGGCCTGGCCACCGACCCGCTCGTGGTGCGTTTCAGCGGTGTGCCCGCCACGTCCTGGCGCGCGGCGGTGGCCCGCTCGACCGGCACCGCGCTCGGTCTGGGCACCGCCCTCGGCGCGGCCTGTCTGACGGCCGGGCTCGCGCTCGGCGGCAGCGTGGGACCCGCCTTCGCCTGCCTCGGCGTCGTCCTGCCGGCCCTGCTGCTCCAGGACGCCTGGCGGTTCGCGTTCTTCGCCGCCGGCACCGGCCGCAAGGCGTTCGTCAACGACCTCGTGTGGGGCGTCGCGCTCGTCCCCGCCATGGTGGTGGCGGCCCGCGTGGACACCGTCGCCGCCTTCGTGCTCGCCTGGGGCGCCTCCGCCGCCGTGGCCGCCGCCTACGGCTGCCTCCAGTCCGGCATCCGGCCCCGGGTCGCACAGGCGCGCGGCTGGCTCGGCGAACAGCGCGACCTCGGCTACCGCTACCTCGTCGAGAACGTCGCCCTCAGCGGCGCCAGCCAGCTCCGCGCCTACGGGCTCGGCGTCATCGTCGGAGTCGGCGCGGTCGGCGCGGTGCGCGGCGCCGAACTCCTGCTCGGCCCCTTCCTCGCCGTACTGATGGGCCTCTCCCTGGTCACCGTCCCGGAAGCGGCCCGCGTCCTGCGGCGCGCCCCGCACCTGCTCGGCAGGTTCTGTCTCCTCCTCGGCGGCGGCCAGGCCCTCGCCGCGCTCCTGTGGGGCACGGCCCTGCTGCTGATGCCCGGCCGGCTCGGCGAACTCGCGCTCGGCGACGTATGGCCCGCCGCCTCACAGCTCATCGTGCCGATCACACTCGGCGTCGCGGGCGCGGGACTCGGCACCGGCGCCGCGGCCGGACTGCGCGCCCTCGCCGCCGCCCAGCGCAGCCTGCGCTGCCAGCTCTTCGCCTCCGCCTGCTACGCCGGCGGCGGCCTCGGCGGCGCGGCCCTGGCCGGCACCTCCGGCTCGGCCTGGGGCGTCGCCGCCGCCACGCTCAGCAGCTCGGCCCTGTGGTGGCTGCACCTGCGCTCCGCCCTGCGCGAGCACCACCGAGACCACATCCGCGAAGTGAGGACCCCATGACCGCCCCACCCCGGCTGAGCATCGGCCTGCCCGTGTACAACGGCGAGGAGTACCTGGCCGAGTCCTTCGACGCCCTGCTCGGCCAGACCTACGAGGACTTCGAGCTGATCGTCTCCGACAACGCCTCCACCGACGGCACCGAGGACATCTGCCGCCGGTACGCCGCGAAGGACTCCCGCATCCGGTACCTGCGCCTGCCCCGCAACGTCGGCGCCACCCCCAACCACAACCACGTCTTCGTGAAGTCCCGCGGCGAACTGTTCAAGTGGGCCTCGCACGACGACCTCTACGGCCGCGACCTGCTGCGCCGCTGCATCGAAGCGCTGGACGAGCGGCCCGAGATCATCCTCGCCCACACCGACCAGGCGGTCATCGACGGCGACGGCAAGGTCAAGGTCCCCTACGAGTACACCCTCGCCACCGGCTCCCCGCACCCGCCCGAACGGTTCCGCAGCATGCTCTTCGAACCCGGCGGCGACGACTTCTACGGAGTCATACGCGCCGACGTGCTGCGCCGGGTCAGACCACTCGACAGCTACCACCACGCGGACCGCACCTTCGTCGCCGAGATCGGCCTGCACGGCCCCTTCCACCAGGTGCCGGAACTGCTCTACTTCCGCCGCGACCACCCCACCCGCGCCGAACGGGCCAACCCCTCCAAGCGCTCCCGGTGCGTCAACCTGGACCCGCGCCGCGCGGGCCCGCTGCACCCGACACCGCGGCTGCTCGCCGAGTACGTCTGGGGCTTCGTCGCGGCGATCCGCCGGGCACCGCTGTCCCCCGCCGAGCGGCGCGAGTGCTACCGCCACCTGGCCGCGTGGATGACCAGCCGGGCCCGCCCCGGCGGCGCGGGCGAGCGGGTCGAGGACCGCGCCCCCGTCGACCCCGACCGGCTCACCGTCGACGTCGACGCCCTCGTGGCCGGCCGGGACGGCCACGAAGGGAGGCGGGCATGACCGCGGTACGCGTCGGGGTGTTCGGACTGCTCGGCTCCGGCAACCTCGGCAACGACGGCTCGCTGGAAGCCGTCCTCGGACACCTCCGCGCCACCCACCCCGAGGCGGTCGTGGACGCGCTGTGCGGCGGACCCGACGCCGTCACCGCCCGCTACGGGATCCCCGCGACACGGCTGCACTGGTACCGCGGCGAGTACCGCACCGCCTCACGCGCGGGCGCCATCGCGGCGAAGGGCATCGGCAAAGTCATCGACGTCTTCCGCACCGCCGCCTGGACGCGCCGGCACGACGTGGTGATCGTGCCCGGCATGGGCGTCCTGGAGGCCACGCTGCCGCTGCGGCCGTGGGGCTTCCCCTACTCGTTGTTCCTGCTCTGCGCGACCGGCAGACTGCTGCGCACCCCGGTCGCCCTGGTCGGCGTCGGCGCCGCCCCGATCGGCAGCCGGCCCACCCGGACCCTGGTGCGCTGGTCCGCACGGCTCGCCGCCCACCGGTCCTACCGGGACGCCCCGTCCCGCGACGCGATGCGGGCGATGGGCGTGGACACCTCCCGCGACGCGGTCCACCCCGACCTCGCCTTCGCCCTCCCAACACCCCCCGCGTCCGCCCCCTCCGGCGCGCCGGGCACCGTCTGCGTCGGCGTCATGGCCTTCCACGGCGGCAACGACGACCGCGACCGCGCGGACCAGATCCACCGGCGCTACCTCGACGGGACGACCCGGTTCGTGCGCGCGCTCGTCGCGGACGGCAGACCGGTCCGGCTGCTCACCGGCGACGACGTCGACCGGCCCGTGGTCGACGCCATCCTCGACGCGGTCGGCTCACCGCTGGTCACCGCCGCAGAACCGGCCTCGCTCGCCGACCTGATGAAGGAGACGGCGGCGGCCGACAGCGTGGTGGCGACCCGCTACCACAACCTGATCTGCGCGGTCAGGACCGGCACGCCCACGCTCGCCCTCGGCTACGCCGAGAAGAGCGACGCGCTCATGGAACGGATGGGACTCGGCGCCTACTGCCACCCGGCCCGCGAGGTCGACGCCGACCGGCTCCTCGAACAGTTCCGCGCCCTGGAGCGGCACTCGGCCGAACTGCGGCAGACCCTCACCGAACGGAACGAGGCCGCCGTCCGGCAGCTCGACGCCCACCTCACCGCCCTGACCGCGGCCCTGTTCCCGGCCGCCGGCCAGACCCACGCCCACGCCACGCGGGAGACACCATGAAGGCGACCGAAGTCCCCGGGATCGCCGGCGCGTACCTCTTCGAGCCGGCACCCCGCACCGACGAACGCGGCTTCTTCTCCCGCACCTTCGACGCCGACGTGGTCCGCTCCGCCGGCCTCGACCCGCACGCCTTCGTCCAGGACAGCGTCTCCCGCTCGGCCCGCGGCGTGCTGCGCGGCCTGCACCTGCGCTCCGGCGCGGGCGAGGCCAAGCTCGTGCGCTGCTCGTACGGCAGGATCTTCGACGTCGTCGTGGACCTGCGGCCGGACTCGCCGACCTACCGCCGCTGGGCCTCCTTCGAGCTGTCCGACACCACGCAGACGACCCTGTACATTCCGGCGGGCTGCGCGCACGGCTTCCAGGCACTGACCCAGCCCGCCGACACCTCCTACCGCATCGACCGCCCGCACGATCCCGCCGAGGACGTGACGATCCGCTTCGACGACCCCGAACTCGCCATCCCCTGGCCGCTGCCGGCCACGTCGATGTCCGCACGGGACCGCGAGGCACCGACCCTCGCCGAGGTCCTGAAACAGCGGTGAAACCTACAGCACCAAGCACACAGCACCAGGCACACAGCACCAGGCAAAGAAAGAGGTGAGGCCGGCGTGGGCATCCAAGACACGGCGGAAATCCTGCTGCCCCGGTCGCGGCAGGCGAACGAACGGCTGCACGCCCTGGTCCCCGGAGGCGCGCACACCTACGCCAAGGGCGACGACCAGTACCCCGAGAACCTGGCCCCGGTCATCAGCCACGGTCGCGGCGCCCACGTCTGGGACGTCGACGGCAACCGCTACATCGAGTACGGATCCGGGCTGCGGTCGGTCAGCCTCGGCCACGCCCACCCGCGCGTGCTCGAAGCGGTGCGGCACGAGCTCGACCGCGGCAGCAACTTCGTCCGGCCGTCCATCGTGGAGGTGGAGGCCGCCGAACGCTTCCTGGCCACCGTGCCGACCGCCGAGATGGTCAAGTTCGCCAAGAACGGCTCCGACGCCACCACCGCCGCGGTACGCCTCGCCCGCGCCGCCACCGGGCGCCGGCGCGTGGCCGTCTGCGGCGACCACCCGTTCTTCTCCGTCGACGACTGGTTCATCGGCACCACACCCATGTCGGCCGGCATCCCTGCGGCCACCAGCGAACTCACCGTGACGTTCCCCTACGGAGACCTGGCCGCCACGGAAGAACTGCTCACCCGGTACCAGGACGACGTCGCCTGCCTGATCCTCGAACCCGCCGGCCACACCGAACCGCCGCCCGGCTACCTGACCGGACTGCGCGAACTGGCCGACCGGCACGGCTGCGTACTGGTCTTCGACGAGATGATCACCGGCCTGCGCTGGTCCGAGGCCGGCGCCCAGGGCCTGTACGGCGTCACCCCCGACCTCTCCACCTTCGGCAAGGCGCTCGGCAACGGGTTCGCCGTCTCCGCGCTGGCCGGGCGCCGCGCACTGATGGAACGCGGCGGGCTGCGCCACTCCGACGACCGGGTGTTCCTGCTCTCCACCACGCACGGCGCGGAGACGCACTCGCTGGCCGCCGCGACGGCCGTGCTGACCACGTACGCCGAGGAGGGCGTCACCGCGCGGCTGCACGCGCTCGGCGAGCGGCTGGCCGCCGGGGTCCGCGACGCCGCGGCGAGCGCGGGTGTCGGCGACCACGTCGTCGTCCGGGGCCGGGCCAGCAACCTGGTCTTCGCCACCCTCGACGAGCACGGGCAACCCTCGCAGCGCTACCGCACCCTGTTCCTGCGCCGGCTCCTCGCGGGCGGCGTGCTCGCCCCGTCGTTCGTGGTGAGCAGCGCGCTCGACGACGCCGACATCGACCGCACCGTCGACGTGGTGGCCCACGCGTGCGCGGCCTACCGCAAGGCGCTGGACGCCGGTGACCCCACCCCCTGGCTGGGCGGACGACCGGTGAAGCCCGTGTTCCGCCGCCTGGCGTGAGGCGACGGAACGTAAGGGACGTCAAGGGCTGAACGGCGATTGACGGTACGTCAGCTATTGCCCGGCCGCTGACGGCACCTCAAGGATTGTTCGGTCGTGCCACGTCGGCCGTCCGGCCCGGCAGCCGGTCGGCCGCCGCGTCGACCAGCCACGCCGCCACCGGTACCACCGCCAGCGCGGTGCACCAGCCGCCGAGGACGTCGGTCGGGTAGTGCGCGCTCAGGGCGACCTGCGCCCAGCCCATCACGGCGCCGCCGACCAGCCCGGCGGCGAGCACGAGCACCGTGCCCGCCGCCCTGCCGAGACCGAGCAGACCCGTCGCCAGCAGCCCCACGACGAGGGCGAGCGCGGTGGCGAAGGCGGTGTGCCCACTGGGATAGGACAGATTGCCTTCGCCGTGGATGGTCCGTCCCACCAGATGCTTGAGCAGCGTCGCCGTCCCCACGGCCAGACCGGCGCCCACGACGACGAGCACCGCCGCGCGAGGACGCCGGAGCAGCAGACAGCCCGTCACGGCGACCACGACCAGCGCCGCCGCTCCCCCGGGCTCCCCCAGGAAGTCCACCGCCAGGGCGATACGCCGCCACGGCGAGCCCACCCCCTCCGCCGGCGGCTCCAGCCACGCGTCCACCCTGCCGGGCCGGCCGTGCCCCGCGTACCGGGCGCCGAGCACGACGACCGTCAGCGCGGCGAGCACGGCGGTCGGTCCGAGCCACGCGCGCACCGGCGGGGGCAGCACCGGGGGCTTCGCCGACGGCCGGACGGCGGATTCCGCCCGCACCCTCGCCCCCATGTGTCAGCGCCCTCCCGCCGACCGGCCGGCGACCGGCGGTCCGGCGTCGGACGATCCGGCGTCGGGGGCGGGGGCCAGACCGTCCTCGACCAGACCGGCGAGCACCGCTTCGCCGAGGGCGTGCACGGCGGACCGCGGGCGGACCATGACGGTGAACTCCTTGATCCGGCCGTCGCCGTCAAAGTGCAGCAGGTCGATGCCGTGGATCTCCTTGCCGCCGGCTCTGGCGCGGAAGAGCAGCACCGCGGACGGCGCGGTGGCGCCGTCGGCACTGGTCTGCGCGGTGCCGGTGTGGTCACCGACGTACCGGAAGTCCTCGAAGACGCGCAGCAGGACCCTGAAGAGACCCAGCACCATCGGCTTGCCCTCGAAGGGCGGGAACTTGACGGGACTGTAGAAGCGGATGTCGTCGGTGAACAGCTCGTCCAGGGCCGCGAGGTCCCGGTGGTCGACGGCTGCGCGGAAACGGCCTGCGGTGTCCACGGCCCATCCCTCCGTAGTCATGAGCGGAAGCGGTCACCGCTATGCCTACCACTGGTACCGGACGGCCGTCGGGCCAAAGGGCCTGTTATTGATGACGATTCAACGAGAGGAGGGCGCCGCGCCCGGCGGAGGGCGGCGCCCGTCGCGTCAGGCCGCGAGCGCGGCGTGCTCGCGGCCGGAGTCGGCGGCCCGCTCCAGCGACTTCCGCGCCGACTCCTCGGCGAGCGGGAGCAGTTCCGCCATGCCGGGAATGACGGGGGCCATCGTGAACTCGCGCGTGATCGTCTCGACCTGGAGGTTGAGGCCGCCGCCCAGCACCTTCTCCAGGTAGTTGGTGTCGAAGTCGAAGCCCGCCCGCGGCGTGCCGGGGGCGTAGGAGCCGCCCCGCGAGGCCGCGACCACGGCGCGCTTGCCGGTCGGCGCCACGCCCTCGCCGAAGGTCCGCCCCACCAGGATGATCTGGTCCAGCCACGCCTTGAGGGTGGAGGGGATCGTGAAGTTGTACATGGGGGCGCCGATGAGGACGACGTCGGCCTTCTCGTACTCGGCGATCAACTCCTCGCGCAGCGGCGGGACGGACTCGGCCGTGACGGTGGCGGCGTCCAGGTGCGGCACGGGGGCGGCGGCCAGGTCGCGGTAGACGACGCTGCCCTGCGGGTGCGCCTCCTCCCACGCCTTGCGGAACGCGGCGGTGAGCTGACGGGAACCGGACCTCTCCAGCGGCGACAGGGACGAGTCGATGTGCAGCAGAACGGACATGTCGGTAACTCCTCGGGGCGGGCGCGCGGACGTGCGGTGCGCGCGCGTGCGGCGGTCCTGCGGCCGGCGCACAGGGGCGCCGTACAGCGGCTTCTTTAGCTGCTTACCCTTCAACAGTAGCTTACTTTTTCGCAGCACGTGAACCCCGAGCGGTACCATGGGCGCATGACAACGGAGTGGCAGGACGAGGGGCGATGCGCCGGAGCGGGCGGCGCGGTCGAACGCGTCTTCGTCCTCCTGGGCAAACGCTGGAACGGCGTGATCCTCGCCAGCCTCATGAGCGGCCCGGGACGCTTCGCCGAACTGCGCCGCGCCGTCAGCGGGATCAGCGAGCGCATGCTCTCCGACCGCCTCGCCGAACTCGGCAAGGCCGGTCTGGTCAGCCGCGAGGTGGACGCCGGTCCGCCGCTGAGCGTCTCCTACCAGCTCACTCCCGCGGGCGAGGCGCTGCGGCCGGCCCTGGAGGAGCTGGGCAACTGGGCCGAGCGGTTCCTCGACGGCTCCGGGCAGGGCGGGTGCCCCGGCATGGGGGAACCGCGGGCCGCGGATTCCGCGAGCGCGTGACGCCTGCGATCCCGTAACACCCGCGAGCGCGCGTGAGCGGCCACGAGCGCCGTACAGGCACCCTCAAGACGCCTTCGGTGCCCTGCTCATGAAGGCACGGGCCCGGGCCCGGCTCAGGTCCGTGCTCCTATGACGGACAGCAGCCGCAGCTTCTCGTAGCTCTCGCTGCCGGGGACGGCGGTGTAGACGAGCAGGCGGTGCGACTGGTCCGCATCGAGCAGCGTCTGGCAGGTCAGCTCCAGCGCGCCGACCTCGGGGTGGACGAAGTGCTTCACCTCGCGGGGCCGGAGGCCGACCTCGTGGTCGTCCCACACCCGGCGGAACTCCTCGCTCTGCGCGAGCAGCAGCTCGGCGTAGTGGGCCGCGCGGGAACCCGGCCCCCGCAGCGTGGCCACCCCGCGCAGGCCCGAGACGAACATGCGGGTGAGGAACGGGCGGTCCTCGGGGGCGTAGAGCTGTCGGGCGGCGGGGTCGGTGAACCACCGGTAGCCGAAGCTGCGGGCCGGGCCGCTGTAGACGGTCTGGTCGCCGGTGAGCGCGACGCCGAGCGGGGTCTGCCGCAGTGTCTCGCCGAGTTCGGTCACGACCTCCGCGGGGGTGTCGTACAGCCGGTCGAGGATGCGCAGCAGGCCGGGACCGATGTGCTCGCTGCCCGCGCTCCGCGGGGGCGGGGTGTGTCCGGCCAGCCGGAAGAGGTGGTCGCGCTCGTCCAGGGAGAGGTGGAGTCCCTGCGCGATGGAGGCGATCATCTGCTCGGACGGCTGGGGTCCGCGCTCGCGCTCGAGCCGCGCGTAGTAGTCGGTCGACATGTGGCACAGCACGGCCACTTCCTCCCGCCGCAGCCCGCTCGTCCTGCGGCGCTGTCCGCGCGGGAGGCCGACGTCCTCGGGTTGCAGCGAGGCGCGGCGGCGGCGCAGGAACTCAGCCAGTCCGGTCCGATCGATCACCGTACGTGCCTCCGCCGCCGTGCCTGTGTGCCTGTGTGCCTGTGTGCTCGGTGCGCGCCCGCCCCAGCATGGGGGTTCGCTCGCGTCACCGCGTCCGGCTCCTTCGACGTCCCTTTCTACCGGCCGTGCGTCTCGGCAGCCACGGATCGTCAGTCCCCCCTTCAGCCGTTGCCGCCGCCACGGCGCTCGTCCTGCGGTCGCCGGGTTCCGCCCGAGCCTGGACCTCCCGATCAGTGGATCGGCCGGTCCTGCACAGAGACACCGTCGTCCACGACCGTGGAGGCAACGACACGACTCGACCCAGGAGTGGGCCCATGCCACGCAACCCCGTCGACATCACCGTCCCCGACCTGTCCGGCAGGCGCGCCGTCGTCACCGGAGCGAGCGACGGCATCGGGCTCGGACTCGCCACACGGCTCGCCGCGGCCGGTGCCGAGGTGCTCCTGCCCGTCCGCAACCCGCGCAAGGGCGAGGCCGCGCTCACCGCGATCCGCCGGACGGTCCCCCACGCGGACGTGTCGCTGCGTGAACTCGACCTGTCCTCGCTCGCCTCCGTCGGGACCCTCGGCAAGACCCTCGCGAAGGAGGACCGGCCGATCCACCTCCTCATCAACAACGCCGGTGTCATGACCCCGCCCGACCGGCAGCGGACCGCCGACGGCTTCGAGCTGCAATTCGGCACGAACCACCTCGGCCACGTCGCCCTGGTGGCCCATCTGCTGCCGCTGCTGCGCGCCGGCCGCGCCCGCGTGACCTCGCAGCTCAGCGTCGCGGCGAACCAGGGCGCCATCAACTGGGCCGACCTGAACTGGGAACGCTCCTACGACGGCAGGAAGGCCTACAGCCAGTCGAAGATCGCCTTCGGCCTCTTCGGCCTCGAACTCGACCGGCGCAGCCGGGCCCACGGCTGGGGCATCACGAGCAACCTCTCCCATCCCGGTATCGCCCCGACGAACCTGCTCGCCGCCCGCCCCGAGGTCGGCCGCGCCAAGGACACCATGGGCGTGCGCCTCATCCGGGTCCTCTCCGCGCGCGGCATCCTCGCCGGGACGGTCCACACCGCACAGCTCCCCGCCCTGTACGCCGCCACCTCCCCCGACGCCGAGCCCGGCGGGTTCTACGGGCCGCTCGGCCCCGGACACATGGGCGGCCCTCCCGGGAAGCAGAAGCTCTACTCGCGCCTGGACAGCCCCGAAGAGGCCCGGCGCGTCTGGCAGGTGTCGGAGGAACTCACGGGAGTCCGCTTCCCCGGGAACTGAATGGGGTGGGTGGAGTGCGTCCGCGGCCTGCCGTAGCGCTCACTCGAGGCCCGTCATGAGTTCCGCGAAGGCCCGCGTGGCCGTCGGGGAGGTGAAGAGGCGGTCGAGGCGGGCGCGGGCCAGGTGGCGCAGGAAGGGGCCGGAGCCGGTGGCGTCACCGGCGTCGTGGACCGTGCGGGTCAGCCAGTGGGAGAACTCCTGGTCGTTCCAGACGCGGCGCAGGCAGCGCCGGGAGTACTCGCGCAGCCCGGTGTCGTCGTGGTCGCGGACGTGGTCCCGGACGGCGCGGGCGAAGAGATCGGCGTCGTACAGGGCGAGGTTCATGCCCTTGCCGCCCATCGGGGACACGATGTGGGCGGCGTCGCCGACGAGGAACAGCCGCCCGTACTGCATGGGGTCGTGGACGAGGCTGCGTAGCCGGAAGGTCTCGCGGTCGGTGACCGGGCCCGCGGTGAGGGCGGGGTCGGCGAGCCTGGTGCGCAGCGCGTCCCAGACGCGGTCGTCGGGCCAGGCGCCGGGGTCGTCGCCGGGCGGGCACTGGAGGTAGTAACGGCTGCTGTGCGGTCCGCGCGGGAAGTGCGCGGCGAAGCCCTGCGGGCTGACGGCGAGGAGGGGGTGGGCGGGCGGCGGGGCGTCGGCGAGGACGGTGAGCCAGCCGATGCCGTGGTCGAGGGTGTGGGCGGTGAGGACGCCGTCGGGGACGGCGGTGCGGGTGATGCCGTGGTCCCCGTCGCAGCCGGCGACGAAGGCGCAGGTGAGGGTGTGCGGGACGCCGTCGGCCGAGCGGTAGCGGACGGTCGGGCGGTCGCCGGTCAGGCCGTGCAGCGAGACGTCTGCCGCCTCATACCGCAGGTCGCCGCCTTCGGCTAGATGGGCGGCGGTGAGCTTCTGGACCAGGACCTGCTGGGGGCACAGCCGCGCCCCGGGGCCCGCCGAGCCGTCGGTGTCGTCGACGAAGTGCCGCTCGCCGTCCACCCGGAACTCCAGGATGCCGTCGTGCGGCGGGCCGCCCAGCACCAGGTCCGCGAGGCCCCAGGACGCGAACATCCGCACGGCACGGCTCTCCACGATGCCGGCCCGCTGCCGCCGGGCCACGTACTCGCGGCTGCGGCGCTCCAGGACGATGCAGTCGATGCCGCAGCTGCGCAGCAGGTTGGCGACGGTCAGCCCGGCCGGCCCCGCCCCGATCACCACGACGGTGGTGGACTCCGGCTCCTCACCCGGCTCACCGACGGTGGCGGGCTCCGGATCCTTGCCCGACTCACCGACGGCAGCGGATCCCGGCTCCTCGCCCGGCTCACCGACGGTGGCGGGCTCCGGCCTCTCGCCCAACTCCGCGTCAGATGCGTCCACTTGGCACCTCCCCCGGTCAGCGTAGCCGTCCTCCGACGGGGTGAGCGTGGCGTGGGCCCACCCACGAGCGTGCGAGCGCATCTCCACCGCATCTCCATCGACCGCCGTGAGGCTCTACGGGCGGTCGGGGCTGGCCCGTCCGCTACGCGGCTGGTGCGGAGGCGGCATGACCCGGGTGGAGACTGCGGAGTTCCGGAAGTTCTTCGGATCGATTCCCACGGCTGTGGGGGTGGTGACGACGGTGGACCGCGCGGGGCGCCCGCAGGGACTCACCTGCAACGCGTTCTCGGCGGTCTCCCCGGCGCCACCGCTGCTGCTGGTGTGCGTGGACCGCAACTCCCGTACGCTGCCGTCCCTGCTGGCGCGGCGGGCGTTCGTGCTGCACCTGCTCGCGGACGACGGCGAGGAGACGGCCCGGGTTTTCGCGAGCGGGTCCGACGACAAGTTCTCGGGGCTGTCGTGGCTGCCGGGCGAGGCGGTCCCCGGGATCCCGGTCCTGAAGAAGGGCGTGCTGGCGCACGCGGAGTGCACCCTGGAGCGGACCGTGGAGACCGGCGACCACCACCTGCTGATCGGCCGGATGAAGACGGTACGGGTGCACCCCCGCCGGCCCGTGCTGTACCAGCGGGGGTCGTTCCGGGCCTGGGACGGGCTGGCCGAGGAGGCGGTTCAGGCGTGACAGGCCGGGAGCCCGCCGTGGAACTCGACCATCTCGGCGAAGAGCGCGGGCATGTCGGCCGCGTTCCCGACGGCCTGGCCCCGTTCCTCGGCATACGCCCGGTGCAGGTTGGGCACCAGCCGCTCGGCGTCGATCCAGTCGCCGTACCCGCCGAGGTCGGCCTCCCGGGCGGCCGCCAGCGGTTCGAGCCCGGCCGCCGCGCCTTCGCGGGCGATCCGCTGGACGAGGCGGAGATAGCCCTCGGCCGCGTCGAGCACCTCGGGGCCCGCGACCGGTCCGTGCCCGGTGACGACCGTACGGGGGCCGAGGGCGCGCAGCACGGCGATGGCCTCCAGGCAGCCGGCCACCGATCCCATCGGGCAGAACGGGGTGACGCCGGACATCACCAGGTCCCCGGTGAACAGCACGCGTTCCGCGGGCAGCCACACCACGGTGTCACCGGCGGTGTGCGCGGGCCCCAGGCAGAGCAGTTCCGCCGTCGTGCCGCCGATGTGCAGGGTCAGCCGGTCCCGGAACGTCACCTCGGGCAGGACCACCTCCACGTCGCCCCAGCACACCCCGGGCCACAGGCCGGTGAGGTGCAGGCCGACCGCGTCCATCTCCGTACGGGTGTGTTCGTGGCCGACCACGACGGCCTCGGGAAAGACGAAGTTGCCGAACGTGTGGTCCCCGTGGGAGTGGGTGTTGACCACGGTGCGCGGGGCGGTGCCCGCCGCGCCGAGCACCGCCTCGCGCAGCGCCCGGGCCCGGGCTTCGGTCGCGGCGGTGTCCACCAGCGCCGCCCGGCCGCCGGAGACGATCAGTCCGGCGTTGTTCAGGCACCAGCCGCCGTCCGGCTGCACATAGGCGAACACCCCGTCGGCGACCTCCTCGAGCCGCGGCGCGCGTCCCTGGAATCCTTCGGTCATCTCAGCTCCCTCATGGCGATCCTGGACCTCACGCATCGTCGGCTGCGCGGATGGAGGCCCGCTTGAGGACCGGGGACGTGTGAAACACACATCCCCGCGCTGCGAACTTCAAGGGCGAACTCGTGTCGCACACCCTGGGGCCCGGCAGGCACCCGGTGCCATGCTGCGGATGCGCATCGCCCGACGAGCTCGCAGATCGGAGATTGCCTGTGAAAACACGGGTCCTGGGTCCGCTCACCGTCGAGTACAACGGCAGGTCCGTCGTCCCGACGGCCGGCAAGCCGAGGCAGATCCTCGCGCTGCTGGCGCTCCGGCCCGGACGGACCGTCCCGGTGGACACCCTGATCGAGGAGGTATGGGGGGACGCGGTCCCGCGCAGCGCCGCGACCACCCTCCAGACGTACATCCTGCAACTGCGCCGGAGGATAAGAGAGAGCCTGGGGGACGATCCCGGGATATCGCCCAAGGACGTCCTGTCCACCTGCTACGGCGGCTACCGGCTCGTGCCGCCGCACGAGGGGCACGACCTGGCCGAGTTCCAGGACCTGCTGACGCGCGGCACGCGGGCGCTGGAGGCGGGGGACGCGGCGGCCGCCTCCACGCTGCTCGGCAGCGGTCTGATGCTGTGGCGCGGCGCGGCGCTCGCGGACGTGCCGACCGGGCTGGTGCTCGAACTCGAGGTCATCGGCATGGAGGAGGCCCGGATGACCGCGCTGGAACAGCGCGTCGAGGCGGACCTGCGGCTGGGCCGGCACACCTCGCTCCTGCCCGAGCTGCGGATGCTGACCGGCCGGCACCCGCTCAACGAGAACCTGTGCGCCCACCTCATGACCGCGCTGTACCGCGCGGGCAGCCCCTGGCGGGCGCTGGAGGAGTTCCGCAGGCTGCGCGCCCGGCTCAACGCGGAGCTGGGGGTGGAGCCCACCCCGCGGTTGCAGCGGCTGCACCGGGCCGTGCTGGAGGGCGACCCCGTACTGGAGGCCCTGCCGGGTCCTGCGCTGGGCCGCGTGGGCTGAGGCAGCGGTTCCCCGTCGGCCGGGACCGACCGGGGCCGACCGGGGCCGACGAGGACGACGGGGACGACGTCGCCGACGAGGACGACGAGGCCGACGAGGACGGCCCGGGTGGTGCACGACCGGCCACCCGGGCCGCCGCCTTGTCCCCGGGCCGCCGCTCTGTCCCCTGCCGCCCGCCCCGGGACCCGTCTCAGAACATCTGGTCGTGTTCCACGCGCCGGGAGCGGGTGAGCACCGTGTCGTCCTCGATCTCCAGGACGTCGTGCACCACGCAACTCGGCGCGATCGACGGCTGCTTGACCCCCGGGCGGACGGTCACGACCAGCGCGTAGACCCGGGACGCGTAGGATCCGTCGTCCCGCGGGGTGAGCGCGATGTGGTTGAACCAGTGCCGGCGCCGTACCGGGTCGCCCTCGAACCGTGCGTGGAACGCGGTCAGTTCGGCGACGATCCCGTCCCGTCCGACGGCCGGGTCCGCGTCCGGCGTGTGCTGGAACACCCCGTCCTTGGTGAAGGTCGCCGCGTAGTCCTCGAACCGCCCGGAGTCCAGCGCCTGCATCTGGTGCGCGTAGAAGTGCTGGACCCGGACGAGCAGCCCGTCGGGTACGGCGGGTACGACGTTGCTCTCGGTCATGTGGGTGCCTCCTGCTCTCAGGGCCTCGCCGCCTGGACGCGGCGGCTCGCCCGGATCCTGCGCCGGGCCGCTGGAGCGCAGGTGGAGAGCGGGCGGGGGCGTGGGCGCGGACGCTCCAAGATCCCTCCAGTGCGGCTCGACCGGCGCCTCCGACGCTCTGCGGGAACCGACGCTCACGACACACGGAGGGCACATGACCGCGACCGCATCGCCGGTGGCTCTGGTAACAGGGGCGACCAGCGGCATCGGCTTGGAGATCACCCGGCGGCTGGCCGGACGGGGCGCCCGCGTCGTCCTCTGCGCCCGGGACGAGGCCCGGCTCACCGCCACCGTCAAGGAGCTGCGCGGGCAGGGGCACGAGGCCGACGCCTTCGTCTGCGACGTCGCCGACCCCGGGCAGATCCGCGGTTTCGTCCGCGCGGCGGTGGGGCGGTACGGGCCGGTCGGCATCCTCGTCAACAACGCGGGCCGCAGCGGCGGGGGCGCCACCGCCGATCTCCCCGACGAGCTGTGGAACGACGTGATCACCACAAACCTCACCAGCGTCTTCCTGATGACCAAGGAGGTGCTGACCACCGGCCGGATGACCGAGCGCGGAACCGGCCGGATCATCAACATCGCGTCCACCGGCGGCAAACAGGGCGTCGTGCACGCCGCCCCGTACTCCGCCTCGAAGCACGGCGTCGTCGGCTTCACCAAGGCCCTGGGGCTCGAACTGGCCCGCACCGGGATCACGGTCAACGCCGTCTGCCCCGGGTTCGTGGAGACCCCGATGGCGGAGCGGGTGCGCGAGCACTACGCGGACATCTGGGGGGTCGGCGAGCAGGAGGCCTTCGACCGGATCACCGCCCGGGTGCCGATGGGCCGTTACGTGGAGCCGCGCGAGGTGGCCGCCATGGTCGAGTACCTGGTGAGCGACGACGCCGCGGCCGTGACCGCGCAGGCGCTCAACGTCTGCGGCGGACTGGGGAACTACTGATGGCCGCCCCGTCACCCGCCACCCCGTCACCCGCCTCCCCCGCACCGGCCGCACCCTCCCCCGTCGCCCTGGTGACCGGCTCGTCCTCCGGCATCGGCGAGGCGATCGCACGCCGTCTCGCCCTGGCCGGTTACCGGGTGGCGGTGAACTCGGCGCGGTCGGTGGAGGCCGGCGAGAAGGTGGCGGCCTCGCTGCCGGACGGGCTCTACGTCCGTGCCGACGTCTCCGCCGAGGCCGAGGCCCGCGCACTGGTCGCCCGCGTCGTGGAGCACTACGGCCGGCTGGACGTCCTGGTGAACAGCGCGGGCCGCACCCGGACCATCGCGCACCGGGACCTGGAGACGGCGGCACCCGCCGTCTGGCGGGACATCCTCGGCCTCAACGTCATCGGCACCTGGCAGACCACCGTGGCGGCCATGCCCCACCTGACCGCCACCGGGGCGGGCGCGGTCGTCAACGTCTCCTCCATCGCGGGCAGCCGGACCGCGGGCAGCTCCATCCCGTACGCCGTCAGCAAGGCCGCCGTGGAACACATGACGCGGCTGCTGGCGAAGGCGGTCGGGCCCGCGGTCCGGGTCAACGCCGTCGCCCCCAGCCTGATCGAGACCCCGTGGACGGCCGACGACCCGTTCTTCGCGCCGATCGCCGAGTACGTACGGCAGAACGCGCCGCTGCGCCGGGTCGGCACCCCCGAGGACGTGGCGACCGCCGTCGGGCACCTCCTCGGCGCGGCGTACACCACGGGTCAGACCGTGTACGTCGACGGCGGCTGCCACCTGCTGTGATCCGACACCCGAACGACCACAGGAGCGCGTCGTCATGCGCCTCGCAGTGAACCTCACCCATCAGGGCGCGAGCGAGCTGGCCCGCGCCGCCGAACAGCTCGGCTACGCGGCCGTCCTCGCGCCCGAGGGGTACCGGTCGGACGCGGCGAGCCTGCTGGGGCTCGTCGCCGGACAGACCGAGCGGGTGGAACTCGTCTCGGGCGTGATGCAGATCCCGGCCCGCCCGCCCGGCCTCGCGGCGCTCACCGCCGCCACGCTGGACGCGCTCAGCGGCGGCCGGTTCCGGCTCGGCCTCGGCGTCTCCAACCCCGATGTGGCGCGGGGCTGGTACGGCACCGGTGCCGACCGGCCGCTCGGCCGCACCCGGGAGTACGTCGGCCTGGTGCGCCGGGCGCTGACCGGCGACCCGGTCCACCACGAGGGGCGCCACTACAGCGTCGGCGGTCCCGCCCCGCTGCACGTCCTCACCGAACCGGTCCGCCCCGACCTGCCGGTCTACCTCGCGGCGGTGGGCCCGGCGAACCTCAGGCTCGCCGGTGAGATCGCCGACGGCTGGATCGGGGTGTTCACCGCGCCCGAGGCGGTCGTGGACGCCGTCGCGCGGATCGCCGACGGGCGCAAGCGCGCGGGCCGGGACATGGCCGGCTTCGAGGTGCTGCCGAGCCTGCCCACGGCCGTCGGCCCCGACCCGGCCGCCGCCGCCGACCTGCTGCGCCACCAGTACGTCTACCTCATGGGCATCGGCGACGCCGAACGCAACGTCTACTGCGCGCTGGCCCGCCGCCTCGGCTACGGCCACGTCGCCGACGGCCTGCGGGAGCGGCTGGCCGCCGGGGACCGGGCGGGGGCCGCCGCGGCGCTCCCCGTCGACTTCATCGACCGCACCGCGCTCATCGGGCCGGTGCCGCGGATCGCCGAGCGGATGGCCGAGTACGCCGGGGCGGGTGTGACCACGCTCGGTGTCATGGTCTCGGCCGCGGCCGCCTCGCCGGCCGAGCGGCTGTCGATCCTGCGCGCCTGCGCCGCGGCGTGGGAGCTGTCGGGCACCGCCTCATGACGGCGACATCCCAAGGAGGGAACATGGCTCACGTCCGGACCGTCTTCGCGGACGACTTCACCGCGGGCTGGAACGCGCCGGGCTCCCCGGCGCGCTGGGAACCCCGGCCGCTGTCCTGGCTGCCCGAGGGGGACGGCACGGTGACGGCGACGCCCGAGGGCCTGTCCGTCGTACCCACCGGGAAGAACCCCGCCACCGGGCTCCCCGCGTTCACCCGGCCGCCCGCCGGGCACGAGGGCCCCGGCCATCTGCGCTGGGCCGCCTTCGCCGTCCCCGGGTCCGGGTCCGGGTCCGGAGACAGCCGCAAGGGCTTCCCGCTGCCGGAGACCGGCGTCCTCCGCGCGGAGGCCGCCCTGTCCGCCGAGCTCTACGGCACCGACCAGCACCCCTACGGCGACGGCCTCGACGACCCGGACACCAGCCTCAAGTGCGGGATGGCGGCGATGATCTGCGTGGACATGGAGTCCGGCATGGTCTTCGACTTCGCCCTCACCAACGGATGCGTCTGGGCGCTGTACGAGCGGCTGCCGCGTCCCGGCGCGCACCACGGCACGTTCTCGTACGCCGTCCCGGTCGCCGGCCGCTCCCCGGAAAACCGGCACGAGCTCGCCATCGAGGTGGCCGCGGGGGCGGGGAGGGCCCGGTGGCTGCTCGACGGCGCCGAGGTGTTCGCCGTACCGGACGTCGGGCTGCGGCTCGGCTCCGACGAGCATCTGGCGCGCGCG
The DNA here is from genome assembly GCF_042732375.1 of Streptomyces sp. NPDC059785. Taxonomy (NCBI): domain Bacteria; kingdom Bacillati; phylum Actinomycetota; class Actinomycetes; order Kitasatosporales; family Streptomycetaceae; genus Streptomyces; species Streptomyces sp. NPDC059785. The sequence goes on from NZ_JBHWHV010000047.1 coordinate 47,688, forward strand.
GAGCCGGGGCCCGAGGAGCGGGTGACGGTCGGCCGACTCTCGTTGGGACTCGGGTTGTTCGCCGACCCGGTGTGGGGGCAGGGGGCGCGTCTGCTGGTCCGCCGGGCCGGGGTGTCCACCACCGGGTGAGACCGGCGGCGCCGACGGCACGGCATCGGGGGGACGGCCTTGGCGGCCGTCCCCCCGAGCGTGTGTCACGGCCCGGTCCTCAGACGCTCCGGGCGTGGATGCCCGGCCGTGCGGGGTCCAGACCCCAGGACAGGATGCGGGTCGGGCGGATGCGGATCATCTCCCCGCTGAAGTGCTCCATGTGCTTCTCGGCCCCGGTCAGCGCCTCGGCCCGGCCCCGGATCTCGACGGCGCGCACCCGCCAGGGGCTGAAGGAGGCGATGTCGTCGACGACGAGGGAGACGTTCGCGTTGGACCGTACGTTGCGGAACTTGCGGCTGTCGCCGAGGGCGCGGCCCTGGATGTCGATCGTCCCGGTCGCGGGGTTGTAGCGGAAGGCGACGGGGTTGTTCTGCGGCACCCCGTCGGGTGCGACGGTGGCCAGCCGGCCGAGGGTCTGGCTCTCGAGATAGCCGAGTTCGGCTTCGGTGAACGCCATGGGTCAGGCCTTTCCTGTGGCCGGCTGGGCCGCCGACTGCCGTTTCTGCGCGCGCTGGGCGGCGAACACCGGCCGCTCGACGACCGCGAGCACCACCGTGGCGAGCAGCGCGACCAGCGTGACGACGAGCACCCACCCGAAGGCGGCGCCGAAGGAGTCCGCGAGGCCGGCCGGGGTGCCGTCCGAGCCGGACAGGCTGTTCTGCAGGACCACCACGATGATCGCGGTGCCCATGGAGCCGCCGATCCGCTGGAGGATGCTGAGCTGCGGGGTGGCGTCGTTGACCTTGCCGCGGCCGAGGACCCGGTAGGCGGCGGTCATCGCCGGCATCATCGACATGCCGATGCCGAAGCCGCGGACGACCAGCGCCAGACAGAGCGCCAGGTACGAGGTGTGCGGGCCGATCAGGACGAAGGGCAGCGTCGAGACGATGTTCACGACGCCACCGATGATGGCGGTGAGTCCGCCGCCGAGCCGCTCGGTCGTCCGGCCCGACAGCCACATGGCCGCGGCGGCGCCGAAGCCCGACGGGCCCAGCAGCAGGCCCGTGGTCACGGCGTCCTCGTGGCGTACGGACTGGTAGTACAGCGGCATCAGGAGCATGCCGCCGTACATCGCGGCGCCCAGGCAGAACGTGGCGAGGCAGGCCGCGCCGAACGCCTTGTCGCGGTAGAGGCGCATGTCCAGCAGCGGGCGCCTCGGCTGTTTGACGCGCAGGGCGTGCACGACGAAGGCGGCGGTCAGGACGAGACCGGCGGCGAGGGTGATCACCACGGTGGCGGAGAACTCGCCCTTGTTGCCGAGTTCGGCCAGACCGTAGGTGAGACCGATCATGCCGAGCGAGACCAGGAGCAGACCGGCCACGTCCAGCCGGCCCGCGCTCTCGGCCGGCTCGCGCGGCAGCAGCCGCAGCCCCAGCAGGACGGCGAGCAGCCCGATCGGCAGGTTGACGAAGAAGATCCAGCGCCACCCGGGTCCGTCGAGGAGCAGTCCGCCGATCGTCGGTCCCACCACGGGGGTCAGCACCATCGGGATGCCGATGATGCTCATGACGCGGGCCATGTTCTGGGGTCCGGCCTTCTTCGCCAGGATCATCTGGCCGACCGGCAGGGTCAGGCCGCCGCCGATGCCCTGGAGCGCGCGCAGGGCGATCAACTGGCCGCTGTTCTGGGCCAGTCCGCATGCCACCGAGGCCAGCGTGAACAGCACGATCGAGGACAGGTAGAGCCGGCGGGCGCCCACCCGGCGGGCGGCCCAGCCGGTCACCGGGATGACGGAGGCGAGGGCCAGCAGATAGGCGGTCACGACCCACTGGACGGTGTCGAGGCCGGTGTGCAGTTCGCTGGTGAGGTCGTTCAGCGCGATGTTGACGATCGTCGAGTCGAGCAGCGAGGCGATCGCCCCGGCCACGACGACGACGGCGATGCGGCGGACCTCGGGACTCAGCTTGCGGGGCGGTGGGGCGGACGGGGCCGTCCCGGTGCTGGTTCGGGCACTGTCTGTGGACATGACGGCATGATTGCCCGCACGGGTAACCCTGTCAACCAGATGGATGAAGAGGCTGTACGGATGGTTGAGGGGGGTTAGCATGCGAGTGTGGAACAGAAGAGAACAGACGGGAAAGACGGCGATGCCGCGCGTCGGCCGCGCCGCGCGCCGCGCCCCGAGGACCGGGTGCTCGACGCCGAGCGCAGCCGCCGCCAGCTCCTCGACGCGGCCCTCGACGTGTTCTCCGCCAAGGGCTTCGACGGCGCCCGGGTGCAGGAGATCGCCGACCGGGCCGGCGTCAACAAGCAGCTCATCAGCTACTACTTCGGCGGGAAGCTCGGCCTCTACCGCGAGTTGCAGAAGGCCTGGCAGGAGCGCGAGACGGACCTGGGCGGCCCCAGCCTGCCGCTGGAGGAGGCCGTCGTACGCCACCTGCACGAGGCGCTGGCCGACCCCCGGCCGATGCGGCTGGGGCTGTGGCGCGGACTGACCAACCCCTCGGAGCTGGCGGCGGACGAGGTCGAGGAACGCGAGGACCTCTCGCACACCTACGCCCGCCGCGACCGCCGGGAACTGGCCGCGGACATCGACCCCGCCTGCGCGGTGCTGCTGCTCATCGGCGCCGTCGCGGCGCCGGTCACCATGCCCCAGCTGGTCCGCCGGATCTTCGGCACCGAGGCGTCCGACCCGGCCTTCCAGGAGCAGTACGAGGAGCAACTGCGCGGCGTCATCCGCCGGTTGGCCCTCCCGCTGCCGGACGGCGACGACACCACCGCTCCGGACACCACCGGTCCGGACGCCACCACTCCGCACGCGACCGCCCCGGGCCCCGCCGCTCCACCGGACGTCGAGCCCGCGTCGAGGCGGCCCGGTCAGCCTGGCCCCGCACCGGCCGACCAACGGGAGGACCCATGACCGTGGCACTCGCCCCGCACGCGGGCTTCATCGCGCTCGTCACCATCCGGACCAAGGACGCCTCCGTCCAGCACGCCCTGGTGAAGATGCTCTCCCAGGACGTGGAGTCCTGGGTGCGGCACTGCCCCGGCTTCGTCTCGGCCAACTACCACCTCAGCTCCGACGGCACCTCGCTGGTCAACTACGCGCAGTGGACCAGCGAGGAGGCGTACCGGGCGTCCTTCGAGCGCAACCCCGACAAGGAGGCCATGCGCCGGGCCATCCGCGACCTCGCCGGGGTCGAGGACGGCCCCTCCATGACGGGGTACCGGCTCGAGCGCAGCATCGGCGCGCCCCGGCCCGCGGAGCCCGGCGAGGACCTGCGGGCCACCGCCGACTGGATCCGCCGCGGCGCGATGCAACTGGGCAGCCGGCTGCGCAAGGAGAACCCGGAGAACCCGCCCGCGGTCCACGAACTCACCGTCCTGGTCCAGCTGATGAACAACCGTGCCCCCAAGTCGGCGCGGCAGTTGGCCGCGTACGACGAGGTACCGGTCGAGACCATGCTCGACACCCTCGCCGGGCTCACGTCCCGCGGTCTGGCCGAGGCCGTGGACGGCGGGGACGGCGGGGACAGCGGGGACGGCGGGGACTACGCCATCACACCGGACGGCAAGGCCGCCCTGGACGCCGGCCGCGAGGTGCGGACCGAGTTCCTGGCCAAGGCCGTCGAGGGCCTGGGGCTCACCGCGACCGAACGGGCCGTACTGCACCGGGCGGGGCCGCTGCTGGAGCGGCTGGCCCGCTACTGACCCCGACCGAGGAGCGCCGATGCGCGTCGACATCTGGACCGATCTCGCCTGCCCGCACTGCTACTACGGTTCCCGCAACCTGCTCACCGCGCTGGCGTCGAGCCGGGCCGGCTCCGGGATCCGGGTGGCCTGGCGGAGCTTCCAGCTCATGCCGTCCGGGCCCGCGCCCGACCGCGACCCGCGGGAGCCCGTGCCGAGCCTGTTCGACGCGCTGGCCCGGTTCAACGGCAGCCGGGAGGCCGCCGTCGCGGCCATGGACCGGATCGCCCCGCGCGCCGCGGCGGCGGGCCTGGGCTTCCGGCCCGACCTGGTGCGGCCCTGCCGGACCATGAACGCCCACCGGATGGTGCACCTGGCCGCCGGACACGGCCTCGCGGCCGAGGCGGTGACCCGGCTGTACGGGGCGTACTGGGCCGAGGGCCGCGACCTCGCCCACCACGACACGCTGGTCTCCCTGGTCGCCGAGGTGGGCGTGGACGCCGCCGAGGCACGCGAGGTGCTCGCGGGAGACCGCTTCGAGCCCGCCGTACACGCCGACCGCCGAACCGCCCTGGCAACCGGCATCACCGGCGTCCCCTCGATCGTCATCGCCGACCGCTACCTCGTCCCGGGAACCGCCTCCCCCGAAGACCTCGCCCGGACACTGGACGAGGCCGCCGAGACCGTACCGGCCGACTGACACACACGCCCGCCCGCCCGAGCGGGGCCCCGCGACGACACGGGACCCCGCTTTCGGCGTGCGGTGTGCTGAGCCCACAACGCTCCGCGCCCCCGCGCCTGGTGGCGACCGACGGTGCTCGGCGGTGCTCGGCCGGGTTCCAGGCGGTCAGGCGCCCAGGCCCCGGTCGCCGAGACCGTACCGGCCGGCCCCGCGCGCCGGACGGCAGCGCCGGGCGGCCGGGGCCCGCTCCCGGCCTTACGCGTTCAGCGGCTCTCAGCCACTGCGCTCCACCCCCGCCGCGTTCGGCGCCCGGTGGTGTGCCGCCGGGGTCCAGGCGGTTCGCTTCAGCCAGGCTTCCAGGGTGAGCAGGCCGGGCTTGCGGCGGCGCAGGGCGGGGACGTCCGCGGTGTAGCCGATGCGGTTGAGCCAGTCGTAGGCCGTGGCCTGCCACTCGCTCTCCGCCCGCAGCTCGTCCATCGGCACGGCCTCGTAGCGCGCCGGGATGCCGGTGTGCCGCTGGAAGACCTCGGCGATCGTCTCGCCGGTCAGTTCGTCACCCGCGATCTCCCACGCCCGGCCGGTGAACTCCGCCGGGGCGTCGAACGCCTCCGCCGCGAAGAAGCCGATGTCCTCGGAGGCGATCATCTGCAGCGGCGTACCGGGGGCCAGACCGCGCCGGTAGACCAGCTCGCCGTCCCGGAGCAGCGGCGGGTACTGCGCGAAGTTGTCCATGAAGTAGGTGGGCCGGATGAACGTGGCCGGCAGTCCGTGCTCGCGCACCCGCTGCTCGATACGGAGTTTGGCCTCACGCCAGAACACCCCGGCAGGGTTGTCCGCGCCGCCCACCGAGCTGTGCACGAAGTGCGCCACACCCTCCTCGGCGGCGGCGTCCGCGATCACCTTCCCGTGCCGCTCCTCCGCGGGCACCCCGCCCGGCCCCAGCGGCGTCTGCACACTGAAGACACCGTGCGCCCCGCGCATCGCGGACCGCACGGAGCCGGGATCCTCCAGGTCGCCCGGGACGAGCACCGCGCCGCTCGCCGCGAGCCGCCGGGCCGCCGCCGACGCCGGGTCACGGACGAACGCGTGCACCGCCCGCCCCCTGGCCAGGAGTGTGCGGGCCGTCGAACCGCCCTGGTTCCCCGTGGCGCCGAACACGAGTGTCCACTGTGCTGACATGACTGCTCCCTTGGCTCTCCGGCCTCAACGGACGGGCCCAGCCTGGCCGCACGGCCTCCAGTCCCACTCGAGCCGCGGCGGCGAGCCTGGGCCGGGCCATGTCGCGAGAGACCGAGGAGACCGCCCCATGCCGGACCGCCCGACCGAACCCTCCGCACTGACCACCGCGGCCGCGGACACCGCCAAGATCGCCGCCGAGTACGCGGCCGAGTCCGAGCGCCGGCGGACGCTCCCGGCCCAGGTGGTGGAGTCACTGCTCGCCGCCGGTTTCGCCCGGCACTTCGCACCCGTCGCGCACGGTGGCGGGTCCGGCGGCTTCACCGACGTCGTCGCCGCCGTCGCCACCGTGGGCGCCGGCTGCACCTCCGCCGCCTGGGCCGCCTCGCTCACCGCTCATCTGCCCCGCATGGCCGCCTACCTGCCCGAGCAGGGGCGGTCCGACCTCTGGCGGAACGGCCCCGACACGCTCGTGGTGGGGGCGCTGATGCCGCTCGGCCGCGCGGAGCCCGTGCCCGGCGGCTGGCGGGTCGGCGGGCGCTGGCCCTACGTCAGTCTGATCGAGTTCTCCGAGTGGGCGCTGGTGTGCGCGGTCGCCTCCGGCGGCGGTACCACCGAGACCCGGTTCTTCGCCGTGGAGCGGGACGCCTACGACATCGAGGACACCTGGGACAGCGTCGGCATGCGCGGCACCGGCAGCAGCACACTCGTCCTGAAGGACACGCTGGTGCCCGCTCACCGGTCGTTCCGGCGGGACGCCCTGATCGCCGGTACGGCCGGGGACGGCGCCGCCCCCTGCCACCGCGTGCCGCTCCGGGCAGTCAACGGGCTGTGCTTCGCCGCGCCCGTCCTCGGCGCGGCCCGCGGTGCCGCCGATTCCTGGCTGACGCTCGCCTCCGGGCGCGGCCCGCTGTCCGACACGGCCGCCGCCGACCTGGCCCGCGCGACGGGCGAGACCGACGCCGCGGAGCTGCTGCTGCACCGGGCCGCCGCCACCGCGGACCGGGGCGGGCTCGACGCTCTGGAGGTCGGCCGGGCGGCACGGGACTGCGCGCTGGCCGCCGACCTGTCGGTCACGGCCGTGGAGCGGCTCTTCCGCGGCGCGGGCACCCGGGGCCAGCAGCACACCTCTCCGTTGCAGCGGGCCTGGCGCGACGCGCACAGCGCGGCCAGTCATGTGGTGCTCCAGTTCCAGCCCGCGGCCGTCGAGTACGCGCGCCTGCTGGCGGACTGAACGCCACGCGGCCGGGCGGGAACCGAGGTCTCGGTTCCCGCCCGGCCGCGTCGTGAGAAGGCCGCGTACCGCTACACGCGTGCCGCCGCCGCGCCCTCCAGGGTGGCCCGGCTGTTGCGGCCCAGCGCGTCGCGCAGATAGGCGCGGGCGTCGGCCGGCGTCGCCTCCGGGCCGAGCACCCCGGGGACGGCCGCCGGGTCGATCACGACGGTGTGCCGCGCGGTGGCGAAGGACCCCGAGGGCCCGTCCGTGAACGACCACTGACCGCTGTGCCCGGCCAGGAGCCGCGGCGTGACCTGCTGCTTGTACGCGATCCACGCCCCCGGGCGGCAGATGCGCACCGAGCGTGTGGTGTGCCGCGAGCCGTCCGGGGTGACGGTGTCCATCTCCATCTGCTGGACGTCCGGGCGCGGTTCGGCGAGGTCCACCCGGGATACGTGCGGCAGCAGGTCGGGCCAGCGTTCGGCGCGGGCGACGAACTCGTAGGCCTCGGCCGCCGGGACCGACAGCTCGATGGTGTCGGAGAACGCGAACACCACCTCGTCGACCGCGTGCCCGCCGGCGGCCAGCCGGCCCAGGGCGGCCAGTTCACGGGCGCTGTTGCGGTCCAGCGCCGCGGTGACCGCGGCCACGGCGGCCGGGTCGTCGTCGGCCACCGCGAACCGGTGCCGGAGCACGATCTCCGTACCGCCGGAGGGCAGTTCGCGGAAGAGCCAGCCGCCCGACATGGAGGTGACCGGCGGGGTGCTGTGGTCCTGGCGGAAGGAGATGTAGCGGCGCTCCGGGTCGAGGACACGGCGCGAGGTCCAGTGGACCACCTCGCCGTTCACCTCGGCCCAGATCTCGAACCGCTCGGACCGCTCGGCACGCTCCAGGTGGTGCACGTGCACGGTCGGTTCGAAGACGGCCGGCCAGCGGCCGACGTCGGCGACGAGGGCGTAGAGGGCGCCGGCCGGTGCGGTGGTCGTCAGGGTGTGTTCGCTGCGGTGCAGGACAGCGGAGGACATCAGGTCTCCTGGACGTCTCGGCGAGTGTGGCGAGGGGACCGCGCTCCTGTCGGCGGCGCGGCCCCCTCGGGAGGTCAGGCGGCGGCCGCGGTCAGGCTGTTCACCAGGGCCAGCAGGGCGCGCGGGGTGTCGGCGTCGGCGACGGCCTCTTCCGGCAGTGCGACGCCGTAGTCACGCTCGATCTTCGACGCGCTCTCCATCAGCGCCAGTGAGTCGTAGCCGAGGTCCTCGAAGGTCATGTCGAGGATGTCGCCGTTCAGGGCGGCCGACTCCTCCTCGCCGGCGCAGGCGATGAGCGTGCCGCGCAGGTCGTCAAGGGTCATCTGTGCCATGGTGCGTGTTCTCCCTCGGGTGGGGTCGGATCAGACGGTGGTCAGGACGAGGGCCGCGTTGAAGCCGTGCCGGCCCCGGGCGAGCACCAGGGCGGCCCGGGCGTCGACGGCACGCGGTTCGCCGAGGACGAGGTCGAGTCCGTACGTGTCCGGTACGGAGACGGTGTGGGCGGTGGCCGGGACCACCTGGTCGCGCAGCGCGAGCAGCGCCGCCGCCACGTCGGCCGGGCCGCCGCCCGCGTACATGCGGCCGGTCAGCGCCTTCGGCGCGGTCACCGGCACGCCGTGCGGTCCGAAGACCTCGCGCAGCGCCTGCGCCTCGGCCTCGTCGAGCGGGCGGAGCCCGGCCGCGTCCGCGAACACCACACCGATGTCGGACGGTGTCAACCCGGCGTCGGCCAGGGCGAGTTCGGCGGCCCGGCGCAGACCGGGCGGACGTCCCGAGCCCGGCGCCGGGTCGAAGGTGGCCGCGTACCCGGCGATCTCGCCGTACGTGCGGGCCGCGCCCCGCTCCCGCGCCGACGCCGCGTCCTCGACGATCAGGATCGCGCCGCCCTCGCCGGGGACGTGGCCCCGGGCCGCGGTGTCGAACGGCAGGTACGCCCGGCGGGGGTCGTCGGCCGTGCTGACCCGCCCGCCGGCGAGCTGGGCCGACCAGCCCCAGGGATCGAAGGCGGAGTCGACGCCGCCGCTCAGCACCAGCCGGGTGCCGCGCCGTACCGTGCGGCGGGCGTGCCCGATGGCGTCCAGGCCGCCCGCCTGTTCGCCGACGAGGGCCGCGCTCGGTCCGCGCATGCCGTTGCGGATGGAGATCTGGCCGGTGTTGACCGCGTAGAACCAGGCGAAGGACTCGTAGACGCTGACGTACTCCGGTCCCTCGTGCCACAGCTTGCGGAACTCGCGGTGGGTGAAGTCGAAGCCGCCCTGGGCGGTGGAGGTGACCACCCCCATGTCGTAGTCGGCGAGCCGCGACCCGGCGTCGACACCGGCGTCCGCGAGCGCCCAGTCGGCGGCGGCGATGGCGTAGCGCGTGGAGACGTCGGTCTGCGGGAGCAGCCGGCTCGGCAGGTGCTCGGCCGCGTCGAAGTCCCGGATCTCGCCGGCGAGCCGGGCCGGGTAGCCGGTGGTGTCGAAGCGGCTCAGCTCGGCGATGCCGCTCTCCCCGGCGAGCAGGGCCTTCCAGTACTCCTCGGTGCCCAGCCCGTTGGGCGCGACGACCCCGAGCCCGGTGACGACCGTACGGGCGGCGCTCATGCGGCGCTCACCTCCGGGCCGTGCAGCACCATGGCGCTCTGGAAGCCGCCGAAGCCGCTGCCCACGGTGAGCACGGTGTCCACGCGCTGCTCGCGGGCGAGGCGCGGGACATAGTCCAGGTCGCACTCCGGGTCGGGGGTGTGCAGGTTCGCCGTCGGCGGCACCACGCCGTGCCGGATCGCCAGCGCGGACGCGGCGATCTCGATGGAGCCGATCGCGCCGAGGGAGTGGCCCACCATCGACTTGATGGAGCTCACCGGGACCGCGTACGCGTGCTCGCCCAGGCTGCGCTTGAAGGCGGCCGTCTCGTGCCGGTCGTTCTGCTTGGTGCCCGATCCGTGGGCGTTGACGTAGTCGACGGCCGTCCGGTCGAGCCGGGACTCGTCGAGCGCCGCCCGGATCGCCTCCGCCATCTCGCGCCCGTCCTTCTTGAGACCGGTCATGTGGTATGCGTTGCTGCGCGTCGCGTAGCCGCCGATCACGGCGTAGACATGGGCGCCGCGGGCGCGGGCCGCCTCGTACTCCTCGATGACGAACATCGCGGCGCCCTCGGCCAGCACGAAGCCGTTGCGGGTGCCGTCGAACGGGCGGGAGGCGGTGGCCGGTTCGTCGTTGCGCGGGGTCGTCGCCTTGATGGCGTCGAAGCAGGCGACCACGATCGGCGACACCGGGGTGTCGGCGGCGCCCGCGAGCACGGTGTCCGCGCTGCCCTCACGGATGAGCTGGGCACCGTAGCCGACCGCGTCCAGGCCCGAGGTGCAGCCGTCGGAGACCATGGTGACCGGGCCCTCGGCGCCGACCTCCCAGGCGATCTCGGCGGGCATCGCGCCGGGGCTGAGGTAGTCGAACATGTACGGCGACAGGTGGGCGGGATCGACCAGCCACTCGCGGCCGGCGTCCGACATCACCAGGTACTCGTTCTCCAGGCTGGTGGCCGAGGCGACGGCGCTGCCCAGGGCCACGCCCACCCGGCGCGCGTCGAGCGCGGCGAAGTCGAGTCCGCTGTCGGCGACGGCGTCCCTGGTGCACGCCACGGCGAACTGCGTCGCCCGGTCCATCCGCCGGATCTCGCGCGGGGTGAACCCCTCCGCCCCGGCGTCGAAGTCGGCCTCGCCCGCGATCCGCGAGCGGAACGGCGAGGCGTCGAAGAAGGTGATCGGCCGGGTCGCGGTCCGCCCTGCGGTCAGCAGGTCCCAGAACTCCTGCGTGCCCCGGCCGCCCGGCGTGCGCACCCCGATTCCGGTGATCACCGCTCGCCGGGTCACCGCCCGGCTCCAGTCCTGCTCGCCATGATCCGACAGCCCCTTTCGATGTGACCCCGAGGTGTTGACGGGGAAACCCTGTGAGCTGCCGCTCGAGGCTGGCTCGGGAGCGGATGGGGGCGCGGTTGCGCCGCTCGAAAGACCGATAACGAACCCTCTTCATTCGGCCGCAACAGCGCGGACACTCGTTCGCGTATGATCGGTTGGGATCGCAGGTCGTGCGCTGGATCACGTACGGGGGGAACTGTGGGCGGGTTCTACAAGCGCGTCCCGACGGCATGGATGGCGGTAACCGCTGTCTGTGTACTTCAGGCCGGAGTCGCGCTCAATGGCCTGATCGAAATGCTGTCGGTCGGAGCGCGCGATGCGGCCTTTGTCACATGGGCCGCGTGTTTACCGGCGCTGATTGCGGTCCAGGCGCTGCACAGTCCGCCGGCCGCCAAGAAATTCCGCCGGTTCTCGCTGTGGATGCCGGCCCTCCAGACGGTCCTGACGTACGTGCCCTGCCTGGCCGTCCGGACCCTGTGGCCGGGTATGGGAGGCTTCGTCGCCGGTGCCGCGCTCGCCGCCCTGCGGGGTGGCAGGGGCACGGGCGTGTTCGTCGCGATCCTCGCCGTCGACGCGGCGGTGAGCAGGCAGAACGGCCTGTCGTACGTGGAATCGGCGGTGGCGGCCGGGGTGACCCTGGGCGTCGGACTGGCCGTCGCCACGCTGCTGCGGATCGCCTGCCGCCTGTCCTGGATGCGCCGCGCGGAGGACCACGCCATCCGCAGCGCGCTCCAGGACGAACGGCAGCGGATCGGACGCGACATGCACGATCTGCTGGCGAGCCGGCTCGCGTTCGCGTCCATCCGCGGAGAACTGGCCAATCGTCATCTGGGCAGTCAGAACGAACGGGCCCGTTCCGAAGTGCGGAACATGGTGGGGCTGACCCGCGAGGTGCTCGCGGATATGCGCTCGATGGCCCACGATTTCGGCGACCTGTCGTTCCGCGGCGAAATAAGGAATGCCCGCTCGCTGCTGGAAGGCATAGGGGTGAAGGTCACCGTCCGTGAGGACGTCGCCATTCCCTCGGGGGAAATCGGCAATCTCTTCGCGACCGCGGTCCGTGAATTCGTGGCCAATATTCTCCGGCACAGCGAGGCCACCACGTGCACCATCGCCCTGGGGCGCAGCGGCGACGCGATTCTGCTGTCCGTGCTCAACGACGGAGTGCGCGGCGCCCGCCGTCCCACGGCTCCCGCCCCCGGGCACGGTCTGGCCAATCTGACGTCACGCGCCGCCGAACTGGGCGGTCACTGCAGAGCGGGGAGTCCCGTCGCCGGGCGTTTCCTGGTCACGGTGTCCTGTCCGGCGAAGGCGCAGGCCGGGTCTCCGGCGGCAGCCACCCCGCTTCCCGCGCGATGCGCACCGCGTCGAGACGGCTTCGCGCACCGAGCTTCGTGATGCAGTTGCCGAGGTAATTGCGGACCGTGCCGACCGACAGGCGGACGGTGTCCGCGATCTCCGCCACGGTCTGCCCCTCCGCGGCCCGCCGCAGCACCTCCGTCTCGCGCGGGGTGAGCGGGTTGGCGCGGCTTTCCCAGGCGGCGAGCATGAGTTCGGGCGCGATCACCCGGTGCCCGGCCGCCACCTTCCGGATGGCCTCGGCGAGGGCGTCGGGAGCGGCGTCCTTCATCAGATAGCCGTTGACCCCCGAATCCAGCGCCTCCCGTACGGTGGCCGCGGTGCTCAGACTGGTCAGCAGCAGCGTCCGGCACGACGGGAGCCGCTCGTGCAGCAGCGCGGCGATCCGGATCCCGTCCGTACCGGCGAGGTTGACGTCGAGGACCGCCACGTCCGGGCGGTGCGTGAGCGCGAGGGGCAGCACCTCCGCGCCCTCGCCCGTGTCGGCGACGACCTCCACGTCGCCCTCGATGCCGAGCAGTTCGATCAGCGCCCCCCGAATCAGATGCTCGTCATCGGCGAGAAGCACGTGTATCACAGAGCCTCCAGCTGTCCGGCCGTCCCCCGCGAGCCCTACCCGGCGAGTCTATGGGGTCGCCCTCGAGCCGCCGACATGTGACCACCTGCGGGCCGGGCCGCTACCGGCGGCTCCCCCGTCGGTGTGAGCCGCACACGCACCCGCACACGTTTCCCGGGGCACCCGGGGCCGTGCGGCCAACGGCGACAACTGTCCGCGCTGCCGGTCACGGCGCCGGTCACCTGCTTCGTCGCTCTCGGCATGCCCCGCGCACTCCCAGTAGCATGCGCAGCGTCATCCACACACGAGGGAGTGAACGGCTGTGCCCAGCGAATCAGCCACCGCCGCCAACTGGTCCAGGTATGCCGGCCAAGCAGTGTCGGATCTCGAGGAGAACCGCCGCCGCCAGCGTGAACTCACCCGCCAGATGGAGCTGTTGCGGCAGGAGGAGTCACTGCTGCTGAGCATCTTGACCCTCGCGGACCACCCTGCCGCGGCACAGGACTCCTCACACGTGCCGGAACAGGCACGAGGTGAACGTGGCACCGACAGCGGTGTCCCCGCGCCCGCCGCCGGCACACCGTCACCCGCCGGCGACAGCACCGGTAAGCCCCGGGGAACTCGCGCGGCGAGCGCCGGGAAGAACACCGGAGGTACCGGCAAGAACACCAAAGTCGCGAGTAAGAAGAGCGGCAGTCGGCAGCAACCGCTCCGGGAACTGCTGCTCGGCCTGCTGCGGCAGCACAGCGAACCACGGCTGGCTGCGGAGCTGCGGGAAGAACTGCTGCGGAAGCACCCCGACCGCGGCACCACCCCTCAGGTCGTGCGCAACACCTTGGAGACCCTGGTGGCCAAGGGGCGGGTCCAGCGGCACAAGCAGCAGCGTTCGGTGCTGTACACGGTGCTGGAAGCGCGGGATTCCGACACGGGGAGCGATACGGGGAGCTCTTCGGACGGCGACACCGCGAAGGTGACTGCCTGACACGTGCGGGCGCTCATTCCGGTCGCGGAGGGCATCCGGTCGTGAGGGCATCCGGTCGCGAAGTGCATCCGGTCGCGGAATGAATCCGGTCACCGATTGTTGAAAGCGGTATGAAAAAGATCGGGTTCCTGTCCTTCGGGCACTGGACGCCATCACCGCACTCCCGGACACGTTCCGCGGCGGACTCGCTGCTCCAGGCGATCGACCTCGCCGTCGCCGCGGAGGAGCTGGGGGCCGACGGCGCCTACTTCCGCGTCCACCACTTCGCCCGGCAGCACGCCTCACCGTTCCCCCTGCTCGCGGCCGTCGGAGCGCGCACCAGCCGGATAGAGATCGGCACGGGCGTCATCGACATGCGCTACGAGAACCCGTTCTACATGGCCGAGGACGCGGGCGCGGCGGACCTGATCGCCGGTGGCCGGCTCCAGCTCGGGCTCAGCCGGGGATCACCGGAGCAGGTGATCGACGGCTGGAGGTACTTCGGCCACCGGCCTCCGGAGGGCGGCACGGACGCCGACATGGCACGCGCGTACACGGAGACACTGCTCGACGTGCTCAAGGGCGAGGGCATAGCGGAGCCCAACCCCAACCCGATGTTCGCCAACCCGCCGGGCAAGCTGCGGGTCGAGCCGTACTCCGAGGGGCTGCGGGACCGTATCTGGTGGGGGTCCGGTTCGAACGCCACCGCGGCGTGGGCGGCCGGGCTGGGTATGAACCTGCAGAGCTCGACCCTCAAGGACGACGAGAGCGGCGAGCCGCTCCACGTCCAGCAGCGCAAGCAGATCGAGGCCTACCGTGAGGCATGGCGCGCCGCGGGCCACACCCGCGAACCGAGGGTGTCGGTCAGCCGCAGCATCTTCGCCCTGACCGACGACCGGGATCGCGCCTATTTCGGCGGGGAGGGCAACTCGAAGGACCAGATCGGCTACATCGATGCCGACACACGCAGCATTTTCGGCCGGTCCTATGCCGCCGAGCCGGACGTGCTCGTCAAGCAGCTCGCCGACGACGAGGCCATCGCCGCGGCCGACACCCTGCTGCTGACGGTGCCCAACCAGCTCGGGGTCGAGTACAACACACATGTGATCGAGAGCATCCTGACGCATGTCGCCCCGGAGCTCGGCTGGCGCTGATCGCCCCGGAGCTCGGCCGGCGCTGATCGCTCCGAGCCCGGCCGGCACTGACGGCACCGAGTCCGGCCGACGCTGACGGCCACCCGACAATCATGGCCGACGCAGGTCGTTCGTCCGCGGATCCACAGGTGATTCATCGGGTCCCGGGTCCTGCGTCGGCCAGGTTTCGCTCATGGTGATGGCGACCGTACGCGAGTGGAACGACGAGGAAGGGTGGGGTGTGCTCGACTCCGCCGAGACACCCGGAGGTTGCTTCGGCCACTACGCAGAGATCCAGATGCCCGGCTTCCGCACACTGTCACCCGGACAACAGGTGGACCTCACCTGGGAGGCCCCCGGCTTCGCACAGGACGGCTACGACTACCGCGCGGTGAGCATCGTGCCCCGGCCCGCCTGACACCAAGGACGCGACGCCGCCGATCAGGGCGTCCCGTGCCCTTCGCCGTGGGCCCGGAGGTGTTCGAGCAGCAGCCGGTTCAGCGTCTCGGGCGCCTCCTCGGGGATCCAGTGGCTGATGCCCTCGACGGTCTCGAACCTGTACGGTCCCTTGACCCACTGCCCGGTCTCCCGCGCGGCCACCGGACCGAACGAGATGTCCTCCGTGCTCCAGACGTACAGCGTCGGTACGTCGACGGTGCCGATGGCGCGCTCGGGCCGGCCGGAGCGGTACCAGTTCAGTGCCGCGGTGAGCGCGCCCGGCCGGGACATGTGCCGGACGTACGCGTCGACGCCGGCCTGCGGGACCGCTCCGCCGTAGAGGCCGCGCAGCTTCTCCGCGTCATGGGCGAGCATGTCGTTCTCGGTCTCGGGCGCCTGCCGCCAGTCGCGCATGTAGAGCGACCGCGCACGCTGGTCCTCGTCCGTGCGCAGGGCGCCGGCCAGCGCACCGGGGTGCGGGGTCGAGACGACGGTCAGGGTGCGGAGCAGGGCGGGGTGGGCATCGGCGGTCCACCACGCCACCGCGCCTCCCCAGTCGTGGCCCACCAGGTCGAACGTCGCCCAGCCGAGCTCCTGCGCGATCGCGACGACGTCGTCGACGAGGGTGGTGATGCGGTAGTCCTCGGCGCGCTCGGGCCGTACCCCGGGCGAGTAGCCGCGCTGATCCGGTGCCACGACGCGGTAGCCCTGCGCGGCCAGTGCCGTGATCTGCCGCTCCCACGCCAGCCTCGTCTGCGGAAACCCGTGCAGCAGCAGTACCGGACGGCCTCCCGGCGGACCCGCCGCGGTCGCGTCGAACACACCGGCCGCCGTCGAGATGCTCAGCTCGGCCACAACCCCGCTCCCCTCGAACCGACTGGCCGATCAGCCTTCTGGCCGTGGCCTCGGATTGTCAAGGCCGGTGATCCGCTTCCCCTCCCGCAGCGCATGGGAGGCAATTCGGCCACTGATCCACCGCCCATGCTGCACCAAGTCCTCTGTCGTTCACCGCACTCTCGAAAATGACAGACGCACGTCGGGACCGCATATGCCTCACGACCACCTCATTTCCATCCGACGATCGCCCTCGGCTCATCTCCGACCCGTCTCCGGCCCGTCTCCGCATCCCGCGCACACCTCACGAACGGAACGACTTGATTGGCATGGCCACGACCGAAGGCTTCTTGGGTACCGTGGCAGCGAAGCTGCTCTCGCAGCTGACGGGGGTTGCTGCTCGGGCGGCTACGGGGCTGTCGCCGGTTGAGCCGCGACGCAATCAATCGGGGGAACGCAGTCATGTCTGACGCGCATTAGCCGTATGCCTTGACGCGAACACAGGCGCTCACACAGGCACACACATAGGCGGACGCGGCCCGACGGCCGCTCCCGCACCATTCGCGTACATGTCGTTACGCGCATTCCAGTACGTTCCAGTACGTTCCAGCACTTTCCTGCTCTGTTCCTGTCGCCGATTCCGCTGCCCGATTCCGCTTGTGGAGTCGAGCCGGGGACGCGCGACGAACACGTCTTTCTTCATGGGGGCAGCGTGTCGCTGACCGAGCACTATGCGTGGATGTCCGAGGCGGAGAAAAGCAGTGGTTCCCCGCCGTCCGGTACTGAACTCCCCTCTCCTTTCCGTACGGAGGAGCGGGCCGGTGACCAGTACGAGTCCGAGTGGGAGGCCCCTGGCACCCCGACCTATCTCGACAGCCCGTTCCGGGCGGCCGAGCGGCAGACCGAGCGCGGCCCGGTGGACGCGGAGAGCGAGGCGGTACGAGAACTGCTCGCCGAGCTCTACGCGGACGAGCTGGAGGAGTCGCTCGCCGAACTCCTGGAGGAGACCGCGGCGTTCCACGCCCGGAACACGGCCTCGATGGTGGGCGGACCCGACCCGCGGGTCGGGGAGGCGCAGGCCCGCGAGTGGCTGGAGCCGCTGGCCCGGCAGACCGAGGCGATGCTGGAGAACGTGGCGGAGGCGGCCGGGAACGCGGACGCGCATTCGCTGACCGAGGCCGAACTCGAGACGTTGTTCGCGTCGGCCGTGCCGCCGGCCGGGCTCGGAGAGACGCCCGCGTTCGAGAATTTCTTCGGGGCGATCGCCAATTTCGCCAAGAAGGCCGTGACGGGCGCGGTCAACCTCGCCAAGAAGGGCGTCCAGGCCGTCAGCAAAGTACTGCCGATCGGGCTGATCCTGGGGCAGCTGAAGAAGCTCGTGAACCCGTTGCTGCAACGGGTGCTGAAGATCGGCATCGGCCGGCTGCCCGCTCCGCTGCGGCCGATCGCGGCGACACTCGCCAAGAAGCTGCTGGGCGAGGCGCCGGACACCGAGGCGGAGCAGGCGGACAGTCTCGTCCACGCCCCGACCGCGTACGCGCTGGGCCAGGACCCCGAGGCGACGGCACCGTCACCCGCGGCCGAACTCGCCCTCGAAGCCACCGGAGCCGCCGCGGGACTGCTGCTGGCCCGGGACGAGCAGGAGGGCGAGGACTGGCTCGCCGAGGCCGGCGCGGTGCTCTCCGGGGAACGGGCGGAGGCCGAGGCGTACGCCCAGGACACGCCCGCGGCGCAGGCCGAGGCGCTCGACGAGGCCAGGGAACGGCTGACCGAGGCGCTGAGCGAGCTGCCCGAGGGCGGTGACCCGCGGCCCGCGCTGGAGGAGTTCATCCCCGTGGTGATGGCGGTGCTCCCGTTGGTGCGCAAGGGCATCTCCTTCATCGGCCGGGACAAGATCGTGAATGCGCTCGCGGGCCTGATCGCCGGACTCATCGGCAAGTGGGTCCGGCCGCGGGAGGCCAACATCCTGGCCCGCGCCATAGCCGACACGGGTCTGAAACTGCTGGGCCTGGAGGTCGGGCCGGAGGACCCGCGGCGCACCGCCGCCACCGCTCTCACCGCCACCGTCGAGGACACGGTCCGCAGGCTGGCCCAGCTCCCGGCGGAGGAGCTCCAGGACCCGGCGCGTCTGGAGGCCGCGGCGGGGGCCGCCTTCAACGCCGCCGCGGCGGCCAACGTACCGACGTCGCTGCTGCGCGAGGACCTGCCGGAGCTGGAGGCCCGCGGGCTGCACGGCACCTGGCTGCACCTGCCGAGGAGCAGGCCGCGGCGCCTGCGCTACAAGCGGTTCTCCCGCTCCTTCGAGGTGGCCCTGGAGGCCCCGCAGGCGGCCGCGCTGCGCACCGCCGACGGGGTGCGTCTGGACACGCTGCTGCGGGACCGCTTCCGGGTCCGGGCCTTCCCGGTCCGTGTCGTCGTCAGCCTCTACGAGGCGATGGGCGGCGGTGTGTGGGCGCGGCAGATCGCGGTCGCGGAGCGCGATCACGGGCGCGGCCGGGGTCCCGTGGCGCTGCTGCCGCTCACCCGGCAGGCCGCGGGCACGCTCCTCGGCCACCCCGGCCTCGGCAAGGACGGTCCGTCTCCGGCCGAGGGCCGCGCGCTGGCGCCCGGCACCCGGCTCTTCGGCATCGAACTGGCCGGTCACCGGGGGTCCGCGCACGCGACGCGGCCCGCACCGGGTCCCGCGGCGGCCGGGGCCGACGCGAACCCGGGTGCGCCGGCCGGCGCCGCGGAGGCGGGACCCGGCGTCGCCGCCACTCCGTCGTCCGGGCGGGTACGGCCCACCCAGGTCAACCTGACGGTGGACGCACGCGGCGGTCGCGAAGCGCTCGTCGTCGCGCTGTACCTCGCCGAGGAACGCGCCCAGGCCCTGCTGAACGCCGCGGGCAGCCCGCCCGCGACCGGCCCCTTCCTCGCCGCCCTCGCCACCGACCTCGCGGACGGCGTGGTCACCGCCCTGCTCGACGGCGCCGGCCGCCGCGTACGGATCTTCCGGGAGGCCAACGAGCAGTCGGCGAGTCTGTCGCCCGCGGGCGAGGGCGAGGAGTTCGTCTCGGCGCTCGCGCCGCGCGTACGCACGGCCCTGGCGGCGGGGCTCAGACGGGCCGCCGGGCACATACTGGCCCAGTACCTGCAGGGCCAGGGTCACCTGGGCGAGTTCGTCCGTACGCTCCAGTCCCCTCGGCACGGGGTCACCCTGGTGGTGACGCTGCCGGGCACCCGGCTCGTCGACATCGTCACGGCCGTACGGTCGGGCCGGGTCCCGTCGCCGGCGGCGCTGTCCTCCGCGATCGGCTCGCTGACCACGGACGCCGCCGCCAAGGTGGAGGTCAAGGCGGGGTTCCACCGTGGTTGAGGTCCTGCGGCTCGCTCCGCGGGCCCAGCCCGTGGAGACCTGGCCGCCGCCGTCGCCGCGCCCCGGCTGGCACTACGAGCGCGGCGGGCCGGGGGACGCCGAGGAGTTCGGCCCGCCCGCCGAGCGTGATGCCGCCGCGCTGCGCACCCAGGTCGCCCGGCAGATCGCCCACTGGACCGCCGCCGTGGAGGGCCTGGCCAGGCCGGAGAACTTCGCCGCGCCCGCGGCCTGGGAGTCCCTGGAACGCAGGCTCGGGCTGGCGCTGCGCACCGAACTCCAGCGCGCCGTCGACCGGTTGCGTCCCAGGGCCCGGTCGCTGGCGGCCGTGCTCGCCGCGGCCCGCACCGCGGACCAGGTGCAGGACGTCCGCAGGGCCGTGGTGGCGCTGCGCCACGACGTCCAGCAGGTGGAGACCGTGGCGGACTTCTACGGGGACGCGGTCAACTCCCGTACGGGACAACGGCTCACGGCGCTGCTCGGCGCCTGCGACCTGCTCGCCGTACGCAGCATGGAACCGGTGCTCCTCCCGCTGGGACAGCCCGTCGCACGCGTCCTCACCTACGTGGACAAGGGAATGGGCGCGTCGATCCTGCGCGCCGGCGTGCGGTTGTGGGACCCGGCGGCCGTCAGTCCGGTGGCCGCCGTGAAGGTCACCCGGCACAACCTGCTGCGGCCGACCGCCCTGATCCACGAGACGGGCCACCAGGTCGCCTTCCAGCTCGGCTGGAACGGGGAGCTGGCCCGGTCGCTGCACGCGGCCGCCGCCCCCGCGGGCGAGGCAGTGGCGGACGAGTGGGCGGGCTGGGCGCAGGAGATCGCCGCGGACGCCTTCGCCTTCGCCCACACCGGGTACGCCGCCCTCGCCGCCCTGCACGACGTGATCGCCGGGCCGTACCGGAACGTCACGACGATCCTGCCGGGCGACCCGCACCCGCCCGCGTATCTGCGGGTCCTGCTGGGCACGGCGATGTGCCGCGACTGGTACGGGGCCGGGCCGTGGGACGACATGGAGCTCGCGTGGCTGCGCTCGTACCCGCTGGACGAGGTGCCACGGCACCGCAGGGAGGTACTGGAACGGTCCGCACCGGTGCTCGCTCCGCTGGCCCGGGCCTGTCTGCGCCGGGCGGCGACGGCCTTCCGCGGCCGCACCCTGGCCTCCCTCGTGGACCCCGGCCGGGTGTCCCCTGCGGAGCTGGACGCCCTGGCCGCGCGCGGCGGACCCGCGCTCTACACCTCGGACTACTGGGCCGACGCGGAGCCCTTGCGCATCCTCGCCCTGTCCTGTCTGCGGATGGCGCAGGAGGGACCCGGAAGTGACCGGATCCGTACCGAATTCGAGAACTGGCTGACGGCGCTCGGCAAGAGAGGCTGACCCATGACGACGAACAACATCCAGGAACCGGGCGACTCCGGAGCCGAAACCCAGGGCCGAGGCCGACAGCTCGCCACCCCGGCGACGCAGGGGAGCCAGGTGCCGCAGGAGACGCGGGCGATGCCGGAGAGCCAGGCTGCGCGGACATCGCTGGAGACGCGGGCGACGCAGGCCGAACCGGCCACCGGCTGGACCCAGGACCAGATCAAGGGGCTCATCGCCGCGCTGAACAATCTGCCCCGGCGGCTGGCCCGGCAGGAGCTCGGCGCGGACGAGCGGCTGCACACACCGCAGTTCGACGCGTTCTACGCGGCCCTGCACGGAGCGGCGGACGCGATCAACCAGCGGACGGTCACGCTGCGCACGCCCGTCACCTCGGCCTACTGGAGCACGGACTCCTACGACGAGACGAAGGCGATCGTCGACACCCGGCTGACCGACCAGACACCGTCGGCGCTGAACTCGGTGACCTCCATCAACCTCCAGGTCGGCGGCCAGTCCTACACCTGGGACCCGAGCAAACCGCACCCGGTCTACCCCAGGCTGAACGGCAGCCACCTGGAGATGGAGGTGCCGGTGCCGGCCGGTACGGGCCCGTTCCCGGTCAACGGAACGGTCACCTACAAGGACCGCGACGGCGGCGACCACACGTACAACGTCTTCCCGGCCGACGCGGACGTGCCGCACCGCCGGCTGACCGTACTTCCCTGACACCCGACCCCATCACCAGGAGGTGACCGCACGTGTTCCTGCAACTCGTTACCGCCATGATGGCGGCCGACCAGAACAACGGTTTCGGCCAGGCGGCCAGATACCTGTCCAAGCAGTCCGCCGCCGACCTGTCCCATCTCGTCGAGGCGACCTGGCAGTTGAAGACCGAGTCGTTCCCGGTCCGCGACCCGTACCACGCCAAGGAGTCGCAGGACGCGGCCCGCCGGGTGCTGGACGGCTTCGCTCCGGGCATCAACCTGCCGGAGACCACCGACCACATCGCCTACGCCTACATGGTCGAGAACACCCGGATCGAGGAGATACTGCGCCGGGTCATGGTGAGTTTCCTCGGCACCGAGATCTTCAACACCCCGTCCGCGGAGACCGTGCAGTGGCTGGACCAGACGGAACGGCTCTTCTTCCGTGAGCAGGCGCCGTTCTCCGTGCTCGCCACGGGCGGTGACCTGCGCCCCGACAAGGGCGCCGTCCGCCGCAACGCCTACCACCGGCTGCTCGGCCTCGACCTCAACCACGGGCCCGGCGGGCGGCCGGGCACGTATGAATACCACCGCGCCGAGGTCGCCAACACCCGCTTCGCACACTTCTTCCAGCAGTTGCTGCAGGCGGTGTCGGTGGGTATCCAGAACTCCAGCAACTCCTCGGGCGCGAACCCCACGGACGACTTCCAGATCACCGACCTCGTGTCCCAGATCGGTGACTCACTGCGCGACCGGCGCGGCCCCGACATGGTCAACCTGGCCCGCGAGGAGTTCGTCGCGGTGACCTTCATGTCCTGGCTGCACCTGGCGATCAGCTGGGAGAGCCCTGTCGTACGGGACCTGCGGGCGACGGCGAGCACCCCGACCGAGCGGCTGCGGCGCATCGGCGACCGGGTACGGCTGGGCGCCCACCAGGACACGAGGTCGTTCCTCGAACTCGGCTCCGACATGTCCACGCTCCTGCGCTCCATCGAGCTGAACCTTCCCGTCGTCCAGCAGCCGGAGGCCTTCTACACCCGGGGCTCGCAACTCCGCCCCCTGATGGACCGCATGATCCACCACTGGTCCCACGTCACGGGCACGGACGTCCGCGCGACGTCAACCCGCCTGGACGACAGAACTCTCCGAGCGCTGGGCCCGTCGGGCGCCTCGTCCCACGCGGTGTCCCAGG
The DNA here is from genome assembly GCF_042732375.1 of Streptomyces sp. NPDC059785. Lineage (NCBI taxonomy): Bacteria > Bacillati > Actinomycetota > Actinomycetes > Kitasatosporales > Streptomycetaceae > Streptomyces > Streptomyces sp. NPDC059785. The sequence goes on from NZ_JBHWHV010000047.1 coordinate 70,352, forward strand.
CGGTATCCCGATCGGCGGCCCCGGCACGGGTCCACTGACTCGGGTTCACTGACTCGGGTTCACTGACAGGAGTGGGAGCGCGCGCTCCCACTCCCCCACTCCCACGCATAACAAGAGCATTGGGTGAGCACTGGGGAAGCACTACGAGGCCATCTCAGCGCATGAACGTTCGGCCGGGCTCTTCCGCGTCTTCGGCGTCTTCGGCGTCTTTCGCGTCTTCGGCGTCTTCCGCGTCTTCGGCAAGTCTCTTCAACGCACCAGGAGATCGATGGCGACCGACAGCCGTTCGAGGTAGAACCCCCGTGACGCGGCCTGACGCTTGAGGCCGATCGATGCGCTGATCAGCGTCTGCGCGACAAGGGGAGCCGCCTCCTGTCCTGACTCGACAGCGATCGCTTCTGTGATCAGTTCCTCGAAGCGTCGCGGCGCGGTCTCGGCGATATCTCCGAGGAGTTCGGGATTGTCCTCGATGACCGCCGCGATGTCGCGCGCCAGCGGGCCGATGTAGCGGCCCGCCCACTGGTCGAACGCTTCGAGGAGGCGCTCCGGAAGGGGTCGTCCGGAGTCGGCCAGGCCATGTTCGACCGCTGTGATGTCCCGTTCCAGGGCCTGGGTGGCCGCGGCACGGAACAGGGTCTCCTTCGAGGAGAAGAGGAAGTAGAGGCCGGGCCGGGAGATGCGCGCCGCCCGCGCCACCTCCTCCATCGACGTCTTCCGGTAGCCGAATCGCGCGAACGTGACCATGGCGGAGTCCAGCACCATGGTCCGACGGTCGGTAGCGGCGACTGTCGACGGCGGGTGGTCGGCATCGGGGCTGCTCATGCGACGAGCTTACGATCGGGAGTCGAGCTATACAAATCAAGTCCAGTACGTATAGTCACCGACATGACTGCTCGCGAGCCCATCTCCACGCCCTTCACCGCCTCGAGTACCGCGGACGAGGTTGTGCGGGGCGTCGACCTCACCGGCGTCCGCGCGATCGTGACGGGCGCCTCCTCCGGGATCGGGATCGAGACGGCTCGCGTGCTGACCGCCGCCGGAGCGGAGGTGACGCTCGCTGTCCGCAATACGACTGCGGGTGCCACCGTCGCTGAGGCGATCGCGAAGTCGACCGGGCGGATACGGCCCCGGGCCGTCCGGCTCGACCTTGCCGACAGGACCACTGTCACGCGATTCGTTGACGCATGGGACGGCCCGCTCCACCTGCTGATCAACAACGCGGGCGTGGTCACCGGTGGCCTCGAACGGACACGTGAGGGCTGGGAGCTGCAATTCGCGACGAACCATCTCGGCCACTTCGCTCTCGCCACCGGTCTGCATGACGCCCTGGCCCTGGGAGCGGCCGACCGCGACGGAGCACGGATCGTCTCGGTCAGCTCGACGGCGCACATGCGTTCCGGCATCGACTTCGACGACCTCCACTTCGAGCGTCGCAGCTACGACCCGCAGATCGCCTACGCCCAGTCGAAGACGGCGAACTCTCTCTTCGCCGTCGAAGCGACCCGCCTCTGGGCATCCGACGGCATCATCGCCAATGCGGTGAACCCCGGCGGTGTCGCGACGGGACTGCAGCGGAACTTCACCGCGCGACAGAAGGAGTCGCTCGACGCGGCCGAGGCCGCCGGAGTGTTCACGTACAAGACGGTCGAGCAGGGGGCTGCCACCAGCATCGTCGCGGCCGTCGCCCCACAGTTCGCGTATTCCGGAGGCCACTACCTCGACGATTCGCAAGAGGCCTACACCGTGCCGAATGACGCCGACCTCGCGCAGCACCCGCACGGAGTCAAGGAATGGGCGCTGGATCCCGCCACCGCCAAGCGCCTCCGGACGGTCTCGACCGACCTGCTCCGCGCCTGACCTCTCGACGTCACGGCAAGCGGTACCGCCGCCTTCCCGGCCGGTCGCCTCATCGGCCCACAAGGCCGATAGCACGTGATGCCGGGCGGGCTGACGCATGATCACACGCTGATCGCGTAAGGCGGTCGAGTCTCGGGCACCCTCACGTTCGGCGGCCGGCCGAACGATTCTCCCTGCGGAGTGGATCCTGACGGAAATAATTATGGCAGGTACATGGCAGTCGCGGGATGAAGGGCGTACCATCGCCACGCCCCGCAGGGGCGGTCGACGTTGCGCCCGGCCCCCACCGGACAGCCCGTGCCGCTCCCTCGCGTCGCGCACCCGGCCCCGCCGGGGCCGGACTCCCCCCACGGATGAAGGAGCAGCAATGCCCCTCAGCACTTGGCTCAAGGCAGGCACTTCCGCCACAGCGCTCGTCCTCGCCATGGCGGGCTCCGCGACCGCCGCCACCACTCCCGCGGGAGAATCATCCGCTGTGCGGGCGGCAGCGGTGTCCCTTCGCTATGACGACAGCCGCGCCGCGGGCTGGGAGGCCGCGATCGCGGCCGGAGTCGCCTCATGGAACGCGAACGTGAGCAACGTGAAGCTGGTGGAAGCGGCGTCCGGCACCGCGGCCGAGATCGTGATCGTCGCCACCACGGGCTGGCCGCAGGCCACGCTCGGCCCCGTTCGTCCGGGCGGTCAGGTCCGCGTCGAACTCGGCAGCCAGGCCGTGGACCAGGGCTACAACAAGACCCGGATCGCCGCTCACGAGCTGGGGCACAGCCTCGGCCTGCCGGACACCAAGCCCGGCCCCTGCTCACAGCTGATGTCGGGGTCGAGCGCCGGCACGGCCTGCACCAACGCCACACCGGACGCCACCGAACGCTCCCGCGTACAGTCCACCTACGCAAGCGGAATCGCCACGCCCGCGCCCGCTGACAGCCGGATCCTCATCGACGCACCCTGACCAACGAGCATCAAGCGGACGGGCTTCCCGGGAACCTCTAGAAGATCCCCGGGGCGTAGTGGCACCAAGCGACAGATCAGGCAGCGCACCAACGGACCGTCCCCGAACCACTCGCCCCCGCAAAGCTCCTGGCGGACTGGTGATCTTGGTCGTGAACCCGTCTGCCAGGAGCTTGTCCATGCCCACCGCCGGGGTCGCCTGTTCCATCACCCGTCAGGGTGGAAACGCCTCAATTCCCCCTAGCCTCGCCGTTTCACTTGGGGACGGCCGGCTTTGGGGCGGAAACGCGAAAGTGCCTTCCTGACCTGGGACGATGAACCTTGCTGAGGGGTTCTGTCGGTCCAGGCGGAGGGCACTTTCTACGTGCAGGGTATCGGGTTGCGTCCCAAGGTCCATGTCAGTGCCGATGGTTCGGGGGTGGTCGGGCATGCCGGGGCACGACTGCTGGCGGATCTCGCTGACGCCACAGGGCTGACCGCCGCGTACTGCGCCGCTCTCCGGCCGCTCCGGCCGCGCGGGACCGGGCACGACCCGGGACGGGTCGCCACCGATCTCGACAGCTTTCGGGTTCGAGGAGGGGCTATGAGGCGGCTCCGTGTCCCGCTGCGGAGAGGAGCTGGGCGGAGTAGGGGTTGAGTTCGATGGGTTCGTCCTCACCGACGAGGACAGTGCCGCCGAGGTGGGCGAGGTGGCGGTTGTAGGCGTAGTTCGGCTCGAAGGCGAAGCTCATGCCCGGTACGAGTGTCATCTCTGCGAGGAAGGCGGGGTAGTCGAAGACGCGCGGGTATCCCTCGGTGCCGGGGAGGGTGCTGAAGACTCCTCGGCCCTTGCCCACCGAGAGGCCGGGGTTGAGCGAGTGGACGGCGATGAGGAAGGGCCAGCCGTCGGCAGCGTCGATGGGCTCGTGCATGGCCTCGACGACGTCCCCGAAGGTACGGCCGGGGCGCAGGGCGCTCAGCCCTGCGTCGTAGGCGGCGCGGGCGACGCGGCCGGCGCGGTGGAAGTCCTCGTGCACCTCGCCGACGGTTATGGTGACCTGGCTCTGGGTGTGGCGCCCGCCGAAGTTGGAGAACACCTCGGCGTAGATGACGTCGCCCTCGGCGAGGATGCGCGGCGCCTCGGGACGCTGTCCCCACGACGGGATTCCGGCGGCGATCACATCCGGACCGGACCACAGGTGCATCGACGGCGGCATCGAGCCGTTCCGGTAGCCCTCGGCCATGCCCGCCGCATAGACGTGGCTCTCCGGGACGCCGGGCGCCGCAGTTGCGACCATGGCCCGCACCATGGCGTCACCGATCCGGGCGGAGTGCCGGAGCACGGCGATCTCCTCTTCGCCCAAGGGCATGATGAGCTGCCCGAAGGCAAGGTCGATGGGCCGGAACTCCGCTTCGGGGAACCGGTCGAGGACCCGGCTCCACTGACCGTGCGGAATGATCCCCTCCGGGTTCCACGGCAGGTGCGCGCCGAGGCCGACGACGCCGATGACAGCCTTCTCCAGGCCCAGTTCGGACAGCGTCTCGATGATGGTGGGGGAATGGCGGGTGCCGCGCAGGTTGTGCGGCGGGATCCACATCTCCTCACCGCGCCGGGAGGCTTCGAGATGGTCCATCATGAACATGGGACCTGGCATGAGCGAGATCGGCTCACCGTCCTGCGGGAGGATGACGAGTGATCCCGGTCGGCTGTTGGTGAACCAGATGTCGTAGGCGACCGGCGCTGGGCCGGCGTCCTCGTGCTCGCCGTAGACCAGCAGCGCATCCAGCCCTTCGTCGGCCATGAAGGACCTCGCGAGTGTGTAGCGGCGGTCGCGCTCGGCGAGGGAGAAGGTCGGTACCTCGGTAGTGGTCATACCTCTCGTGTCTCCTGGGTGGATGTGTCCGACAGGGTGGTGGGGGGTGATGTGTGTCCGGGCGGCTGATCGCGGAGGAGACCGATCAGGAACCGCAGTCCTGCCCGGACATCGGTCCAGCCGGACCGGGACCGCAGTCGGCCGCTCGCATCGGCATCGATCAGGCCGTGGGCCGTCGCGAAAATGATGATCCCGAGGTTGTTGCTGGAGGACGATGGAAGGGCGCCGGTCTTCTGGCAGTCGACGACGATGTTGGAGAACACCTGCAGCGCCGTCTCGGCGGCCTCACCCAGGGTTCCGCCCTGCGCGGCCACGTCGGGCGTGCCGAAGAGCAGCCGGTAGCGCGCTGGATGGTCCCTGCTGAACCGGATGACGACATCGAGCGCGTCGAGCAGGCGCTCCACCGGGTCCAGGGACGATTCCCCGATCGTTCTCCAGGACTCGGCGATCGCGGTGAAGTCGGCCGCGGCGACAGCGGCGAGCAGGTCGTCGCGGCTCGTGAAGTGTTTATAGGGTGCGTTGTGCGAGACCCCGGTCGCGGAGCCGACCGCGCGCAGCGTCACAGCCGCCTGCCCGCCCTCGTCGAGAAGTTCCGCGGCTGCCGCGACCAGCCGTTGCGCGGTGCTCATCGGACTCGGCCGGCTTCCTCGTCATCGGCCGTCCGTGCGACGAGCCGCTCCGAGTCCTCCCACAGTTTCTTCGCACGCCGCCTGTCATAGGTCAGATGGGCGGAGCGGACAGAGGACAAGGTTCCGTCGTTGGCCTGGAAGTACTCACCGGAGCGGTCCCCGTACTCCGGAGAACTCGCGAGCGCGGCCAGGGAGGCGCCGGAGAACTCGACGTCGGAGACGACACCACCGATGCGCTTGGTCAGCCACGAGAACACCGAGGTGGCAGCGAACCACTGGACGGCCTTGGGCATGCCACGCAGGAACCCGGTGGTCGGCACGGAACCCGGGTCGTAGGCGATCGAGAGCACCGTGCTCCCGGCACTGCGGAGACGGCGGTCCAGCTCGTAGGCGTACATGATCGTGCACAGCTTCGAGGTGGCATAGCGCTTACCGGCGCTGAGCGCCTTGCGGCCGTCCTTGCCGTCATTGGCCAGCAGTGCGGCGTCCGGCTCGACAGCGGCACCCACCATCCTGCCGTCCATCGAGTCCCGATCGTGTGTGCCACTGGCGGTGAACACGACCCGGGCCGCCTCCCCCAGATACGGCAGCAGTAGATCGACGAGCAGGAAGTTCCCGAGGTAGTTCGTGGCGAACGTGGTCTCGTAGCCCTCGGGACTGTAGGTGACCTCGCCGTCGAAACGGCCCCCGGCGTTGCAGACGAGCGCGGCGAGCGAGCCGACCTCGCCTGTCTCACAGAGCTTGGCCACCTCGGCAGCCGCATCGCGAACCGAGGTCAGTGATGACGTGTTGAGCGCCAGCAAGGTCACCGACACCCCGTACTTCGCCGTGAGTTCATCCTTGACCGGCTGCATGCGCTGCGCGCTGCGTCCGGCCAGTACCAGGTCAGTTCCCTGGGCTGCGAGCTCACGGGCCGCCGCCAGGCCGATGCCTGAGTGTCCGCCCGTAATGAGGATCGTGGACATGATCAATACCTCCTGGTTGACAACGTCAACCTAGCGAGCCAGGTGGACACTGTCAACCAGGGTGAGCGCGGCTTGATCGCGACGCGTTGGATGCGCACCGTCACCCCCGTCGGGGGCGGAGGGGAATGGGGCTTCGCCGCACCGGAAGTGCAGACACATCGTTGCCAGGGTGATCGCCGCCGACAGCAGCGCCCGGCTCCCGAAGGCAAACGCCTTGGAATGCTTGGACGCCACCACTGCCAAGCAGGCAGCGCCGAGCCACGCTCGCGGCGGACGGGCGCTGCTCTCCGGCGCCGTGCCCTCTACCTAGGGTCGCCGTTTCACTTGGGGACGGCCGGCTTTGGGGCGGAAACGCGAAAGTGCCTTCCTGAACTGGGACGATGAACCTTGCTGAGGGGTTCTGTCGGTCCAGGCGGAGGGCACTTTCTACGTGCAGGGCATCGGGTTGCGTCCCAAGGTCCATGTCAGTGCCGATGGTTCGGGGGTGGTCGGGCATGCCGGGGCACGACTGCTGGCGGATCTCGCTGACGCCACAGGGCTGACCGCCGCGTACTGCGCCGCTCTCCGGCCGCTCCGGCCGCGCGGGACCGGGCACGACCCGGGACGGGTCGCCACCGATCTCGCGGTGATGCTCGCCGACGGCGGTGAGGCGATCGCGGACCTGGCCGTGCTGCGGGACCAGGCAGGGGTGTTCGGCCCGGTCGCCTCCACACCCACCGCCTGGCGGTTGCTGGCCGACATCGACGAGGCTGCGCTCGCCTCACTGCGAGCGGCCCGCGCTTCAGCCCGGGAAGTCGCCTGGATGCAGGCCGCCGAGACCGGCGAGGGCATACCCGCCGCCCGGGCCGGCGGACGAGAACTTCCCGGCCTGGTCCTGGACCTCGACGCCACGCTGGTGACCTGCCACTCCGAGAAAGAGCAGGCCGCACCCACCTACAAGGGCGGCTTCGGCTTCCACCCGCTGCTGTGTTTCCTCGCGAACACCGGCGAGGCCGTGTCAGGACGGCTGCGGCCCGGGAACTCCGGCGCCAACACCGCCGCCGACCACATCACCGTCCTCGACCAGGCAATCGCGCAGATCCCCGACGCCCACCGGCACGGCACCGACATCCTCGTCCGCGCCGACAGCGCCGGATCCGCGAAAGCTTTCCTCACCCACGTCCGCAACCTGCGGAAACGAGGAATTCACACCTTCTTCTCGGTCGGATACGCCATCACCGAGCCGGTCCGCCCCGCAGTGCGGGCCATGCCCGACCGCCTTTGGCATCCCGCCCTTGACCAGGACGGCACCCTGCGTGACGGCGCCGAGGTCGCCGAGCTGACCGGCATGGTCGATCTGGCCGGCTACCCGGACGGCACCCGCGTCATCGTGCGCCGTGAGCGTCCGCACCTCGGAGCCCAGCTGTCCCTGTTCGACCAGGACGAGGGCCTGCGGCACCAGGTGTTCCTCACCGACACCCCGCACTCCGGGGGCGGATCCGCACAGTTCCTGGAGGTCCGCCACCGCGGGCACGCATGCGTCGAGGACCATATCCGGTGCGGCAAGACCACCGGCTTCGGCCGCTTCCCCTCCCGAAACTTCGGCATCAACGCCGTCTGGCTCGAACTCAGCCTCACGGCGATCGACCTGCTGGCCTGGACGCGCGTCCTGCTGCTGGACGGAGAACTGGCCGCCGCCGAGCCGAAGAAGCTCCGCTACCGGCTGCTGCACGTCGCCGCCCGCCTCACCCGCGGCAGCCGACACCTGCGCTTGCGAATATCGGCCACCTGGCCCTGGAGACACGAACTGACCACGGCCTTCCACCGCCTCGCCGCACTGCCCCGTCCCGCCGGCTGACCGGCGATCCCTGGCCCACCACGACCCGAAGGACCTTGCAGAACCCGACCACCGCGCCGGGACTCCGCCATGCCCGAACATCGAGATCGCGTCGGCCACCCGGCAGCGACGTCTCAGCGCCTCAACCGAAACGGCGAGGCTAGGGGCAATGCTGTTGCTTCACGGGCTCGCGGATCGAGGTCGTTGGATGTGGACGGCTCGTGCTCCGGCGAGAGCTGGCTGTGGCCAGGCGCAGTGTCCGGCCCGTTTGAACCGGTAGTTGGACATCTTGCGCTTGACCACGCGGGGCTGGCTGCGCAGGTGTCTGACCGGCAGCAGCCGTTCCAGCAGGTCGGCCTGGAGCAGGACCAGGGCTCTGACCAGAAGGTCAGGAGGAACGGCACGACCTGCTCCACGAGGTCGTGCGGGTACTTGTCCTCGTCCGGACTCCGGTTGAGCAGCGCCCCCTCCAGGTACCGGCCGTCCACGACATAGTCCCGGTCCCGCTCCTTCCGTGCGGCGAGGGCCAGCTCGTAGCGGTCGGGCCACCGGGTCAGCAGATGATCCGCGAAGGCCGCCTTGTACCAGCGGAAGAGGTGCAGCGCCATGAGGCCCCCGCCCAGCTGCAGTTGCCTGTCGAGCCGAGCAGCGTCGGGGTGAGGACGTAGAGTCGCCCGGTGAACCTGGTGTCCTGGCCGGGTGCGGGGTCCGGGGTCCCGTCCCGCAACTGCAGGTTGATGACGGCGAGGTCAGTGGTGCCGCCGCCGATATCCACCACCAGGATGTTCTGCCGCCAGGAGTGCTCCCTGCCGGGCGTCGGTCGGCAGCGGGCCCGGAACGCCTCGACGCCTGCCCCGAAGTCCCCGCCGAAATCGCGCATGATGAAGAAAAGCGCCGCCGCCACAGCCTCGTCGAACCGGGTGTCCACGATCGCGACACCCAGCCCGTCGACTCCTCGGCGCCGGATCCGACCAGTTCACGCAGTCGGCGGCGTACCACGGGCGGGCGACGGTCGGGTACGTCATGACGACATGGTCGATCTTCCCCTGATGGAGCTCCTTGGGGTTGGCGCCGATGTACTCGTCGCTCTGGTCGAGGAGGTAGCGGAGTCCTTCACGAATGAGGTCGTCGGTGGTGGTCGCACGGCCCCCGGGCGGACCGGCAGCTCCGGCAGCTCCTGGTCGCGGGCGAGGTACTGCTTGAGGCCCGGTACGCATGCGGCGTGCTGCCCTGCTGCATACCCACCGCGATCCGCTCCTCGCCCGCTACAGCCTCTCCCCCGCCGCCGACGCACTCACCCCCGAAGACCGGGCCGCCGTCGACGCGTTCCGTGTGACGCGCGCCGCCGTAGCAGCTCTACGCAACGCGGAACCCTGGACGCCTGGCACCGGCCAGGACATCGCCGTGAAGGTCGGCCCGTTCCTTGAGCGTGCCCGCACCCGCCCCGGGACAACCACGGCCCCGACCGGATCGCCGTCGCCCTGGTCCACCCCGACACCCCGCACGCAGCGGCCTACCTCCACGGCCGCCGGCTCGGCTTACACCGACCGAGGCTGGCTGCGCTGCGAGACCACCGAAATCCTCGGCACCTGACAGCCGGCCTTCGCCCCGCTCACTCACGCCGCCGCGAACCTGCCCCTCCCCGACGACGTCGGCATGGGCCCGGCCCTCTACGGCGTCCACGTCGGAGTCCGCCGAGCCAACGGCACCGGCTACACGCTGCTCCGCCTCGGTCCCTGCACCCAGACCTGGCTTGCCTCCCGCGACGCCGGCCGCCTCAACACCGCACTGGCGGGCAAGGCGGCCACCGCCGTCCCCGGCTTCACCGTCACCGCGAACGGTGCGCCGTTCGACGTCAGCGATCACGCCAGCTACGCCGACCCGCACGGCGCTGACGCTGCCGGGCTCCTGGCCGACGCCATCGCGGGGGGCGAGCGCCCCACCGACGAAGACAGCCCCTGTCCCGGAGCGTTCCTCTCACTCGAACCGGGGCTGTTCAGGCTGCTCAATACGCCAGCTCCCCGATCCCCCCGTCAACTCGCAGTACTGTGCCTGCGGTGTAAGCGGACTCGTCCGAGGCGAGGTACACGGCCGCCTTCGCCAGCTCCGTGGCGGTCCCCAGGCGGTGGAGGGGGACCGTCTGCCGGAGTTCCTCATAGAGGGCGGCCTGTCGTTCGGGCCCGAGGGGGGCGAAGGCGTTGGTGACGGTCGGGCCCGGGCTCAGTCCGTTGACGCGGATGCCCCGGTCCTTCAGCTCGTAGGTCAGGCCGCGTGTGTAGGAGAGCAGGCCCGCCTTGGCCGCGCCGTAGACGGTCGCGTTCTCGTGTCCTATGTACGCGGAGACCGAACCGACGAGGATGATGGAGGACTGCTGCGAGAAGCGCGGCAGCAGGTCTCTGATCAGGAAGAACGGCGATTTGAGGTTGGTCGCGACGAGCCTGTCGAAGGCCTCCTCGGTCCAGGCGTCGAGCGGTAGGTGGGTGACGTCGGCGGCGTTGCTCATCAGGATGTCGAGCTTCGGCCACTCCTCCCGCAGCCGTGCCGCGAGTGCCGCCTGGCCGGGTACGTCGCCGGCGTCGCTGACGATGGTCAGCAGCGGGCCTTCCAGTTGCCGGGCTGCCTCGTCCAGCCGTTCTGGGGAGCGGCCGGTGATGGCGACGGTCGCGCCTTCGGCGAGGAACTGGCGGGCCGTTTCCAGGCCGATACCGCTCGTTCCTCCGGTGATCAAAGCGTGCTTCCCTGCAAGACGATTCACTGTTCTGACCTCCTCAGATCGCGGTCCGGCCGCCGTCAGCGGCCACGATCGCTCCGGTCATGTAGCTGGCGCGGTCACCGGCGAGGAAGGCGACCACCTCAGCCACTTCATTCGGGTCCGACGTGCGCTTGAGCGCGGTGGTCAGACCCATGCCGCCCATGTCCGGGCCCATCGCCGCGACCACTTTGGACGTGCGCATCGGCCCCGGGGCCACGGCGTTGACCCGTACGTTCGACTCGGCGAACTCCGCCGCCCAGGTGCGGGTCAGCGATTCGAGCGCCGCCTTGGTGGCGCCGTAGACGGCCATGCCCGGCATACCGAGGCCGGCCGCGGTGGAGCTGATGTTGACGATGCTGCCGCCGCCGCCCGCGGCCATCTTCTCCGCGAACAGCGCGGTGAGCAGGAACGGTGCGCGCACGTTGACGGCGAAGGCGGTCTCGTAGCCCGCGAGGTCCTGCCCGGGGGTCGGGGCGAACGTCATCACACTCGCGTTGTTGATCAGTATGTCGATGGTTCCGGCGCCGTCGGCCAGTTGCCGCACGGCCGCCGGGTCGGACAGGTCGGCGACGACGAACCGCACCGTGCCGGTGGAGGAGCCGCCACCGGCCGCGCGGATGTCCGCCACCACCTGGGCACCTCGCTCGGCGTCGCTGCCGGTGAGGATCAGGTCGGCCCCGCCCGCGGCCAGCACCCTGGCCGTCGCGTGCCCAAGTCCGCCGATCGCGCCGGACCCGGTGACGAGTGCCGTCTTGCCTGCGTATTCCATTGCTTCGCCCTTCACGCCGACCGTTGGCCGAGCGACTTCTGTGCGTCCGTTCAAGAAGTAACGCGGCCGAAGCTACGACTTCTTGAACGTCGAGTCAAGAAGTCGTAGTCTTGGCCGCGTGGCACGAACCGGACGCCCCCGCGAGTTCGACAAAAAACAGACGCTGGAGCGCGCACTCGAACTGTTCTGGTCCCGGGGATACGGGGCGACGTCGGTCCAGGACCTGGTCGACGTGCTGGCCGTCGAGCGCGGCAGCCTCTACGGAGCGTTCGGCGACAAGCGCCGCTTTTACCTGGACGCCGTCAGGCTCTACTGGGAGGTGTACGAGCGGCACCTGACCACCGCGCTCGACACCGCCCCGCTCCTGCCCGCCCTGCGCGAAATCCTCACCCACCCGGCGCGGCTGGACGAACTGATCTCCGACGTCGGCGTGCCGCAGGGCTGCCTGGTCGGCAACACCACCGCCGAACTCGTCCCCCAGGACAGCGAGGCCACAGAGGTCGTGACCCACTCGTACCGCCGGTTCACCGAGATCGTCACCGACGCGCTACGCCGCGCCCAGGCAGCCGGCGAGGTCACGGCCGACTCCTCCCCCGAGGCCCAGGCACAGCTCCTGCTCTACATCGTCCAGGGCCTGTCGCTCGTATCGAGAGCGGGCCTCGATCGAAGCGCAGCGCTGGCCGCGATCGACACGGCGGTGGACGGGCTGCGCGCGTGACCAGACGCCGTGTCCCGCGGCTGCCTGGCGGTCTGTCACGGGCAGGCAGAACCCGTCGCCCTCGGGGCCGGTCAGCACGACGTTGTCCGTATGCCTGGCTTGAACGGTCGCGCCCAGCGCGGTCAGCCGCCGGACCGCGGCCTCCGGGTCCGCGGTGAGCAGGTCCAGGTGCACACGGTTGCGCGGCCCTCGGCACTCGCGTCCGACCGCCTCCCGTGTGCGGCGGCGACCTCGTAGTCGATGGTGTTGATCCACCCCGGGGAAAACCCGAGGCCGACAGCAAGGCGCACACAGTCCCCTCCGTGGAGGTCGAGGAACACCGCCGACGTCAGCCCGGCGGCCCGCCTGAGGCGGGCCTCGACGCCTTTGCCGTAGTGGACGACGGTCGCAACCTGGTCCCGCGGCCAGTCCTGGTGCCGGGGCGAGGCGATGGCGATCACGTGCGTGCCGACGCGGCGGACCAGTTGGACGGCGATACTTCCCCCCTGAGGCCGCAGTGACGACGAAGGTCACTGCCCTGTCCGGAGGCCAAGGTGTCCGGGAAGCGCTCGTGCAGGGCTCCGGTGCGAATCTTTGCGCCGCCCGGGTTGATGCCAGCGGCGCGCATCCGGATCCGCACGTCGTGCGGTCGGAGGGCGCGCTGTTCGATGTCTTCGACGCCGAGGATCGTGTCCCTCGTCGTGGTGTTGGGGATCAACGACCGGGAGTGCGCGGGCGTCTGCCCGGGGCGCACTTCCATGGATGGGTCCCGCTCCCT
>NZ_JBHWHV010000048.1:0-82206 GCF_042732375.1 Streptomyces sp. NPDC059785
GAACAACCAGTACACCGCCAGCAACATCCAGGTCCTCGAAGGCCTGGATGCGGTGCGCAAGCGCCCTGGCATGTACATCGGCTCGACCGGTGAGCGCGGTCTGCACCACATGGTGCGGACCGCGCCCCCGGTCGTCGCCGACGCCTGGTCCGAGCTGAGGTAGACGACGAGGTTGGCGATCTCCTCGGGCTCGATCAGCCGCTGGAGCAGCGACTGCGGCCGGTGCTCGCGCATGAAGACGCGCTGCGCCTCGTCCCAGGGCAGCTCGCGGTCGACCAGCTCGTAGACGAAGTCCTCCACGCCGCCCGTGTGCGTGGGGCCCGCGATGACGGAGTTGACCGTGACGCCCGTGCCCGCGGCCTCCTTGGCGAAGCCGCGGCCCACCGCGAGCAGCGCCGTCTTGGAGACGCCGTAATGGATCATCTCGGCCGGGATCACCACCGCGGAGTCGCTCGCGATGTACTGGATCCGGCCCCAGCCGCGCTCCTTCATGCCCGGCAGGTAGGCGCGGGTCAGGCGCACCGCAGCGAGGACGTTCACCTCGAAGTAGCGGCGCCATTCGTCGTCGGTGATCTCCAGCGCCGGTTGGGCGCCGAAGATGCCCAGGTTGTTGACGAGAATGTCCACGTCGGGCAGGGCCGCGACGGCCTGCTCGGTGCCCTCCTCGGTGGCGAGGTCGGCGACCACCGGGACGAATTGCGCCCGCGGGTCGTCCACGGCGAGGTGGGCGACCGCCTCCTCCACCCGGGACCGGCTGCGGCCGTTGACGCCGACGCGGGCGCCGGCGCGGGCCAGGCCCAGCGCGATCGCCGCCCCGATCCCTTGTGTCGAACCGGTGACGAGCGCGGTCCGTCCTTCGAGGTTCAGCTCCATCAGCACACTCCACTGCCGTGACGGCGGGTCCGGGTCACTTCGCGTCACCCCTTTTCGATCATCGGCGACTACCCGGCCGCCGGCCCGCCATACCTGCCGCCGTCACACGGACCGCCGTCACACGGACGAGGGCACCCGGCCGGGGAACGGCGCATACAGGGAGCCGAGCGTGCTGCCGCGCAGGGGTGTGGTGTGCCAGCGCGCCGTGAACGTACCGGCGGCGAGCGAGCAGGTCACGGAGAGCCGGTGCGGTGTCTCCAGGAAGACGATGTCGGCGCGCAGGGTGCCGGCGTCGGTCCAGCCCGCGGTCACGGCCATCGGGACGGTGCCCTCGGCGGTGGTCCAGCCGGACGGGCCGAACGGCAGGTCGAAACGCGTGTCCTTCTCGTGCAGCGTCAGCGTCCAGCCCTCCGCGCCGGCCGCGAGCCCCACCTCCGCGAGCCGCCGCGGCGCGTCCGGGCCGGGGTCCGCCGCCGGGGTGAAGCGGGCGCCCCGCCACGCGGCGGCGTCCGCGGGCGGCCCGGCCGGCGCCGTCAGCGGCGGCAGCGCCAGCTCCGCCAGCCGCCGCCGCAGGCCGTCGTCGCCCTCGCCGCCGAGCGGCGCGGCGGTGAACGCGGGGAGCAGATGGCGCCAGACCAGGTTCAGCAGTTCCTGCGACTGTCCGGTGGCGGACGTGAGGGCGATCACCGCGTCCTGCTCCGGCAGGACAAGACAGAGCTGGCCGTAGGCGCCGTCGCCGCGATAGCCGTGCCGGGACATCCAGAACTGGAAGCCGTAACCGCGCCGCGCGTCGGGTCCCCAGGCCGCCACCGGACCGTCCGACGTGGCGATGTGGGGGCGGGTGGCCTCGGCGACCCACTCGGACGACAGCAGTTGCCGCCCCTCCCACACCCCCTTCCGCAGATACAGCTGTCCCAGCCGGGCCACCGCGTCCGTGGTGGCGTGCAGACCGCTGAAGCCGAGGTCGCTGCCGCGCGGGTGCTGGTGCCAGGCGACCTCGCCGATGCCGAGCGGGTCGAACAGCCGCGGGCGCAGATAGTCGGTCAGGGCCTGCCCGCTGCGGCGCTGGACGATCGCGGCGAGCGAGTAGGTGGCGGGCTGGTTGTAGGCGAAGACGGTGCCCGGGTCGCGGTCCGGCGGGATCAGCAGGAAGCCGCGCACGGGCCGCTCGCGGTCGTTGCGGATCGCCGTGTCGAAGGTCTCCGCGAGATGTCCGCTGGCCATGGCCGCGACGTGCCGCACGAGCATCGCCCGGCTGCGCGGGTCGACGATGTCGTCGGCGAACTCGGGGAAATACGACAGGACGGGCGCGTCGAGGTCCAGCAGCCCTTCCGCGACGGCGAATCCGGCGGCCGTGGAGGTGAAGGACTTGCTCAGTGAGTAGAGCAGGTGCGCGCGCCCCTCCGTGTACGGCGCCCACCAGCCGGAGGCGACGAGCCGGCCGTGCCGCAGGATCATGAGGCTGTGCGGCTCGATGTCCGGGGCGGCCTCGACCGCGTCGAGGAACGCGTGGACGCCCGAGGCGTCCACGCCCTGCGCGGCGGGTGTGCTGACGGGCAACGGGCGGGCACTCATGGGGCGGCCTCCGGGGCGGCTCGGGAGCGGGACCGGCGGGCCGGCGACTCGACCGCGGCACCGGTCTCACGTGCATGCGCCATCTTTCCCTCTCCGCGTTCCCCGTGTCACGGCCGCCCGCCGAGCAGCCGTGCGGGGAGCCCTCCGGCCCGGCACGGCCGGTCGGAGGGGACCGTACGGGCGATCACCACGGTTTCCGGAAGATCGGATCGGGGACCCGTGTCCGTATGGTGCAAATCGGATACACGATGATGACGGAGCAGGCCGGTCCGCGTGACCTGGTCGACCATGTGGTGCGGGCGGAGCAGACCGGCTTCGACTTCTCGGTGATGTCGGACCACTACTTCCCCTGGCTCCAGTCGCAGGGCCATTCGCCGTACGCGTGGAGTGTGCTGGGCGCCGCCGCGCACGCCACCTCGCGGATCCCGCTGATGACGTACGTCACCTGCCCGACCTTCCGCTACCACCCGGCCGTGGTGGCGCAGAAGGCGGCGACGGTGCAGCTGCTCTCGGAGGGCCGGTTCCGGCTGGGGCTCGGCGCCGGTGAGAACCTCAACGAGCATGTGGTGGGCGGCGGTTGGCCGACGGCGGACGTCCGGCACGAGATGCTGGAGGAGGCCGTCGACATCATCCGGGGCCTGTTCGGGGGCGGCCACGTCAATCACCGCGGGACGCACTTCGACGTGGAGTCGGCCAAGCTGTGGGACCTCCCCGACCAGCCGCCGCCCATCGGCATCGCGGTCTCCGGCGAACAGTCCTGCTCGCTGGCGGGCCGGCTCGCCGACCTCGTCATCGCCACCGAACCCAAGCCGGAGCTGCTGGAGTCCTTCGACCGGCACGGCGGTCAGGGCAAGCCGCGCGTCGGCCAGCTGCCCGTCTGCTACGACACGGACCGCGAGGCCGCCGTCCGCCGCGCGCACGACCAGTTCCGCTGGTTCGGCAACGGCTGGAAGGTCAACTCCGAGCTGCCGCACCCGAACTCCTTCGCCGGTGCCACCCAGTTCGTCAGGCCCGAGGACGTCGCGGAGGCGATCCCCTGCGGCGACGACCCGGACGCCTTCGTCGAGGCCGTACGGCCGTACGCGGAGGCCGGGTTCACCGAGGTCGCCCTGGTGCAGATCGGCGGCGACGCCCAGTACCCGTTCCTCGACTGGTCCGAGAAGACCCTGCTGCCCGCCCTGCGCAAGGCTTTCGCCTGAACCCCCGGGGACCGGCGGCGCCCGGCGTCCGGACCTGCACGGCCGCTTGGATCAACTCGGCCCGGAAGGTGGCCACTTGAGCGGTCACGGACATAATGGTGCGGTGACCGCCACCCCCGCACCCAGCCCCGCCGAGCGTGTGCCCGTGGTCGTCGTCGGCGCGGGACCGGCGGGCCTCACCCTCGCCAACGTGCTGCGCTCGGCCGCCGTCGACTGCGTGGTCCTGGAGACCGAGAGCCGTACGTTCATCGAGCGGCGGCCGCGCGCGGGCTTCCTCGAGGAGTGGGCGGTGCGCGCGCTGCACGGGCGCGGGCTCGCCGACCGGCTGGTGGCGCGGGCCGAGGCGCACCACGAGTGCGAGTTCCGGTTCGCCGGCGAGCGGCATCGGTTCGAGTACGCCGCGCTCACCGGGGACCGGCAC
Organism: Streptomyces sp. NPDC059785; assembly: GCF_042732375.1. Taxonomy (NCBI): domain Bacteria; kingdom Bacillati; phylum Actinomycetota; class Actinomycetes; order Kitasatosporales; family Streptomycetaceae; genus Streptomyces; species Streptomyces sp. NPDC059785. The sequence continues at coordinate 4,069 of NZ_JBHWHV010000048.1, forward strand.
TTCGTCTACCCGCAGCCGCTGCTGGTCACGGACCTCGTACGGGAGTACGCGGACGTCAAGCGCGGCGACGTCCGCTTCGGCGTGCGCGACGTGACCCTGCACGGCGTCGACGGCGCGGAGCCCGCGGTGTCGTACACGGATCCGGACACCGGGCAGCGGCGGCGGATCGCGTGCGACCTCGTCGCGGGCTGCGACGGGGCTCGCGGGGTCACCCGCGACTACCTGCCTGCCGGGCACGCGCCCGTCGCCCGGTTCGACTACGGCGTCGGCTGGCTGGCGCTGCTCGCCGAGGCGCCGCCGTCCTCGGACTGCGTGGTGTTCGGCATACACGCCCGCGGCTTCGCCGCCCACATGGCGCGCAGCCCGCAGGTCACCCGGTACTACCTGCAATGCCCGCGCGGCGACGACCCGGAGAACTGGCCGCACGAACGCGTCTGGAGCGAGCTGCGCGCCCGGCTGGCCGTCACCGGGGCCCCGCCGCTCACCGAGGGCCCGCTGATCGAGAAGCGGGTGCTCGACATGCACAACTACGTCGTCGAGCCGATGTCGTACGGGCGGCTGTACCTGGCGGGCGACTCGGCGCACCTGGTGGCGCCGATCGCCGCCAAGGGCATGAACCTGGCGCTGCACGACGCCCTGCTGCTGGCCGACGCGATCGTCGCCGAGCGGCACAAGGGCGACGAGAGCGGGCTGCGCGGCTACTCGGCGGCCTGTCTGCGCCGGGTGTGGGAGTACCAGGAGTTCTCCCAGTGGTTCGGCGAGATGCTGCACGGGCCCTCGTCCGGCGACCCGTTCCGCGCGGGCGCGGCGACGGCCCGGCTGCGCCGGCTCCTCGGCTCCCCCGGCGCGGGCGCCGCCTTCGCCGAGTCGTACATAGGGGCGCTGCCCGAGTAGGTCCCGAGCGCTCCGCCGGGCCACCGGGCCGCGCACGCGAACCCGGCTTTCCTCGCGATCAGTGGTAGATCATGAAGGAACGCAGCGAGACGGACCATTCGTCCGGGCAGGTCCCGGGCCCGAGTGCGAAGGCGGAGAACACACCATGGCGGCAGCCGACACCGCGACGGACCTGGCGTCCGTCTACCGCGACCTCCACGCCCACCCCGAACTCGGCTTCCAGGAGACCCGCACGGCCGGGATCGTCGCCGACCGGCTCCGCGCGCTGGGGTACGAGACCACCACCGGGGTCGGGCGGACCGGAGTCGTGGGCGTGCTGCGCAACGGCGACGGGCCCACCGTCCTGCTGCGCGCCGACATGGACGCCCTGCCCGTACGGGAGCGGACCGGCCTGCCCTACGCGAGCACCGCCACCGGCACCGACCGGGACGGCTCGGAGGTCCCCCTGATGCACGCCTGCGGCCACGACGTGCACGTCACCTGCCTGCTGGGCGCCGCCGCCGCACTGGCGGCGGACCGGTCCGGCTGGCGGGGCACCCTGCTGCTGGTCTTCCAGCCCGCCGAGGAGAACGGCAACGGCGCCGCTGCCATGGTCGACGACGGCCTGTACGACCGGTTCGACCGTCCCGCCGTCGTCCTCGGCCAGCACGTCTCCCCGCTGCCCGCCGGATTCCTCGGGCTGCGCCGGGGCCCCGCCTTCGCCGCCTCCGACTCGCTGACCGTCGTACTGCACGGCCGCGGCGGACACGGCTCGCGGCCGGAGGCGACCGTCGATCCGGTCCTCATGGCGGCGGCCACCGTCATGCGGCTCCAGGGCATCGTCTCCCGCGAGGTGGCCGGCCACGCGACGGCCGTCGTGACGGTCGGCGCCCTGCACGCGGGCACCCGCGGGAACATCATCCCGGACCGGGCCGAACTCCGGCTCAGCGTCCGCACCTTCGACCCGGCCGTACGCGACGGCGTGCTGGCCGCCGTCGCCCGCGTGGTCCGGGCGGAGGCCGCGGCCTCGGGCGCGCCGTGCGACCCCGAGATCACCGTCACCGAGTCCTTCCCCGCCGTGGTCAACGACCCCGGGGCCGCCTCCCGGGTCGAGCGGGCCCTCGCCGACGCGCTCGGCCCCGGGCTCGTCGTCGACCCGGGCCCCGTCACCGGCAGCGAGGACGTCGGCGTCCTCGCCACCGCCGCGGACTGCCCCTGCGTCTACTGGCTCCTCGGCGGCGCCGACCCCCAGACGTTCGCCGGCGCCGGGGACCACGACGCGCTGGCGCGGGTCGCCCGCGGGCTGCCGTCCAACCACTCCCCGCACTTCGCCCCCGTCATCGAGCCCACCCTCACCACCGGCGTCGGCGCCCTCGTCGCCGCGGCCCGCGCCTGGCTGACCGCGCCCTCCTGACCGGCCCGGCGCGAGCGCCCCGCCCGGCGCGGGCGGCACCGGAGAAAAACCGCGGCGCAATTCGCGTAGACGTTGAACATCTGTCGTCACGCTCGCCGTATATGCGGGGGACCGCGAGTCACCGGTGCGCAGCAGCGAGGGATGAGATGGCCGAAGGGCAACGCGCCACAGCCGAAGGGCAGCACGCCGCACAGGTGTTGGTCGCCGGGCGGTACTGGCCGCAGCGGGTGGTGCACCGGGAGGAGGGCCGGGCCTGCTGGCTCGGCCAGGACGTGCCGTACCAGCGGCCGGTCTCGCTGGTCGAGTCGCGGGCGGCGACGGTGCGCGCCCCGGGCGAGAGTCCGCGCCGGGCCGCGGGGCGGATCATGCGCCGCTCCGAGGCGATGGGCCGGCTCTGCCCCGGACGGGTCACCACGGTCGTCGACGTCGTCGAGGACGACGGGGCGCTGTGGACGGTGCTGGAGCGGATCGAGGGCGCTCCGCTGAGCGATCTGCTGCGGCTCGGCCCGGTCGACCCGGTGCGGGCGGCGCGGATCGGGCTCGGCCTGCTCGACGTGCTCGCGGCCGCCCACCGCGAGGGGATCACCCATGGCGACCTCAGCCCCGGCCAGGTGTTCCTGCGCCCGGACGGCGAGGTGGTGGTGGCCGGCTTCGGGCTGCGCGCCACCGGTTCGTCCCCGCGCGCGACAGCCCCCTCGTACGCCTCGCCGGAGCAGGCCCGCGGGGAGGCCGCCGGTCCCGAGACCGATCTGTGGGCGCTCGGCGCGATCCTCTACACGATGGTCGAGGGCCGGCCGCCGGTCGAGGACTGGGGGACGGTCCCGGAGACCCTGCGCGCGGTCGGTCGGTCGCCCGTCCCGGCCCCGGCGAACGCAGGACCGCTCGGCCCGGCCGTACAGGGCCTGTTGCGCCGCGACCCGCGGGAGCGGCTGACCGAGCCGGTGGTACGGGCGGCCCTCGGCCGCATCCTGCGCGAGGACCCGGCGGGGGCGAGGCACGCGGCGCCGCTGCGCGACGCGTACGCCGCGGCCCGGCGCAGGGGCCGGGTGTGGGGCAGACGGACGGTGGGCCGACCCGCGCTGCTCGGGACGGCGCTCGCCGTGGTCGGGGCGTCGCTCGCCGTGCTCGCACTGACCACCCCGGACTCGGACGACGGCGCCTCCGCCTCGGCCCCGGTGCCGCTCAGGCCGTCCCGCGGACCGGCCGCGTCCGCGTCCCTGTCCGCCACCCCCTCGCCCGCGCCCTCCCGCTCGCCCTCGCCCTCCGCGTCCTCGCCCGCCCCCTCCGCGTCGTCCTCCGGTGGCCAGGGGCTGCCGTCCGGGTTCCATGTCTACGCGGCGCTCGAGGGCTTCTCGGTCGCGCTGCCCGACGGGTGGGGGCCGGTCGAGCGCGACGGGTCCCCCGACGTCTCCTACCGCGTCACCTTCGGCGCCTCCGGCGACCCGCGCAGGCTGGCCATCACCTACAGCGAGCGGCTGGGGCCCGACCCCGTACAGGTCTGGCAGGAGCTGGAGCCGTCACTGCGCCGGGCGTCGGACCGTTACGAGCGGGTGGGCGAGATCCGCTCCGTCGCCTACCGCGGTCTCCCGGCGGCCGACATGGAGTGGCTGGCCACCGGGCCCGGCGGGGTCCGCGATCAGACCCTCGGGCGCGGTTTCCTCGTCGGCCCCGGGCGGGGGTTCTCCTTCCGCTGGACCACCCCCGCCGACGAGTGGGACGACGCCCGCAACCGGCGCGCCCTGGACGTCTACCTGCGCTCGTTCGAGGCGGGCACCGGATGACCGGGCCCGCGGTGGGCGAGCCAGAGCGCCACCGCCTCGGCGATGGGCTGGCCCGTCTCCAGTTCGACGAAGCCGAACTGCCCGCCCTGGTTGCACTCCAGGAACCACCACAGGCCGTCGTCGTCCTCGGCGAAGTCGAAGGCGGCGTAGGCCAGTTGGGTGAAGGACATGTACTGCTGGACCGACCCGGCGATGCGGTCGGGGGCCCGGACCGCCTCCCAGTGGTGGCCCGTCTCGCCGTACCGTCCGTCGATCTGGCCCGGTGCGGCGGTCTTGCGCGCGGCGAACAGCCGGGAGCCGACGCAGGTGAGCCGGATGTCGGCGCGCTTGGGGATGTACCGCTGGAGCAGTGCGGGTCCCGCGGCGACGCCGCCGAAGTCGGTGCCGGGGCCGATCAGCGTGGTCGGCAGGGCCACCGCGGGCTCGCCGGGCGGTGGCCCCGACGCCGACTTGACCACCACCTGCCGGTGCTCCTGGACGAACTGCTCCGCCACCCGCGGAGCGGTCGTGACGACGGTCGGCGGCACGGCGAAGCCGCTGAGGTGGGCGACCCTGAGCTGCCACGGCTTGTGGCGGGCCTGCTCGGCGCTGCCGGGATGGTTCATCCACCGGGTGGCGGCGGAGTAGAGCATTCCGAAGAGCGCCTGGCGGGTCTCCGCGGTCAGCCACGGCGACGGCTGTGCCGCGTGGGCCGCGGGCACGCCCGGCCGCCGCACCCAGACGGAGCGCAGCCCGGCCATGCTCAGCACGTGACCGTTGACGGACAGATGGCCGTCGAAGTCACCGTGGGCGTAGTCGGCCGAGAGCACCGCTTTGCCGGGGATGTCCGCGGGGTCCAGGCGCACCACGGGAACGCCGCGCGAGTTCAGTTCCGCCACCACCATGTCGGCGGTGACGTCCTGCTCGGCGGTGAGGACGAGAACCGTCATCGTGCGTACGGTCCGTCAGTCGTCGAAGTGGGTCGCGGAACCGGCTGTGGACGTCGTGGTCCCCGCGGCGAGCAGCAGGGCACGGTCGCTCACGGCCGGCCGGCCGTCCGGCAGCACATTGAGCTGCAAGGCGGCATCGAAGTGATACGGAGGCAACGCGGCCGTTTGCCCCGTGGTCAAGGCGTAGTCGAGCGTGAATGGTCGCACGAGGAACCTCCCGTGGGTCTGACAATGCCCTTACGCACACCGGTACGTGTGGCCCTTGTAAGCAATTCATTACTTTCTGACACATCAGAGTGAAGGCCATCACAGCAAGTCCCCCGAAAACGGCCGCTGCAACGCCCTTCGTGTCAAGAACGCAGTTGATATGGAGGAAGGTTCCCTTCCGGAGTAACGAGTCCATGAAAACGACATGAGTGTTTTCACAGAGCCGGATGTTGCGCAGTCAACGCGCGTGTGCACCGGGTCCGTTGGCAGGGCGACGCATCCGGATGATGAAGGCGCGATGAACGGTGCGCCGCACGGCTCCCCCTCCAACAGAGAGAAGGGGGCGCGGAGTTACGCATTGCAGAGATCGGAATGACACACAGTCAGGGAAGAAGTCACGGAAAGCGGAGAGCGGCGTTACGCAACGCCAGGATTGCCGTTACGCAGAGCCGAGACCGGAGTTACGCAGCGCCATAACCGGGATGACGGAGAGCCAAGAGCGGTCGCCGCATTGTCATCGAAGCGCGGACCGCAGATCCGGAATACAGAAGTGCCCCGCAGTGTCCACTCCTTTTCCTCAGGCCGGGGATTGCTCCACCGGCCGGGCGGAAATTGTCGTGAGCGGACGACTGCGGGGCGTCGCGGGCGGACCGGGCCCGGCGGGACTACCAGCGGGTCTCGACCTGTTCCTTGATCCTGCGGTCGTAGAGGTCCTGGATCGCGTCCAGGGTCTGCCGGGACAGGTCGGGCAGCGTCGCGGCCGCCGCGTTGGCGCGGGCCTGCTCCGGCGAGCGGGCGCCCGGGATCACCGTGGTGACGCCCGGCTGCTGGACGATCCAGCGCAAAGCCAGTTGGGCGGGGGTGAAGCCCTCGGGGGCGAGTGCGGAGAACTCGGCCGCCGCCTCGACGCCGGTGGCGAAGTCGACGCCGGAGAAGGTCTCCCCCTGGTCGAACGCCTCGCCGTGCCGGTTGAACGTCCGGTGGTCGTTCTCGCCGAAGACCGTGTCCTTGGTGTACTTGCCCGACAGCAGCCCCGAGGCGAGCGGTACGCGCGCGATGACGCCGACCCCGGCCTCGGCCGCCGCCGGCAGGACCTCGCGCAGCGGCTTCATGCGGAAGGGGTTGAGGATGATCTGGACGCTGGCCACGTTCGGCCGGGCGATCGCCGTCAGCGCCTCGTCGCAGGTCTCGACGCTCACGCCGTAGGCGGCGACGCGCTCCTCCTCGACCAGGGTGTCCAGGGCGTCGTAGACCTCGCCGGAGGAGTACACCGGGGTCGGCGGGCAGTGGAGCTGCACCAGGTCGATCCGGTCCACGCCCAGGTTGCGGCGGGAACGGTCGTTCCAGGCGCGGAAGTTGTCCAGGACGTAGTTCTCCGGGAGCTGGTCGGCCCGGCGGCCCATCTTGGTCGCGACCGTCACGTCCAGATCGGGCCTGCCGCGCAGGAAGGTGGCGATGGTCTGCTCGCTGCGGCCGTCGCCGTACACGTCGGCCGTGTCGAAGAACGTCACCCCCGACTCGGCCGCCGCCTCCAGTACGGCCAGCGCGTCCCGTTCCCCGACGTCGCCCCAGTCCGCACCCAACTGCCAGGTGCCGAGCCCGACGACCGACGCCCGCTGCCCTGACCTGCCGAATTCACGCTCGTTCATGGCGTCAGTCTGACATCCTCGCGGACCGCCCCCGGTCACACCCTGCGCCAGCGCGCCATCGCGAAGGAGAACAGCCCGAACAACACCAGGCCCGCCGCGATCAGCACCAGCAGCCAGGGCCCCGCCGGGGTCTCGGAGAACGACCGCAGGGTGTCGTCCATGCCCTTGGCCTTGCCGGGCTCGTAATCCACGGCCGCCTGTACCGCGAAGGCCCCGGCCACCGCGAACAGCACCCCGCGGGCCACGCCGCCGCCCACGCCCGTGACGTCGACCGCGCGCCGCACCGGCCGGGACATCTCGCCCGTCTTCATCTTGTCGCGGTACTTGCGCAGCGCGGCCCGTCCTGCGATCCACACGCCGCCGAGCACGATGCCCGCTCCGGCCGCGCCCACGAGCCACTGCCCCGCGGGGGCCTGGAGCGCCTTCGCGGTGATGTCGCGGGACTGGCTGTCGCTGGACTCGCCGCCGCCCGCGCCCGCCGCGAAGGACAGCACGGAGTAGGCCGTGAACGCGTAGAAGACGCAGCGGGCCGCCGCCGTCAGCCGCTTGCGCCAGGAGCGGCCGTTCTTACCGGCCGCGCCGAAGACAGCTTCGGACAGCCGCCACAGCGCCATGCCCACCAGGCCCAGGCCCAGCGCCCACAGCACGACCGCGCCGAAGGGCTTGTCCGATATCTCCTGGAGGGCGCCACTGCGGTCGGCCTCCCGGCGGCTCTCGCCGAAGGCGATCTGCAACGCCAGGACACCGACCAGCAGGTAGATCACGCCCCGCGCGGTCAGTCCGGCCCTCGCGGCGGCCTCGACCGCCGATCCCCTCGCCGCACGACGGGCCCTGAGCCGGCCCCCGCGCATCGCCACCCCCGTGTTCATACGGCCACCCCCAGGTTCACGCGGACTGTGTCTGGTGAACCGGCTTCCCCTCCAGACGCAGTTGAAGCTCGACTTCCTGGTCGCCCGCGTCCTCGCCCAGCTCGTGCACCGTGAACGCCCGCGTCAGGATCTCCCGGACATGGTGCACGGCCAGCGGCGAGCCCTGGAGGTCGGCCGTCACCGCCCGCGAGAGCCCGGCGGACGGGACCGGATCGCTCTTCTGCTCACCGGCCGTGTCGAAGGTCCCGGTCCACACCGTGGGCCGGTCCTCCTTGGCCTCGTGGGGTTCGTCCTCGGCGCACCGGTCCGAGGAGAAGCGGCTGCACAGCACGGCGAACAGGCTCCCGGCGTCGGCCGCGGAGCAGTCGCTGAGCACCACCTGGACCTGCGACGCGGACAGCGGAGACGTAGTCATGGACACTCCTCACTCTCACCTGCGCACAGGCGAGCCGTTGGTTGCCTGCCGGGTACCCCGCGACCGGTGGTGAAACGGCCGCCCGTGGCCACCGCCCGCGATACGCCCCTGGTCAGCACGGCCGTGGGCTATGTTGAGCCCTGTGGGACGTGAAGGAGGCGCCTCGGTGCCATCGCCGCAGCAGGCCCGTGCGCAGGCATCTGCGATCACCTCGGGAAAGACGGCCCCGGAGGCGGGCGCGGCCCCGCCCTCCCAGCTCCGGGAGCTCTTCGACGGCCCCCGGCTCTCACCCGGTCAGCGGCGCATCGCCCAGTACCTGATCGAGAACATCACCGAGGCCGCGTTCCTGTCCATCACCGACCTCGCCGAGCGGGTGGGCGTCAGCCAGCCGTCGGTGACCCGCTTCGCGGCGGCGGTCGGCTTCAGCGGCTACCCGGCGCTGCGCGAGAGACTCCAGGCCATCGCGCTCGCCACGCTCGGCAGCACCCCCGGCACCGCCGCGCAACTGCGCAGCAACGAGCTCCAGGCCGCCGTCGACGCCGAGATCGACAACCTGGAGAACCTGCGGCGGGACTTCGCCGACCCCGACCGGATCATCGCCGTCGGACGCGCGCTGTCCGCGTCGGCGCCGCTGACGGTGCTGGGCCTGCGGATCTCCGCCTCGCTCGCCGAGTACTTCGCCTACGCCGCGCGGCGTATCCACCCCGACGTGCGGCTGGTCACCCGGGGCGGCAGCGTGGCCTCCGACGCGCTGCTCCAGTCGCGGGCGGCGGGCGGGGACTGGGTGCTGGCCTTCGACATGCCCCGGCACGCGCAGGAGACGCTGGCCGCGGTGCGGGTGGCGCGCGGCGCCGGGCTGCGGGTGGCGCTGGTGACCGACCTGGCGCTCGGCCCGCTCGCCGACGAGGCCGATGTCGTCTTCGCCACCGGGACCGGCTCCCGGCTGGTCTTCGACTCCTACGCCGCGCCCGTGCTGATGTCCGCCGCGCTGCTCCAGGCGATGACGGACGCCGACCCCGAGCGCACCCAGGCCCGCCTCGAGGAGTACGAGCAGGTCGCGGAGGAGCAGCAGTTCTTCCTCAGGGACTGAGGGTGAAAGTTTTCATGTTCTTGATTATTCAGCGGCATATATAAATACTCGTTGCGGATCGTGACCGCGACTTCACCGCCGGGGTCATGACGGTGAACCGAGAGACACACCCGGAAGCGATGGACATGGCCCTGACTTACTCGCCCATCAGCTCTGACTGGCCGTGCCAGGTCAAGAACCCGGGCAGCTACGACTGGGAGAGGTCGGCGGCCAAGTGGCTGCGCGAACTGGTGCCGGCCCGCTACGCCAGCTACCCCGCGCTGATCCGCCACCCCGTGCTGCTCGCCCGGCACGCGCAGATACAGGTCGAGCACGAGGTACGGGTGGCGCGGACGGCGCTCAGGACCGCCCGGGCGGAGCTGCCCGCCCTCGGCCTGTCCGAGTCCGTCATCGAGCACACCATCAAGATGTACGCCGCCGAGGTCGCGCAGCTCCAGTACATCGCCCGCAGCATCAGGGCGGTGAGCCAGGCCCTCGCCGACGGGGCCGCCGCCCGCTCCCACTGACCGGGCCGCCCCGGCGTACGGGCGGCGGGCGCGCGTCGGAGCATGAAGTGTGCCGGGTGTGGCACACGATGTGGTCATGAGCACCACGGACGAGCAGCGGGGCGAGCCCATCACGACCGTCCTCACCTGGCAGGTGCGCCCGGGCCACGAGGGCGAGTTCGAGGAGTGGACGCACGGGATCACCCGCTGCGCGCGGCAGTTCACCGGGAACGAGGGCGTCTCGTGGCTGCGGCCCGAGGACAGCCACCGCTTCCACGTGGTACTGCGCTTCGCCGACCCGGGGCGGCTCACCGAGTGGCTCCGCTCCCCCGAGCGCGCCGAGTGGCACGCGAAGATCGAGGGCATCGCCAGGGAGGTCAGCAGCGAACGCCAGTCGACCACGGGCATGGAGACCTGGTTCAGCCTGCCGGGCACCTCGGTACGGGCGCCCGCCCGCTGGAAGATGGTCCTCACCACGTTCCTCGGCGCCTTCCCGTGCGTGCTGCTGATCCAGTGGCTGGTGACCCCGCGCACGGCCGCGTGGCCGCTGCCGCTGCGCTCCCTCGTCTTCCCGGTGCTCCTGCTGCCGCTGCTGACGTACGTGATCATGCCGTCGCTCAGCCGTCTGCTCCGGCTCTGGCTCTACCCGCCGCCGGACGGCCTGATCGGCTCCGGCGCGGGTAAGCGAGCGACCGGGACCCGGCACGGACAGGACGACCACGAGCACGGTCACGACGACTAGGACTAGGACACCGACATGGACTCCACGGCATGGACGCTGGTCGTGATCGCCGCGATCCTCGCGGTGGCCGTACTCGCGGGGGCGCTCGCCGTACTGGTCCGGCTCGTGCGCACCCGGCGCGACCTGCGCCGGGCCGGACTCCCGGCCGGGTCCCGCTGGGTCTTCTGGGGCGCCATCGCCTATCTGGTGCTGCCGGCCGATCTGCTGCCCGACCCCGTCTACCTGGACGACATCGGGGTCCTGCTGCTCGCCCTCAGGTCGCTGCGCACCGGCGTGCCGTCCGGGGAACCCCGGCACAAGGACCGCGCGTTGTCCGACTGACGGCCCGTGGCGCCGGGGGCCGGTCCGCCGGCCACCGCGGTCCGGGGCGGCAAGGACCCTGTACGGCGACGGGCGGCGCGATGAACGAGCTGGTTCCCGGGGGCAACACGCCCCTTCCGTCCGGCACCCTGACCTTCCGGGTGCCGGGCCCCTTCGACGTCTCCGCGCTCGTCACCGACGACGGCGGGAAGGTGCGCGGCGACGGCGACTTCGTCTTCTACAACCAGCCCGCCGCGCCCGGTGTCCGGCTGCGCGGCGACGGGCTGAGCGTCGATCCGTCCGCGCTGCGGCCGGGCGCCGGCCGGGTCACCCTGGTCGTCAGCCCGGCCGACCCCGGCACCCCGCTCGGCCGGCTGCCCGCGCCCGTCCTGACCGTGACGGGTCCCGGCGGACGGGCCCTCGCCCGGTTCGCCCCGCCCCGCCCGCAGCGCGAGACCGTACTGCTGCTCGCCGAGGTCTACCGGCGCGGCACGGGCTGGAAACTGCGCGCCCTGGGCCAGGGCTACGCGGACGGACTCGCGGGCGTGGCCCGCGACTTCGGCATCGAGGTGACGGAGGAGCCGACGTCGGGAGGCGGGGCGTCGGGGCGGACGGGGGGAGGTGCGGCCGCTGGGCCGATGGCGGGGGGTGTGACATCCGGGCTCTACGGGGGCGGTGCGGCCTCCGGACCGACAGCGGGCGGTGCGGCCTCCGGACCGACAGCGGGCGGTGCGGCCTCCGGACGTCACGCGGGCGGTGCGGCCTCCGGGCCGTCCGCGGGAGGCCCGGCCTCCGGGCGCTACGCGGGCGGTGCGGCCTCCGGACCGACAGCAGGTGGCCCGGCCTCCGGGCGCTACGCGGGCGGTGCGGCCTCCGGACCGACAGCGGGTGGTGCGGCCTCCGGACGTCACGCGGGCGGTGCGGCCTCCGGGCCGTTCGGGGGCGGGCCGGTATCCGTGCCGTCCGCGGGTGCGCCGCCGTCACCGGGCTCCGCCCGTGCGGCGTCCGGGGGCGGTGATCCCGACGGCTTCGCCGCCGAGGTGAACTCCGCGCGGGCGGCGGCCGGGGCGCCGCCGGTTCTCCTGGACGCCCGGCTGACGGCGGCGGCCGGGGCGCACGCCGCCGCGATGGCCGCCGCCGGGCGGCTGGCCGCGGAGGGGCCCGACGGTGTCTCCGTCCACCAGCGGGTCACCGCGAGCGGATACGCGTATCTGACGGTGGGCGAGCACCTGGTGTCGGGGCCGCGCACCCCCGCCGAGTTCGTGCGGTACTGCCTGACCGAGGAGCGGCCCCGGCGCACGCTGTGCGATCCGGTGTTCCGCCACGCCGGTCTGGGGCACGCCCCCGACCCGCGCTCGGGCGATGTCTTCTGGACGGCGCTGTGGGCCGCGCCCCTCACCGCCGAGGGACTGGCGCGGACGGCCGCGGACGTCGTCGCGCTCACCAACGCGGAGCGGGCGGCGGCGGGCCTGCCCCCGCTGACCGCCGACGCCCGGCTCACCACGGCGGCGCAGGCGCACAGCGCCGACATGATCGCCCGCGCCTTCTACTCGCACACCTCGCCCGACGGCCGCGAGCCCTGGCACCGGGCGGCCGCGGCCGGGTCCACGCACCGTTCGGTCGGGGAGAACATCGCGTGCGGCCAGCGCTCCCCCGCCGAGGTCGTCCGCGGCTGGATGGACAGCCCAGGGCACCGGGCCAACATCCTGAAGCCCGCGTTCACGCACATAGGCGTCGGCTTCGCGGGCGGCGGCCCGGCGGGCACGTACTGGACCCAGCTCTTCGGCGGCTGACGTCCGCGCCGGGGTCTACCGCCGGCGCAGCCACGCCTCGGTCTCGGCCGGTGTGCGAAAGCGCAGGACCGTCAGCGGGGCGAAGCGCGGGTCGTGGGCGCGCCGGTGGATCTCGGCGCGCCGGGCCGCGTGCTGGGACCAGGCCCACCGGGCGGGATGGTGCGGGCGGAACCAGTCGGCCAGGGTCTCCCGGTTACCGCCGAAGACCCGCTCGCGCAGCAGGGTCCGGCGCAGCGACCGGCGCAGGATCCGGGGCATGACGACGCGTCGCGGGTAGTCCAGCCAGAGCACGGTGTCGGCGCGCTCCCACAGCAGGTCCCGCACCTCGGGGTAGCCGAGCGAGTCGATGATCCAGCCCGGCGCGCCGGTGAGGCGCCCGACCTCCGCTGCGAAGTCCTCGTTCACGGCCCAGCCGGGGCCGGTGAAGTACAGCGCGTCCATCTCGTGGTGCGGCAGCCCGAGCCGCCGCGCGAGGGCACCGGCCAGGGTCGACTTCCCCGCTCCGCTGATACCGACGACGAGGACGCTGCGCATCCGGGAAGCATAGGCACGGGCCCGTCACCTCCGGTCGGCGGGGCCCGGGACCCGGGCGTTGGGGCGGCGGTGCGGCGGCTGGTCGGGGGCCGTGCGCTGCCGGGCCCGCGGGATGTCGCGCAGGTGCGGTTTGTCGGCGTCCACCGTGAGCGGTTCGCCGTAGTGGTGGACGGTCAGCGGGTCGCCGCTGAGCAGGGTGTAGCCGGCGGTGGCCGGTTTGATCTCCACGCGCAGGCAGCGGCCGAGCACCTGGAGGCTGAAGGCGAGCCGGCTGAACCGCTCCGGCAGCCGGGGGGCGAACTCGATGCTCTCCCCGTGGTGACGCAGCCCGCCGAACCCGGCGACCAGTGCCGTCCAGGTACCGGCGAGCGAGGCGATGTGCAGTCCGTCGCGGGTGTTGTGCTCCAGGTCCTCCAGGTCCATCAGCGCCGCCTCGAGGAGGTAGTCGTAGGCGAGGTGCGGATGGCCGGTCTCGGCGGCGACGACCGCCTGGACGCAGGCGGACAGCGAGGAGTCGCGGACGGTGAGCGGTTCGTAGTACGCGAAGTTGCGGGCCTTGGTCTCCTCGTCGAACCAGTGGCCGCACTTGTACATGGCCAGGACCAGGTCCGCCTGTTTGACGACCTGCTTGCGGTAGAGGTCGAAGTAGGGGAAGTGCAGCATCAGCGGGTACTGGTCCGGGCCGGTGCGGGCGAAGTCCCAGGGCTGGTAGCGGGTGAACCCGGCGTGCTGTTCGTGGACGCCCAGTTCGTCGTTGTAGGGGACGTGCATGGCCTCGGCGGCGTCGCGCCAGGCCGCGCTCTCCTCGTCGTCCACGCCGAGCGCGGCGGCCTGCCGGGGGTGCCGCTCGACCGCGTCGGCGGCGGCCAGCAGGTTCGTCCGGGCCATCAGGTTGGTGTACGTGTTGTCGTCGGCTATGGCGCTGTACTCGTCGGGCCCGGTCACCCCGTCGATGTGGAAGCCGCCCCGGTGGTCGTGGTGGCCGAGGGACCGCCACAGCCGGGCGGTCTCCACCAGGAGCTCCACACCGGTGTCGCGTTCGAAGCGCCAGTCGCCGGTGGCGGCGGTGTAGCGGACCACGGCGTCGGCGATGTCGGCGTTGACGTGGAACGCGGCGGTGCCGGCCGGCCAGTACGCCGAGCCCTCCGAGCCGGTGATGGTCCGCCAGGGGAACGCGGCGCCGCGCAGGCCGAGCTGGACGGCGCGCTCCCGGGCGGCGGGCAGGGTCTTCTGCCGCCAGCGCAGCGCCTCGGCCACCGCCTTGGGTGAGGTGTACATGAGCAGCGGCAGGACGAAGGTCTCGGTGTCCCAGAACGCGTGTCCGTCGTAGCCGGAGCCGGTGAGTCCCTTGGCCGGTATGGCGCGCTGCTCGGCGCGGGCGCCGGCCTGGAGCACGTGGAAGAGGGCGAAGCGGACCGCCTGCTGTATCTCCTCGTCGCCGTCCACCTCGACGTCGGCGCGGGCCCAGAAGTCGTCCAGGTAGGCGCGCTGTTCGTCGGCGAGGCCCTGCCAGCCCACCCGGACGGCGGCCGCGAGGGCCGCGTCGACCTGGTCGCTGACGGCGGGCAGCGACCGCACGCCCGACCAGCCGTAGGAGACGAACTTCTCCACGCGCAGCGTCTGTCCGGGCGCGAGCACGGAGGCGACGGTGAGCCGGGCGAGGTCGTCGTTGCTCTCGCTGTCCAGGGTGGTCCCGTCGGGTCCGGTGACGGTGTGGTCGGCGGCGGCGCCGACCCGCTGGCCGCTGCGCCGGGTGCGGTGCACCAGACGCAGCCTGCTGCCGGAGGCGAAGTGCTCCTCCGGTGCCAGCGGTGACTTCAGGGCCGTCGCCGCCCGCGGGTCGCCCTCGTGCTCCGGGAGCTGTTCGTTGGCGACCAGCTCCGACTGGACGACGATCCGGGTCTCGCGGCCCACCGCCTTCACCTCGTAGGCGACGGCGGCGATCGCCCGCTGGGTGAAGGAGACCAGGCGGGTGGAGCGGATCCGGACGGTCGTGCCGGCCGGTGACGTCCACTCGCAGGTCCGGGTGAGCAGCCCGGTCCGCAGGTCGAGCACGCGCTCGTGGGAGCGCAGCGTGCCGTAGCGCAGATCGAACGGCTCGTCGTCCACGAGCAGCCGGATCACCTTGCCGTTGGTGATGTTGATGACGGTCTGTCCGGACTCCGGATAGCCGTAGCCCGCCTCGGCGTAGGGCAGCGGGTGGGTCTCGTGGACGCCGTTGAGATAGGAGCCGGGCAGCCCGTGCGGCTCGCCCTCGTCCAGGTTGCCGCGCCAGCCGACGTGCCCGTTGGACAGCGCGAACACCGACTCGCTCTGCGGCAGTACGCCGAGATGCAGCACGTGCTCGCGCAGCACCCAGGGCTCGACGGCGTACGAGGTGTGGGTGATCACCGGCGCTCCCCCCGCTCCGGCAGTTCGGACAGGTCGCTCACGACGACGTCGGCGCCGTGGGCGCGCAGGGCGTCCGCCTGGCCGACGCGGTCGACCCCGACGACGTACCCGAAGTGTCCTGAGCGGCCCGCGTCCATCCCGGCCAGGGCGTCCTCGAAGACGGCGGCGGCCGGGGCGTCGACGCCGAGGTCACGGGCGGCGGCGAGGAAGGTGTCCGGGCGCGGCTTGCCGGGCAGTCGCCGTTCGGCGGCGACGACGCCGTCGATGCGGACGTCGAAGAGGTCCTCGGCGCCGACCGCCCGCAGGACGTCGCGGCAGTTGGCGCTGGAGGAGACGACGGCGGTGCGCAGGCCGTGCGACCGGACGGCCTCGATGTAGCGCAGCGTGCCGTCGTACGCCTCGACCCCGTCGGTGCGGACGAGTTCCAGCAGCAGGTCGTTCTTGCGGTTGCCGAGGCCGTGCACGGTGTCGCGGTCCGGCGGGTCGTCGGGCTTGCCCTCGGGCAGCTCGATGGAGCGCGAGGCGAGGAAGGAGCGGACGCCGTCCGCGCGGGGGCGTCCGTCGACGTACTCGTCGTAGTCGGCGACCTTGTCGAAGGGGCGGAAGCCCGCGCCGTCACGCCGGCGCAGGAAGGCGTCGAAGGTACGCTTCCACGCGGCCGCGTGGACCACGGCGGTCTTGGTGATGACGCCGTCGAGGTCGAAGAGGCAGGCCTGGATTGCTTTTGGTAGACCGAGCTCTGTCATGGGGGAAATGTTCCCCGCTCACGGCCGGCCATCAAGTGGCGCGCACCACACGGCGGGTCGCCGTGCGGCGACGCCGACCGGGGTGACCGGCGGCAACCGGGCGACGGGCTTCGGCCTGCGTGCGGCATGCTCGGTCCATGACCTTCGACGATCTGCTGAAGCGGGCGGCGGCGCTCGTCCGTCCGGGCCGGCGGGCCCTGCTGGGCATCGCCGGCGGCCCGGGCGCCGGCAAGAGCACGCTCGCCGGGCACCTGGTCCGGGCGCTGAACGGGGACGGCGAGCCCTGGGCGGCGCAGGTGCCCATGGACGGGTTCCATCTCGCGGACGTCGAGCTGGACCGGCTGGGCCGCAGACAGCGCAAGGGCGCGCCCGACACGTTCGACGCGGCGGGGTACGCGGCGCTGCTGCGCCGGCTGCGGGAGGACGAGGACGACGTCGTGTACGCGCCGGGCTTCGAACGGGTCCTGGAGCAGCCGATCGCGGGGGCCGTACCGGTCCCCCGTACCGCCCGGCTGGTGGTCACCGAGGGGAACTACCTGCTGGTGCGGGACGGGGACTGGGCCCGGGTGCGGACGTACCTGGACGAGGTGTGGTTCTGCGAGCTGGACGAGGCGGAGCGCGTCGGGCGGCTCGTCGCCCGCCACGAACGGTTCGGCAAGGACCACGAGACGGCCGTGGCCTGGGCACACGGTACGGACCAGCGCAACGCCGACCTGATCGCCACGACCCGCGATCACGCGGACCTGGTGGTATCGGGTTCACTCGCACCGCACACCGCCGCGGAAGCGCGCACGGAGGGCGGCCCGCGCGTCGGTTGAGCACCGCCCACCGGCAACGGCCCGCAGGCCGGCACGGTCAGCGGCGCCCCGCAGGCCGGTACGGTCAGCGGCGCCGCCGGACCGCGCGATCAGTGCCCGCTGATATCGCGCGACGTGTACGGGCGCTCCAGTTCCGCCGCGTCCTTGTCGGTCAGGTCCACACCGAGGGCGGCGACCGCGTCGGTCAGGTGTCCGGGCTTCGTGGCGCCGATGACGGGGGCGCTGACGCTGTCGCGCCGCAGCAGCCAGGCGAGGGCGACCCGGGCCCGCGGCACCCCGTGCTCGCCGGCGATCCGGGCGACGGCGTCCACGATCGCGCGGCCGCCCTCCTGGTACAGCTTCTTGCCGAACTCGTCGGTCCGGCTGCGCTCCGTGCCGGTGTCCCAGTCCCGGGTCAGCCGGCCCCGGGCCAGCGGGCTCCACGGCAGCACCCCGACGCCGAGGTCCTCGCAGAGCGGCAGCATCTCGCGCTCCTCCTCGCGGTAGAGGAGGTTGTAGTGGTTCTGCATGGAGACGAACCGGGTCCAGCCGTTCAGCCGGGCGGTGTACTGCATCTTGGAGAACTGCCACGCGTACATCGAACTGGCTCCGATGTAGCGGGCCTTGCCCGCCTTGACCACGTCGTGCAGCGCCTCCATCGTCTCCTCGACCGGGGTGTTCGGGTCGAAGCGGTGGATCTGGTAGAGGTCGACGTGGTCGGTGCCGAGGCGGCGCAGGCTGTTGTCGATCTCCGTCATGATCGCCTTGCGGGACAGACCGTGCGCGTTGGGACCCTGCCGCATCGCACCGTTGACCTTGGTGGCGAGGACGACCTCGTCGCGGCGGGCGAAATCGGCCAGCGCCCGGCCGGTGATCTCCTCGCTCGTGCCGTCGGAGTAGACGTTCGCCGTGTCGAAGAAGTTGATCCCGGCCTCCAGGGCCTGCCGGATCAGCGCGCGTGACGCCTCCTCGCCGAGGGTCCACTCGTGGACACCGCGGTCCGGGATGCCGAAACTCATGCATCCCACGCAGATCCGGGACACGTCCAGGCCCGTTGATCCGAGCTTCACGTACTGCATGGTCACTCCTGCCTTTCCGGAGGTCGGGGCGTGCCTCACCCCCGGCCGACGGTACCGGGGAGACATCCGGCCACGGCAGACCTCGCACCGGTGTCCCACCGGCACGGGAAGTGGACTTCCGTCCCTGTGCGCGCTGTTGACATCACCGGCGGGATCCCTAGCGTGGTCTCCCGCACAGCATGTCGCACGACGTCCGGGATATCGAACAGGCTCGGGGCCGGTGGAGGGACGCCACCGGCCCCGGGCCCCGGCATGCGGAGGATTTCGTGAACCCACCCCTCGACAGACGTCTCTTCCTGGCCGCCGCCACCGGCACCGCTGCGGCAGCGGCTGTGACGGGTCCGGCCTCCGCCACG
This sequence comes from Streptomyces sp. NPDC059785, assembly GCF_042732375.1. Taxonomy (NCBI): domain Bacteria; kingdom Bacillati; phylum Actinomycetota; class Actinomycetes; order Kitasatosporales; family Streptomycetaceae; genus Streptomyces; species Streptomyces sp. NPDC059785. The sequence continues at coordinate 22,519 of NZ_JBHWHV010000048.1, forward strand.
GCCGCGAGCCCGGCCACCGGGACCGCGCACGGCCGTGCGGCCGCCGGGGCCGCGAGCGCCGCGGTGCGGCCCTTCCCGCTGGGCGCCGTCACCCTGCTGGACAGCCCGTTCCGGGCCAACCAGCGGCGCAACACCGCCTACCTCCGCTTCGTCGACCCCGACCGGCTGCTGCACACCTTCCGGCTCAACGTCGGCCTGCCGAGCAGCGCCGAGCCGTGCGGCGGCTGGGAAGGACCCGAGGTCGAACTGCGCGGGCACTCCACCGGCCATCTGCTGTCCGGGCTGGCGCTGACCCACGCGGGCACCGGTGAGCGGGCCCTGCGCGACAAGGGGCGAAGGCTCGTGGCCGCGCTGGCCGAGTGCCAGGCGGCGGCGCCCGCGGCGGGCTTCGGCACGGGCTATCTGTCCGCGTTCCCGGAGAGCTTCTTCGACCGGCTCGAGGCCGGGACCGGCGTCTGGGCGCCGTACTACACGATCCACAAGATCATGGCCGGTCTGGTCGACCAGTACCGGCTGTCGGGCAGCGAGCAGGCCCTTCAGGTCGTGCTCCGCCAGGGCGAGTGGGTGGACCGGCGCACCGCGAAGCTGAGTCACGAGCAGATGCAGCGGGTGCTGGAGACCGAGTTCGGCGGGATGAACGACGTGCTCGCCGATCTGCACGCCGTCACCGGCGACACCCGCTGGCTCGACGTCGCCGAACGCTTCACGCACGAGCGGGTCTTCGATCCGCTGGCCCGTAACGAGGACCGGCTGGCCGGGCTGCACGCCAACACCCAGATCCCCAAGATGGTCGGCGCGCTGCGGCTGTGGGAGGAGGGCCGCGCCGACCGCTACCGCACCGTCGCCGAGAACTTCTGGCGGATCGTCACCGACCACCACACCTATGTCATCGGCGGCAACAGCAACGGCGAGGGCTTCCAGGAACCCGACGTCGTCGCCGGGCAGTTGTCCGAGAGCACCTGCGAGAACTGCAACAGCTACAACATGCTCAAGCTGACCCGGCTGCTGCACTTCCACGCCCCGGACCGCACCGATCTCCTGGACCACTACGAGCGGGCCCTGTTCAACCAGATGCTCGGCGAGCAGGACCCGGACTCCGCGCACGGCTTCAACATCTACTACACGGGTCTCGCGCCCGGCTCCGTCAAGCGCCAGCCCTCGTTCATGGGCTCCGACCCCGACGCCTACTCCACCGACTACGACAACTTCTCCTGCGACCACGGCACCGGCATGGAGACGCACGCGAAGTTCGCCGACACCGTCTTCACGCACGACGACGACCGGCTGCTGGTCAACCTGTTCGTGCCCGCCGAGGTCGGCTGGCGGGAGAAGGGCATCACCTGGCGGCAGACGACGGACTTCCCCGACCGGGCCGCGACCACGCTGACGGTGGCGGCCGGACGGGCCGCGCACACGCTGCTGGTCCGCGTGCCCGCCTGGGCCGAGGGCGTCCGCGCGAAGATCAACGGCCGGGCGCTGCCCGACCGTCCCGCGCCCGGCTCCTGGCTGACCCTGGAGCGCGACTGGCGCGCCGGTGACCGCGTCGAGGTGACCCTGCCCATGCGCACCCGGATCGAGGCCACCCCGGACGACCCCGACGTACAGGCCGTTCTGCACGGTCCGATCGTGCTGGCCGGGGCGTACGGGGACCGGGCGGACGGCTGGCTGCCGCGGCTGGACACCGGCTCGGTACGGCAGGAGGCGGCCCGGCCGCTGCGGTTCGGGGCCCGCGCCGACGACACCGGCGTCACCCTGCTGCCCGTCGCCCGCGTGCACCACCAGCACTACCACGTGTACTGGCTGACCGGTGAAGCGCCGCCCCCGCCACCGGAGTTCGCCGCCTGGCACCGCTTCGACGAGACGTCCGGGACGACGGCCGCCGACGCCACCGGCAACGGCGAGGACGCGAGCCTCGCGGGCGGCGCCACGTGGACGACCGACGGCCGGACCGGCGGCGCGGTGGCGCTCGACGGCGCGAGCGGTCACGTACGCCTCGCCGACGACCTGCTCGCGGGCGCCGCCGCGTACACGGTGGCGGCCTGGGTGCGGCTCGACGGGCAGCCCGGCGCCTGGAGCCGGATCTTCGACGTCGGCACCGGCGTCACCGCCAACATGTTCCTGACCCCGCTCAGCGGCGACGGCACCCTGCGGTACGCGATCACCGCCGCGGGCGCGGGCGCCGAGCAGCGTATCGACACCGATCCGCTGCCCACAGACCGCTGGGTCCACACCGCGGTGACCGGCGGCGACGGCACGGCCGTCCTCTACGTGGACGGGCGGGAGGCGGGCCGCAACACCGCCGTCACCGTGGAACCGCGCCGCTTCGGCAACCACATCCGGGCCGGCTACGTCGGCAGGTCCCAGTACGGCGCCGACCCCTGCCTGAAGGGCGCGGTCGACGACTTCCGCGTGTACGGCAGGGCGCTGAGCGCCGCCGAGATCGCCGCGCTGCTCTGAGCCCACCCCGGCCGACCCGCCCCACCCCCACCGAGGAGAGCCGCCCATGACCCCTCCCCCGCCGAGTACCGGGCAACCGGGCCCCGCCACCCGCCGCACGGTCCTGCGCGCCCTGGCCGCGCTGCCCGCGAGCGCGCTCGCCCTGGGCGCGGCGCCCGGACTGCTCACCACCGCCACCGCGGCGGCACCGGCCCGCGGCTACGCCACCCGGTACACCGTCGTCCCGTTCCTCGACAGCAGCGACGCCGGCGTCAGCGTCTACCAGTCCGACGACGCCACCGACTTCCGGCTGATCAAGGCGGCCGCGTACACGCCGCCCGCGAACCGGGTCCGCGACGCCTCCGTCCTCAAGCACACGGACGGCCGCTACTACCTCACCTACACCACCCACACCTGGCAGGACACCAGCACCACCATCGGCTTCGCCCGCAGCACCGACCTCGTCAACTGGACGTTCCTGTACGACTACACGGTCCCGATCACGAATCTCTCGCGCGCGTGGGCGCCCGAGTGGTTCGTCGACGGCGACGGCAGCGTGAACGTGCTCGTGTCCTGCTCGACCACGGCGGACGAGTGGACGTTCACGCCGTACCGGCTCAAGGCGGCCGACTCGGCGCTGACCTCGTGGTCGGCGCCGGTCGCGCTGAGCGGCATCGGCGCCAACCACATCGACACCTTCGTGGTCCGCGCCGGCTCCACGTACCACGCGTTCACCAAGAACGAGACGACCAAGTACATCGAGTACGCCACCGCCGCCGCGCTCACCGGTCCGTACACCTTCCGCGGGACGGGTGACTGGGCCGGCTGGGGCGGGACCCGGGAGGGCCCGGCGCTGGTGCAGCTCGACAACGGCGCGTGGCGGATCTTCTTCGACGGCTACGGCGACGGGAGTTACTACTACAGCGACAGCTACGACACCTTCGCCACCTGGAGCGCCCCGGCGAAGCTGCCCGCCGTCTCCGGGACCGTCCGGCACTTCACCGTGCTGAAGGAGACGGTCACCGGCGGGCCCACGCTGCCGACCGGTGTCACCCGCTCCTTCCGCTCGGCCAACTACACCACCCGCTACTGGCAGGAACAGTCCGCGCTGGTCAACCTGCCCGTGGTCGGCTCCGCCAGCACCACCGCCGAGAAGCAGGCGGCCACCTTCACGATCGTCGCCGGACTCGCCGACTCCGGCGGCTGCTCCTTCCGGAACGCCGCCGGGAACTACCTGCGGCACTACGACTTCCGGGCGCGCTTCGACGCGCACGACGGGACGTCCACGTTCGCGGCGGACGCCACGTTCGTGCTGCGGGCCGGCGCGTCCAGCGGCTCGGTCCGGCTGGAGTCGTACAACTACCCGGGCCGCTATCTGCGCCACTACGACTACCAGCTGCGCGTGGACGCGGCGGACGGCACCGACCTGTTCCGCCAGGACAGCTCGTTCGCCGCGGTCACCGCCTGGGCCTGACGGCGGCGCGGTGCTCCTACGGGTCCGCGGTGCGGGACTCCAGGTCGCGGCGGGTGTCGTCGCCGTAGACCCCGGTCTCGTCGCCGCGGATGCCGTACCACTGCTGGAACCGGGCGACGGCGGCGGTGAGGGCGGCGTCGTAGGTGCCCGCGGTGGAACCGTTCACGTACACGTCCGGGACCCGCCGCAGGCGTTCCTGAAGCTCCGTCACCTCCGGGCCGGTGTCGCCCTCGCGCAGGGTGCCCGCGCCGTCCGGATCCACATCCCCTGACGGCTCCTCGGAGGACGTGTCCGGGGCGGTCTTCTGGGCCGCGCGGGCCGGGTCCTCACCGGCCAGCAGCAGACCGGCGGTGAAGCCGGTCAGACCGGAGGCGACCACGGCCACGGCGACGGCGGCGCGGCGCTGCCAGGGGTTGACCGGCCGGCGCCTCGCGCGCCGGTGACCGCCCGTGCCCGTCACCGGAGGATGCGGCGGACGCGCGGGCAGCGGCGGCCCCGCGGGCACGGGCGGCAACTCCTGCGTCTCGTCCTCCGTCCCGTCCCGCCCGGGCGGCAACGGCACGACGGCCCGCAACCCGATGGACTCCCAACGCCGGTAGGGATCGGACCCAGGATCCTGCCCCCGCCCGACGGCCTCACCCCGGCCGAAGCTCTCGTACCGGCTGGTGTCCGACGGCGGGGGTGCGGGTGGGAGCGGGAGCGAATCCGGCGGCGGGACCGGCTCCGAGCGCCGGCCGGAGTCAGTCCCGGAACCGAGATCGGCCCCGGGGTCGGGGCGCGGGCCGGCACCGGGATCGCGGCTGAGGTCCGGGCCGGTTTCCGGGGCCGGGCTTCCGGTCAGGCCCTCCTTCTCCCTTACGCGTCTGAGTAGTTCCGCCAGGGTTTCGGAGCGGCGGCGGGGCTCGACGTGGGTGGGCTCGAGCGCCGGTCGTTCCGGCTCCGGTGACAGGCCGGGTTCGGACGGTGTCGACACGCTGCTCTCCCTCCGCACCTCCGCACGGCCCCTCTCCGCCGTCCGCACAAGGAGATACGCAAACACCGTCGGCCGGGTTCACCCCGGGAAGCGCCCGCTGTCGCGAAGCTGCCAGCGGCGCTCGGCGTATGCCAGGTCGTCCCGCCACAGGCGCCCCGCGGCGGCCCGCATCAGGGGCCGCAGGGCGGGCGCGGCCCGGCGGGCGAGGGCGAAGCCGGGCCGGTCGGAGGCGGCGACGACCGCCTCGGTGACGGCGGTGAGCGGGCGCCCGTGCGCGTCCGGGGCCAGTGGGGTGGCGTGTGTCTCGACCACCGAGCCTTGGCCCTCCCCGTCGGTGATGTGCATGACGACAGTGCGCGGTTCAGGGGCGGTGAACACCGCGCGCACCGGCACGACGAGCCGCCCGGCGAGCTTGAAGGAGACATCCACGGCGAACCCGTCACCGTCCGCGCCGCCGTCCCCGCCTCCGTCCGCGCCGCCGCCCCCCGGGCTGCTCACCACCGTCAGGTCCACGAAGGAGTAGGGGTGGTACCAGGCGCCGTGCCAGGGGTCGAGGCGGTTGGCCACCACGTCCTCCGGTTCGCAGCCGCCGACGCCGCTGTACACGGCGTCGACCGCGGTCGCCGGACGCGGCCGGGCCGGCACCACCGGGGCGGGCAGCGGCTCCTCGCCCCCGGCCGCGTCGAGTCGCACCCACACGAGCACCCCGTCGTCGTACGCGGGCAGCGGCTCCCAGCCCGCGAACGGGCCGCCGTCCAGGGCGAGTCCGTGCCAGTGGCAGACCAGGGTGCCGCAGCGGACGGGGCTCTCGGCCAGCGGGGCGCCCAGGTGCGGGCAGATCCCCGGTCCGGCGACCACCTCGCCGCGCGCGTTCCGCCAGACGACGACCTCGTGGCCCGCGACGGTACGGGCCAGCGGACGGTCACGGCCGAGGGCGCGGGCGGCGCCGACGACGTACCAGTTGCCCGAGGGGCGGGCGAGGGCCCGCTTCAGGGCGTCGGCGATGACCCCTGGGCGGGCGTCGCGCCAGGTGGGCCGCTGTTTCTCCCAGACGACCGGGCGGCGGCGCAGCCGCAGCGGCAGCCGTCCGGACCGGGCGCGGCCGTCGCCGGTCACACCGTCTCCTTCCGCCGGGACGGCCGGGGGCGGCCGTCGGACAGCGCGCACGGCGGGGGCCGGTCGTGCCCGCGGGCCCGCGCGCGGGCCGCCGCCACCCGTACCAGGCCGTCGAGGGCGACGGCGGCGCGCCTGCGCCGGGGCACCACGGCGCGGCGGTGCAGCACGGAGTACCCGTCGTCGGCCACGGCGTCGAGGATGGCCCCGTAGAGGACGAACGCGGTGCGGATACAGGGGCGGGCGACGGGGTCGAGCATCGCCAGGCCGGGGGCGGCATCGCGGTAGACGCCGCGGGTCAGGTCCTCGGCGGCGCGCAGGGCGGCCGTGATACGGCGGTCGCGGCGGCCCGTGGCCCGGCTGTGGCGCAGCAGCTCCCGGTCGACGCCGTGGGCGGCGAGCAGGTCCGCGGGCAGGTACACCCGGCCCCGGTCGAGGTCCTCGCCCACGTCCCGCAGGAAGTTGGTGAGCTGGAAGGCGACGCCGAGGGCCGCCGCGTGCGGGGCGGCCTCCTCGCGCGGTACGACCGTCCCGAGGACCGGCAGCATCTGCAAGCCGATCACCGCGGCGGAACCGTGCATGTAGCCGCGCAGATCCTGGTAGCTGGCGTAGCCGGTGACGTGCAGGTCGCTGCGCATGGAGGCCATGAAGTCGGTGAAGTGCCGGTGGTCGATGCGGTAGCGGGCGGCGGTGTCGGCGAGCGCCAGGACCACCGGTTCGTCGACCCGCCCGGGGCCCGGTCCGGCACTCGTCTCGGCGGCCTGCCCGGCGCCCGCTCCGTCGGCCGGTCCGGCGGTCCGCCCGCCCCGGCGCAGCCCGCGTTCCAGGCGCTTCTCCAGGCGCAGCAGGGCGGTGGTGCGCTCGCTCAGGGTGTGGTGTCCGTCGAGGCTGTCCACGATGTCGTCGGCCCAGCGGGCGAACCCGTACAGGGCGTGCACGGCCGGGCGCCGCTCCACCGGGAGCAGCCGGGTGGCGAGGAAGTAGGTGCGGCCGTGCTCGGCGTTGAGCGCGCGGCAGCGGGCGTAGGCGGCGCGCAGGTGCGGTGCGTGGATGCCGGCGGCGTCGAGTTCGCGGTCGGTCATGGGCGGCCGCCTCCGGCGGAGCCGGTACGGGTACGGGGCCGCGGCCCCGGTCGCGACGGTGGTCCGGTGACCCGGGCGGCGGCCAGCTTGCCGGAGATCAGGACGGTCGGGACGCCGACGCCCGGGGTGGTGCCGCAGCCCGCGAGGACCGCGTTGTCGGTGCCCCGGACGAGGTTGCGCGGCCGGAACGGGCCGGTCTGCGCGAAGGTGTGGGCCGCCGAGAAGGGCGTACCCGCGGCGTGCCCCTGCCCGTGCCAGTCGGCCGGGGTGACCAGGCACTCCTCCTCGACGGCCGCGGCGATCCCGGCGAGCCCCCGGCGGTCCAGTTCGGCGAGGACGGTGTCGCGGTAGCGGGGCGCGAGGTCGCTCCAGGCGGCGGCGGTGGGGCCGATGTCGGTGTTGGGGCAGGGCGCGAGGATGTAGTGGAGGTGTTTCCCTTCGGGGGCGAGCGCGGGGTCGGTCGCGGTGGGGCGGGTGATCAACAGGGAGGGGTCGGTCATCAGGCTCCCGGTCCTGGTCAGTTCGTCGAAGGTGCCCTTCCAGGCGTGGCCGAAGGACAGCGTGTGGTGGCCGAGCCGGGGCCAGGTCCGGTCGGTGCCCGCGTGCAGGACGACGGCGGACGGCGCGTGCCGCAGCCGCAGCGGGCGGCGCGGACGGCGGCCGAGCAGCCGGTAGCTGACGGGCAGGTCGGGGGTGAGCACGACCGCGTCGCAGGGGATGCGGCCGTGCGAGGTGACGACGGCGGTGATCCGCGACCCGGACCGTTCGAGCCGGGTCACGTCGTGCCCGTACCGGAAGTCCGCGCCCGCGTCGGCGGCGGCGTCCGCCATGGCCCGCGGCAGGGCGTGCATGCCGCCGCGCGGGAAGAACACCCCCGCCACGGTGTCCATGTAGGCGATGACGGCGTACGCGGCGAGCGCCCTGGCCGGTGGCACCCCGGCGTACAGCGACTGGAAGGAGAAGACGCGGCGCAGCCGCTCGTCCCGCAGGAAGTGCCCGATACGGGCGTCGAGCCGGCCGAAGCCCCCGAGCGCGGCCAGTCTGGCCAGGTCGGGGGTGAGGAGCTGGAGCGGCGAGTCGAAGTTGGCGTCGATGAAGCGGCGCATCTGGACCCGGTGCAGCCGCTCCAGCCAGCCGCGCAGGCGCCGGTACCCGGCGGCCTCGGCGGGTCCCGCGAAGCGCTCGACCTCCGCCTCCATCGCCTCGGCGCCGGTGTGGACGGCGAGCTCGCCGCCGTCGGCGAAGCACGCCCGGTAGGCGGGATGCAGCGGGATCAGTTCGACGCGGTCGCGGAGGCTGTCGCCGACGGCGGCGAACGCCTCGTCGGCGAGGTCCGGCATGGTGAACACGGTGGGCCCGGTGTCGAAGCGGTAGCCCGCCCGGTCGAGCCGGCCCGCCCGGCCGCCGGGTACGGCCGCGCGCTCGACGACGGTCACCCGCCGCCCGGCCCCCAGCAGATGCAGCGCCGCCGACAGCCCGGCGAGCCCCGCACCCACCACCACGACATGATCGGTACGCCCGGTAACGGTCCTGATCGCCCTGCTCATCACAGCCGCCCTCCCGAACCGACGGGGCGAGGCGCACCGGCCCCGCCCGGGTGCTCCGGCGCGCTCCCACCGCCACGGCCGGGCGCCGGCCGGGCACCCTCCGGACCCACGCCGGCCATTCGGTCGTCGTCCTGCCCGGCAAGCAACTCGCTCATCTTGCTCATCGCACCTCTCCCGGGCCCGCCGTGCCGCTCAGGCAGGCGGTGGGCGGCGGCTCGTCGTTCCCGGCCGGGTGCTGCGACGGGCCCTCGCCGCCACCGCCCGGTGCCGGCCAGGTGTCCGTCAGGCCCGCCGCGGCGTTCAGGAGCCGGCGCAGGCGGTGGGCCGGTCCCGGGGCGAGGGCGGCGTCGGCCAGGTGGTCCGTGCCGCGGCGTACCAGCCGCTCGATCCGCTTCTCGACCGCCGCGCGGGCGCCGGTCGCGACCAGTACGTCCCGTACCTCGGCGAGTTCGGCCTGCGACAGCCGGCCCGCGCCGATGCGGTGGTCCAGTACCTCCAGGCTCGCCCGGTCGCGGTGCTCCTCGGCGCGGGCCCGGGCCACGGCCACGAGGTAGGTGCGCTTGCCCTCGCGCAGGTCGTCGCCGGACGGCTTGCCCGTCAGCCGGGGGTCGCCGAAGGCGCCGAGGAGGTCGTCGTGGAGCTGGAAGGCGATACCGGCGCACCGGCCCGCGGCCCCGAGCGCCTCGGTGGTCCGGGCCCCCGCTCCGGCCAGCGCGGCGCCGAGCGCGAGCGGGCGCTCCACCGAGTAGCGCGCGCTCTTGAGGCAGGCGGCGCGGATCGCCCGGGCCGCGGAACGGGCCGACGTCGCCTGGTCCAGTACGTCCAGGTACTGGCCCGCGACCATCTCGGTGCGCATCTCCCGCCAGATCTCCCGCACCGCCGGGGCCGCCTTGGGCCCGGCGTCCGCCTGTTGGGCCGCGAACACGTCGTCCGCCCAGGCCAGGGCCAGGTCCCCGGCGAGGATCGCGCCCGCCCGGCCGAGCGACCTGGAGGTCCGCGGGCCCTGGGCCGGGTACTGCGCGCCGAGTTCCACGTGCAGGGCGGGCCGGCCGCGACGCAGCGCGGACGCGTCCATCACGTCGTCCTGGACGAGGGCGCAGGTCTGGAGGAGTTCGAGGGCCGCGGCGAGGCGCAGGGCGGATTCCCTCTGGTCGGGTTCCAGGCCGCCGCCGCAGCCGCGCAGGGCCCACCACAGCAACTGGGGGCGCATCCGCTTGCCGCCGTGCAGGGTCAGCCGGGCGACGCGTTCGGCGATGTCCGCGCCGAAGACGGGGTCGAGCGCGCGGGCCCGCTCGACGCGGTCGCGCAGCACCGTCTCCAGTACGTGTCCGACGGCGCCCGGGACGTCCGCGTCGATCTCTTCGGCGGCGGCACCGGCGAACACCGGGGCGTCGTCCGGGACGTCCGCCGGGTGCCCGTCCGGGACCGCACGGTGTCCGGGGGCGGGGTCCTGCCCGGCCGTGGCGTGGTCCCCGGCCCTGGGGTGGCGCATCCCGATTCCTCTCGTCGTGGCGGACGCGGGTGGTCGGAAGTGATTCGGCCGGGGCTGCGGTGACGGATGCGGCGGGCGGCCGTTTCCCGTCCGCCACCTCGTCGGGAGTGCGTCCGCCACCTGGTCCGGGGTGCGTCCGCCCGAAGGGCGCGGGCCGCGAGCGGTGAACGTAATGCGGCCGGAGTCCGGTACCGCCGCGACACACGAGCGCCGCCGGATTCGGCACTGGACGGGTGAGGCGACCGCGTCCACCTGGCCGCCCGGACGCAGAAAGAGCCGCCCGGCCCGGTGCGGCGCGCATCCGGCGGGGCGCCGGAAACGGAATGCTTCCCGTCGGACGCACCGGCGTGCGCCGCCGCCGGACGCCCGGACACGCCGTCACCGGCCGGACCGTACGACGGGACGCGACGAGACACACAGAGGCTCGGCACACACCACGGTGGGGCACACACCGAGGCGCGGCACACATCTGAGGAGTGACACTCATCGAGGAGCGGTCGGACGTGGGCGGAGGACGCGGAGGACGGGGAGGACGGGGAGGCGAGGGCCCGGTGGACGCGGACGTCGCCATCATCGGGGCGGGCGCCGCGGGCCTGTCCCTGGCGCACCGGCTCTCCTCCGGTACCGCGGGCCGCCGCACCCCGTCGGTCCTCCTCCTCACCGCGCCGCCCGGCCCACTGCGTCCCGCCCGGCGGACCTGGTGCTTCTGGGAGGCGGGCCCCGGCCCCTACGACCCCGCCCTCACCGCGTCCTGGCAGCGCCTCCGGGTCCGCCCGGCGCGGGGCCGGCCCGTCGAGAGCCGGATCGCCCCGCTGCGCTACAAGATGCTCGGCTCGGACGACTTCGAGGAGCTGGTCCACCGGGACCTCGCGGCCCGCGGGACGGTACGCCGGACGGAGGCCGTCGTCGACACCGTCGAGGGCGTGCCGGGCGGCGCCCGGGTCCGCGCGGCGACACCGGCGGGCGTGCCCCTGGACGTGCGGGCCCGCTGGGTCTTCGACTCCCGGCCGCTCGGTGCCCTGCCCGCCGCCCGTACCACGCTGTTCCAGCACTTCCACGGCTGGTTCGTCCGCGCCGAGCGGCCGGTGTTCGACCCCGGGGTGGTGGACCTGATGGACTTCCGTACGCCGCAGCCGCCGCGCGGGCTGTCCTTCGGTTACGTGCTGCCCACCGGCCGCCACACCGCGCTGGTCGAGTACACCGAGTTCTCGCCCGCGCCGCTGACCCAGGAGCAGTACGACGCGGCCCTGCGCCACTACACGCGGGACGTACTGGGCCTCGGGCGGCTGCGGGTGACCGCCGAGGAGTCGGGGGTGATCCCGATGACGGACGCGCCGTTCGCCCGGCAGAGCGGGCCCGCGGTGTTCCGGATCGGTACGGCGGGCGGTGCCACCCGGCCGTCGACGGGGTACACCTTCGCGGCCGTCCAGCGGCAGGCGCGGGCCGTCGCGGCCGCGTTCGGGGCGGGCCGCAGACCGGTCCCGCCGCCCGCGCACTCCGCCCGGTCGCGGGCCATGGACGCGGTGCTGCTGCGGGCGCTGGCCACCGGGCGGGTCGACGGTGCCGACTTCTTCTCGCGGCTGTTCGCGCGCGTACCCGCCGAGCGGCTGCTGCGTTTCCTCGACGGCCGCACCCTGCTGTACGAGGACATCGCGGTCGGGCTGCGTACGCCCGTGCTGCCGATGCTGCGGACGGCCGCCGAGCTGCCCCGGCTGCCGCGCCGGCCGTTCGAGGACCCCTGAGCGCCGTCCCGACCACCGACCGAGTGTCCGGATACCCCCGAGCCGAGTGCCGGGGTACCCAATGCCCTTGCACCGACCGAGGAGACTCCATGCCTCTGCTGCGCGACGCGGAACTGGCCACCGCGTTCGACCACGCCTCCCGCACCTACGACCGGCTGGTGGCGTGCAATCCGGGTTACCACTCCCAGCTCCGGCGCTCGGCCCGCCGGCTCGGTCTGCCGGACGGCGGGGCGGGCCGCCGCGTGCTGGACCTCGGCTGCGGCACGGGCGCGTCCACGGCCGCCCTCGTGGCGGCGCTGCCGCGGGCGGAGATCGTCGCGGTGGACGCGTCGGCGGGGATGCTGGAGCGGGCCGCGGCGAAACGCTGGCCGGACCGGGTGACCTTCCGGCGCGCCCCGGCGGAACGGCTGGCCGAGGCCGGGGTCGAGGGGCCCTTCGACGCCGTCCTCGCCGCCTATCTGTTCCGCAACGTGGCCGACCCCGACCGGATCCTGGCCGCCGTGCGCGGGCTGCTCGCGCCGGGCGGCCGGCTCGCGGTCCACGAGTACACGCTCAGCGGGCTGCCCGCGCACCGCGCCGTGTGGACGGCGGTCTGCGGCGGCATCGTCCTGCCGGCCGGCACCGCCGCGGGAGACGGCCGGCTCTACCGCCATCTGTGGCGCAGCGTCGTCGGCTTCGACACGGCACCGGCGTTCGGCGACCGGGTACGCCGCGCCGGGTTCGACCGGGTACGCGTACTCCCCCTGCCCGGCTGGCAGACGGGCATCGTCCACACGGTCCTCGCCCGCCGCCCGGCCCTCGCGGCAGGGGGTGCGGTATGAGCCGGCGCGACGAGAGCAGGGTCCCCCGGCGCGACCGCGCCCGGGTGCTGCCGCACCGCCCGACGGGCGGACCGCCGCCCACGGCCGCCGGTCGCTGTCCGGCCGCCGCGGCAGGCGGTGCGCCATGAGGCGGCGCGACGCGAGCGGGGTCCCGCGGCGTGGGCGGGATCGGCGGGCCCGGGTGCTGGTGCCCCGGCCGGGGCACGCGCGGGTGGGGGGTGAGCCGCCGTCCACGGCGGTGATCGGCGGGGGGATCGCCGGGCTCGCCGCCGCGACGGCGCTCGCCGAACGCGGGGTGCGGGTGACGCTCTACGAGCGGGAGGACGGGCTCGGCGGCCGTCTCGCCGGGTGGCCCGTGACCCTGTCCGACGGTTCGCGGGCGACGATGAGCCGCGGTTTCCACGCGTTCTTCCGGCAGTACTACAACCTGCGGGGGCTGCTGCGCCGGGCCGATCCGGGGCTCGGCATGCTCACCGCCCTGCCCGACTATCCGCTGCGGCACAGCGGCGGCCTGCGGGACAGCTTCCGTCATGTGCCGCGCACACCGCCGTGGAGCGCCCTGGGCTTCGTCGCGCTGAGCCCCACCTTCGGCGCCCGTGACCTGCTGCGGATGAACCCGGTCGCGGCGCTGCCCCTGCTCGACGTGCGCGTCCCCGAGGTCTACGAGCGGCTGGACGGGGTGAGCGCGCACGACTTCCTCGCGTCGATCCGCTTCCCCGAGGCGGCCCACCATCTCGCCTTCGAGGTCTTCTCCCGCAGCTTCTTCGCCGATCCCCGTGAGCTGTCGGCCGCCGAGATGGTCCTGATGTTCCACATCTACTTCCTGGGGTCGTCCGAGGGGCTGCTCTTCGACGTGCCGGACGAGCCGTTCCCGGACGCGCTGTGGGAGCCGCTGGCGCGGTATCTCCGGAGCCACGGCACGGAGGTACGCACCGGCACGCCCGTCGAGAGCGTGACCCCCGTGTCCGGGGGCGGTTACCGCGTCGCGCACTCCGGAGGCGGGCGGCACCACGACACCGTCGTCCTCGCCCTGGACACCGACGGGCTGCGGGCGGTCGTGGCCCGCTCGCCCGGACTGGGGGACGCCCGCTGGCGGGAGGGCGTGGCGGGGCTGCGCACCGCTCCGCCGTTCCTGGTCTCCCGGCTGTGGCTCGACCGGCCGGTGGCGCGGCGGCGCCCCGGGTTCCTCGGCACCAGCGGCTTCGGCACCCTGGACAACGTCAGCGTGCTGTCCGGGTGGGAGGGCGAGGCCGCCCGCTGGGCCGCGCGCACCGGCGGCTCCGTGCTGGAGCTGCACGCCTACGCCGTGCCCGCCGACCGCGTACGGGACGTGGAGGAGAAGCGGCTCGTCGAGCAGCTCCGGCAGGTCTATCCGGAGACCCGGTCGGCCGGGGTGCTCGACGTGCGGCACGAGTGGCGCGCCGACTGCCCGCTCTTCCCGGTCGGCGGGTACGCCGGCCGGCCCACGGTGCGGACCCCGGACCCGGGGCTGGTGGTGGCGGGCGACCTGGTCCGTACGGAGCTGCCCGTGGCGCTCATGGAGCGCGCGGCGACCTCCGGCTTCCTCGCGGCGAACGCCCTGCTGGAGCGGTGGGGCGTGGCCGGGCAGACGCTGTGGACCGTACCGGACCGGGGCCGCTCGGCCCTGCTGCGGGCGCTGGCCGCGGGTACGGGCGAGCGGCGGACGTGACGGGCCGGGGCCCCGTACCGCAACCGGCACCGTACCGGGACCGCGGCCGGGGCCGTACCCGGGCCGGGACCGCACCGGGGCCGCACTCGTACCGGGACCGCGGCCGTCGCGAGCGGGAGCGCCAGCGATGCGCCGTCGATGCCGGGGCGAATGATTCGTGCCGGTTTGCCCCGCCGGGGATGCTGTGCCGTAATCGGAGGATCCGCGCAGTGGATCTTTGGCGATGGCGGAGCCGCGCCGGAAGGGGCGGCCGGCATGGACGCGTACGGATCAGGGGCGGACGCCGGGCGTGCCGCGGCGCCCGGCGGGCTGCTCGACCTGCTCCAGGTCTCGGCCGTGGTCCTCGACGGGGAGGGGCACATCGTGCTGTGGAGCCCGGAGGCCGAGCAGTTGCTCGGGCACCGGGCGGACGAGGCGCTGGCGCGGCGCGCGGACCGGCTGCTGGTGGCGCCCGAGCACCGGCAGCAGGCCCGGGACCTCTTCGCCCAGGTGCGGGCGGGTGCCCGGTGGGCGGGCGTCTTCCCGCTGCTGCACCGCGACGGCACGCCGGTACAGGTGGAGTTCCGCACCATGCGGCTGCGCGATGGCACGGGGCAGGTGCATCTGCTCGGTCTCGCGGCGGACGCGACGACCGTGCGGCGCGTGGAACGGGACCTGGCGCTGTCGCACAGCCTGGTGCGGCAGACGCCGGTGGGGATCGGCATCCTCGACACCGACCTGAAGTGGGCCGGTCTGAACCCGTCCCTCCAGGAGATCGTCGGCCTGTCCGAGGAGGAGGCCCTGGGACGCCGGGTCCGCGACGTGCTGCCCGGCCTGGACTCCGGGACGATCGAGTCGCGGATGCGGCACGTACTGGCCGGCGGCAGGCCGCTGCTCGACCAGCAGACCGCCGGGCGGACGGCGGCGGGCACCGGGGACCGCGCGTTCTCGGAGTCGTACCACTGCGTCGAGGACGCCGACGGGCGGGTGCTGGGCCTTGCGATGGTCATGGTCGACGTGACCGAACGGCAGCGGGCGGCCAACGAGGTCTCCGAGGCCCGCGAACGCCTGTCGGTGATCGCCGACGCGGGCGTGCGCATCGGCACCACCCTGGACCTGAAGCAGACCGCGCGGGAACTGGCCGACGTGGCGGTGCCGCACCTCGCCGACCTGGCGGCCGTCGACGTCCTGGAGTCGGTGGTCAGCCGGGGCACCACCGCCGCCGTCGCGGCCGACTCCGCGGCCGAGTTCCGGGCGCTCGCCGTCGCCGCCGGGTATCTGACCGACGCCATCCACGCCGCCGACCCGGTGGGCGAGCTGGCCACCTACAACTCCTCGCGGCTGATCACCCGGTGCATCCGCGAGGGCCGCCCGGTGCTCGTCGAGCGGGTCGACCCGGCGATGATGCGCTCCATCGCCCGGGACACGCACGCCGCGAAGACCCTGCACGCGGCGGGCGTCCACTCCTATCTCGCGGTGCCGCTGCTGGCCCGCGGCGAGGTGCTCGGCACCCTCAGCCTGTACCGGACCGTCAACGACAGCCCCTTCGGCGCGCAGGACCGGATCCTGGCCTGCGAACTCGCGGCGCGGGCGGCCATCTGCATCGACAACGCCCGCCTGTACGGCCGGGAACGCACCGCCGCGCTGACCCTCCAGCGGGGCCTGCTGCCCGTCGCGCCCGACGGGCACGAGGGACTCGACATCGCCGCCCGCTATCTCCCGGCGCTCAGCGAGGTGGGCGGCGACTGGTACGACGTGTTCTCCCTCGGCCCCGGCCGGACCGGGCTGATCGTCGGCGACGTGATGGGCAAGGGCGTCCAGGCCGCCGCCGTGATGGGGCAGTTGAGCGCCGCGACGCGCGCGCTGGCCCGGCTCGACCTGCCGCCCGCGGAGCTGCTGCGCCATCTCGACGACATCGCGGGCACGCTCGGCGACACCATCGCCACCTGCGTGTACGCCGTGCACGACCGGGGCCGGGGCAGTTGCGCACTGTCCAGCGCCGGGCATCTGCCGCCGGTGCTGACCCGTCCCGACGGCGAGGCGCTCCTCCTCGACGTGCCGGGCGGCGCACCGCTCGGCGTCGGCGGCGTGGACTTCGCCACCGCGGAGCACCCCATGGCGCCGGGCTCGCTGCTCACCCTGTACACCGACGGGCTGGTGGAGAACCGGGACGACCCGATCGACACCGGGCTGCGGACGCTGACGCGGCTGCTGGGCGGCACCGAGCGGCGGCCCCTGGAGGCGACCGCCGACATGCTGCTCGGCGCGCTGCGTCCGGAGCCCGACGACGACGTGGCGCTGCTGCTGGTCCGCAGCCGCGCCTGACCCGGCGGGTTCCGGGGGCGTCCGGGAGTCAGGCCGTCAGCGTGACGCGGATGCCGACGGTGCCGTTCTCCCCGCGGCGCAGTTTGCTGCCGAGCAGGGTGAGCCGGCCGACGAGGCCGTACTTGCGGCCGAGGAGGCGCCGGTAGCGGTCGGTCGTCGCCGCGTCGACGATCTCGGCGGTGGCGGGCAGTTGGGCCCCGGTGGGATTGCCGCGCACGTCGCAGGGGCCGGCGAGGATGTCGGCGCGGTTGCGGATCCGCTTCACCTTCCACGAACCGGCGGGCGTCCACGCGCCGAGGGTGTCGCCGTCCCGGACCACCCAGACGGGCGTCGCCACCCCCGTACCGTCCTTGCGGTAGCTGGTGATCAGCAGGTACTTGCCTGCCGCGAGCGTGTCCAGCGGGGATTCGTCCATGCCGTGAGTCTAGGTGTCCGGCCGGTGCCGCACACCGGCCGGACGCCGGGGCCCACCGGCGCCGGCTGGTGAACACCGCGGCCCGGGCGCACGTATGGAGGGAGGGCGCTCGACCGGCGCTCCGGCGGCGGTGGCGCCGCGCGTGATCGGTATCCGGGAGCCAGCCATGAGGCACGCACGACGACGGATCGTCCGAAGGGGAGTCCGGCTGGCTGCCGTCGGCGGGCTGCTCTGCGGGGCCCTCATGGTCACGCACGCCGTGGCGAGCGAACCGGACGGCGGTACGGCCGCCACTCCGCTGAGCGCGGCGGGCACGGCCGCCGGTACGGGCTCGGCCCTCGTGGAACGGCTCGGCACCTCCCGTACCGCCGGAAGCTGGATCGACGCCGACGGCCGCCCGGTGGTCGCCGTCACCGACGCGAAGACGGCGGCCGAGGTGAAGCGGGCGGGGGCGCGGGCGAAGGTCGTGGACCACAGCATGGACGACCTCAAATCGGCGACGAAACAGCTGAGTTCGGCGCCCCGGGTGACCGGCACGGCCTGGGCCGTGGACTACGCGCACAACGAGGTGGTGGTGCACGCCGACACCACCGTGACGTCCGCGGACTGGAACCGCATGACGGATCTGGCCGACGGCATCGGCGACTCCGTGCGCATGGAGCGGACCGGCGGCACCTTCACCACCCGGCTCAACGGGGCGCAGCCGATCCTGTCGAACGGCGGGCGCTGTTCGGCGGGGTTCAATGTGACCGACGGCACCGACGACTTCATCCTGACCGCCGGGCACTGCGGTCCGGCGGGCTCCACCTGGTTCGCCGACACCAGCGGCGCGCAGCAGGTGGGGCAGACGGTGAAGGGCTCGTTCCCCGGCAGCGACTTCTCGCTCGTACGGTACGCGGACGGACAGTCGGACACCGACAGCGAGGTCGTCGCCATCGGCAACGGCCGCGGGGTGCGGATCACCTCCGCCGGTGATCCGGCCGTCGGACAGCGGGTGTTCCGCAGCGGCAGCACCAGCGGGCTGCGCGACGGCGAGGTCACCGCGCTCAACGCGACGGTCAACTATCCCGAGGGGACCGTCACCGGACTGATCGAGACCACCGTGTGCGCGGAACCCGGCGACAGCGGCGGCCCGTTGTTCTCGGAAGGTGTCGCCCTCGGCGTGACGTCGGGCGGCAACGGCGACTGCACGTCGGGCGGCACCACGTTCTTCCAGCCGGTCACCAAGGCGCTCAGCGCGCTCCGGGTGCGGCTCGCCGGGCAGGACCGGGCCTCGGCCGGCGCGAGCGCCGCGCCCTCCGCGACGCCCTCCGCCACGCAGGGCGCGGCGCTCGCGCCGGGCTCCGCCGCCCCGGGCACGGTGCAGCCGGTCGGGACCGACGCATCCCTCGTCTCGCGGCTCACGGATCCCGCGAACATCGGACCGGGGCTGCTGGTGGTCGCGGGCAGCATCATCGCCCTGGTCGCCACCCGGTACATCCGCTCGGAACAGGACCGCAGCCGGTACCGGCGCCACTACTCGCAGAGCTGGGGGTAGCCGCCGCGCCGCCGCCCGGGAGAGAAACAGAACACCCGCCGGAGCATGGCCCGGCGGGTGGCGATCCGGTCGCAGATGCCGACGGAGAGCCAGGCGCTCAGGCGGCCCGCTCGGGGCTCGGCGAAGCCACCGCCCATTCGAGGACGAGCCGCTGGTACTCCCGCCGCTCGTCCATGGACAGCGTCCCGCCCGCCCGGAACCACAGAGCCCGGATCTCCTCGTTGACCTCGGCCGCGGTGCGCGGGGAGTTCGGTTCAGGAGTGGACATGCTGTGAAGCATACGGGGCTGAGCGTGAAGACGATGTGAGTAATGACGCCTCTTAGGGCAATTGGGACCGTGAAGCTGATCACTTCCCCGGGCAATTGGGACCGAGGCGGCCATTCACTCCCGTTCGCCCAGGCCCGCGTCGCGGGCCCTGGCGACGGCGGCGGCGCGGTCGGACACCTGGAGCTTGTACAGGATGGCCGAGACATGGTTGCGGACCGTCTTCTCCGCCAGGGTCAGCCGCCGGGCGATCTGGTGGTTGCCGCAGCCGAGGGCCACCAGGTCGAGCACCTCCCGTTCACGCTCGGTCAGTTCGGGGAAGACCCGCGCCGCGTAGTCGCGGTGGGCGCCGGTGAAGAAGTCCACGATCCGGCGGGCCACGGCTCCGCCGTACACGGCGTCGCCCCCGGCCAGCGCGAGGATCGCCCGGACGATCTCCTCCCGGTCGGCGTCCTTGAGCAGATAGCCGCGGGCCCCGGCGCGCAGCGCGGCGAACAGCGCCTGGTCGTCCTCGTGCATCGTCACCACCAGCACGCCCAGACCGGGGTGCCGGGCCAGCAGGGCACGGGTGGCGCCCACGCCGTCGAGCCCCGGCATGGTCAGGTCGGTCAGGACGACGTCGGGCGAGGTCCGGTCGGCCACCGCGAGCAGCTCGTCGCCGGACGCGGCCTCGCCGACCACCTCCACCTCGCCGCCCGTCCCCAGCGCGGCCACCAGGCCGTATCGGTACATCGGGTGGTCATCGGCGACGACGACCCGGACGGCGGGGGCATCGGCCACGGCTCCTCCCCGGTCGGACGGGCCGGGCGCGAGCCCGGCGGTGTGCCGCGCGTCCGGTCAGCCTCCCGCAGGGGGTGTCCCGGGCGCCACGGCCGGTGTCCCGGGTGGGCCCGGCGGACGGCCCGTCACCGGCGGGACGGGCGGCTCGGGCCGCCCGGCGCGGGGTCCCACGACGGCCGGATCGCCCGCGGGACCGGCCCCGAGTGCGCGCCCACCCCGGCATCGCCGCCCACTGGCTGCTGTACCTGCTGACGACCTGGCTGGGGCTCGGCCGCCTCGGGTACCGGGGCCGCCGGTACCCCGGCGACCCGGCCGCCGTCCACCGTGCCGCCGCGCTGCGTGGCCTGCTCACGATGAACCTGCTGTTCCCCCGCCGCCGTACTGGCCACCGACATGGTGCTGGTGCGGCACTGGCGCGGCGAGCCGCTGCCGGAGAACGTGTACGTGCCGGTCGTGCTCGGCGCGCTCACCTCCCCGCCTGCGTCAGTAGCCGGGCTCGCTCGCGCCGTCGTCCTTCGCGATCAGGTCCAGTGCCTTGCCCACCCGGACCAGTCCGTAGCCCGTCGCGTCGTCGGGGTGCTTCTTCGCCCTGCCGCCGGTGAGCGGGTTGCTGCTGCCCCTGACCACGTCGCGGGCGCTGCGCTGCAACACGTCGCGGATCTCGGCCGGCTTCAGGTCGGGGCGGGCCTGGAGCAGCAGCGCGCAGGCGCCGGCCAGTTGCGGCGCCGCGGCCGAGGTCCCGCTCAGCGCCGCCCAGCCGTCGTACGGCGAGGTGTCGTCGCCGTCGGGGTACGGGAACGCCGCGCAGTGCCGGTCGATCTCCGAGCCGGGCGGCACGGGCAGCATGATGTACGCCGCGCTCGGCAGCTTGCCCACCAGACCGCACACGTCCGGCACGATCCGGCCCGGGTTGATCGCGCTCATGAAGCCGCTCGCGTAGTTCGACGCCTCCGGTTCCAGGTGTTCGTCCAGGTACACCCCGCCGGCCGCGATGACCTCGCGGTGCTGCGCGGGGTAGGCGTGGTGGCCGTTGCCCGCCGCGCACACCACCACGATGCCCTCGGCGACCGCCAGCGAGACCGACACCTCCAGCACCCGGTGGATGGCGTCCAGCGGCGGATACACCGCCTGGTAGCCCCAGCTGTTGCTGATGATCTGCGGTTTCACCGGCTGGTTCAGCGCCTCGTTGAAGGCGCCGGTCAGATTGGTGAAGTTGGCCTTGACCATGGTGAAGTCGATGCCGGGCGCCACCGCGAAGGCGTTCGCGGACTCGCCGGTGCCGTGCCCGTCCTCGTCCACGTCCGGCTTGATGGTCTCCGGGCCGCGGATGACGCTGCCCGCCAGCTGCCGGTCCCTGAAGTACGGGTGGTACTCCCAGCCCGTGTCCACCATGGTGAGCCGGACGCCCTCGCCTGTGATGCCCCTGCGGTGCGCGCCCTCGGCGTCCAGCAGTTCGGCCACCCGGTCGAGGGTGAGGTGCCAGTAGCCGACCTCGGGCGGGGCGGTGTACGACATGGTGGTGGCGGGCTGTTCGAGGGCCACGCCCTCCAGGACGTCGTGCGCCGTGCAGGAGCCGACGGGGACCAGGCCCGGCATGTCGGCGGAGACGCTGTCGAGGTAGGTGCTCGTCCTGCGCTGCTGCACCGCGCCGGGCTGGATCACCTCGCGCACCTCGCTGGTCAGTCTGGTCCCGAAGTAGTCCTCGTAGAGGCCGGGCGGACCGGCGATGTTGAGGGTCGCGGGCGACCGGGTGATGATGCGGAATCCGGCTTCACGCAGCAGGTCCACGGCCCGCGAGGTCACCTCGTCCTCGGAGACGAAATCCGCCGCGTTGTCCGCGTCGACGCTGCTCGCCGCGAAAAGCGAGACGTCTCCCCGGGAGCGCGGTGACGCCTGGGCATAGACAATGCTGGGCAGACGATTGTCGATCCGGTAGGCCACTGTATTTCCCTCCCCCGCCGGTCGCGGGACCGCTTCCGGCACCGTCGCGGTTCTGGTCCTTCTTCTAGTGAACCGGGCAGGTCATGGCCATACTCGAAAAGACGTAGACCGCGGATGACGCGTCATGGGCGGCTCGCCGGGACGGCGAGGGCCACGGTCCTCGGTCCGTCGGTGAATACCAGTCCGCGTTCCGCGAATTCCCCGAGAACGCGCCGCACTTGTGCCGTGGACAGGCGCCGGTCGACGCGTTCGCGTACGGCGGCCGGTGTGACGGGACGCTCGCAGCAGGCGAGATAGACGTCGGCGGCGAGGTCCTCGAAGACGTAGGTGCCCTCCTGCCCTGTGCGTCTGCCGTCGTACACGTGGACGTAGTGCGGTGCCTGCCGGTATTCGAGGACGGGCGGCGAACCGTCGTCCCGCCGGGCGTTCCACCACTCGTCCACCGCCTTGACCAGGGGCGCGTAGCAGCTCTCCGGCAGCGCGCCCTCGATGTCGCAGTCGAAGAAGTAGGCGATCTTCCCGAGGTCGGCTCCGGCGGGATAGACATTCCGGTAACTGGCCTCGGGCCGCAGGTTCCGCAGTATTCCGGCGCGGTCCTCGAAAAGCGGGCTGAAGCGCTCCATCGTGATACGGGCGGCGCTCTCCGGAGGCCGCAGATGCCACAGATGCGGCAGCAGGGCGGTCTGTGCCGCACAGTCCTCGGGGGTTTCCCCGGGGAATCCCCACAGCAGATTCCAGACGACCTCGATACGGTAATGCGCGGCCCAGCGCAGCAGGTTGATGTTCTGCGCGGCGGTGACACCTTTGCGCATGGCCGCGAGCACCGGGGAACTGAGCGACTCGATGCCGGGCTGGATCCGCGTCACACCGGCGTCCGCGAGTGTCTTGAGCTGCCGTCTGGTGAGATTCGCCTTGACCTCGTAGAAGATCTCGTATTGTGCGTCGCTCTCGATGAGGGCCGGGAACAGTGTGCGCAGATAACGCGTGTCGAGGATGTTGTCCACCGGCTCGAAACGGAAGGTGCGGTAGCGGCGCGTCTGTTCCGCGAATTCGGCGAGTACCCGCTCGGCCGACTTGGCGCGGAACTCCATGGTCTGCCCGTTCAGTCCGCAGAAGGTGCAGTGGTGTCTCATCCCCCACCAGCAGCCGCGGGCCGTCTCCAGCGGTATGGCCACGGGACGGCGCGCGGTGCGGGCGAGGAGCCCGAGCTCCTCGGCGTGCCGGAAGTACTCGTCGTAGTCCGGCACCGGAAGGCTGTCGAGGTCGCGGACGAGCCGGGCCGGCGGCCCGGTCACCACCCGTCCGCCGGCCCGGTGCGCCAGTCCGGGCACGGTGGCGAGGTCGCCGTCCTCGGCGAGCGTGCGCAGCAGGCGGGGGAACGCCTCGTCGCCCTCACCGATGACGGCGGCGTCGACGCAGTCGGCCGTCCGCAGCAGTTCCAGGCCCATGCCGTCGTCCAGGTTGGCGCCCCCGAGGAGCGTCAGCAGCCGTGGGTGCGCCGCCTTCAGGAGGCGGGCCAGCGCGACGGAGGCGGTGTTCTGCTGGAACGTCGACGTCAGCCCCACCACCCGGAAGCCGCTCCACGGGTACCCGGTGACCAGCGCGTCGAGGTAAGCGGGCACGTCGTGGTCGCGGATGCGCAGCAACCGCTCCCTGAGCTCCGTCACGGACTCGCCCTGGGTGTACGCCAGTTCCTCGGCGTACAGGTCGAGGAACTCGCCGTGCGGGTCGGGTGCGGCGGGGCCGAACGCCGCGGGCGAGAACAGCCAGTCGCCGAGCATCCGCCCGCACCGGTCCGCCAGGCGCCGGTAGCGGTCCACGCCGATCCGCGCGGCGAAGTCCAGGTTGGCGTGGAAGGTACGCGCCGGGAAGCCGTGCGCGGCCGCGATCGCCGCCAGCAGTCCGAGCTGGAGGGAGGGACGGCGGTCGTCCATGAAGGGCATGCACACCAGCACCACCGGCCAGGACGCGCGCCGCGCCGCTTCGGCGTCCGGGCCCCGCACCGCTTCGGCGTCCGGGCCCCGCACCGCTTCGGCGTCCGGGCCCCGCGCCGCACCGGCGTCCGGGTGCCGCGCCGCGACGGTGTCCGGACGCCGGTGCACGGCCTAACCCGCGGTGGGGTCGGACATGTTCTTCCCCTGCCCGGGCGAACTCTGCGCCCCTTCAGGAGAGGCCGTCGCCCCGCCGCCGGGGGAAGGCGGCCGCAGGGCGTACGAGATCTTGTAGGCCGCCACGGCGTGCTTGGCGCTCTTGCCCGGGAAGTACAGCGATCCCAGGAACCCGGCGACATTGGTGCCGGAGAGCACGCGGCCGGACTCGTCTAAGAACTGGACGTAGACCTGGGGTTCCCGCTCTTCTTCCGCCACCGCGACCTCCAAACGGCAAGGGGGTGCTCGTGTGCGGCGGAGTCTGACGAGCGGCCGGCCGGGCGTCAAGGGCCGGGCCGCGGCCCGTCCGGCCCTCCGGATCCGGCGGCGTCGAGCTTGCTCCGCACCCGCGCGGCCTCGCTGTGCCCCAGTTCCTCCAGCAGTGCCGCCGCGCGCCGCCACGCCGCGGTCGCCGAGCCGGCGTCGCCGGCGGAGTGGTGCACGTCCCCGAGCGCGGACAGCGTGTCCGCCTCGTTGTAGCGGTCACCCGTCTCCCGGTACAGCTCGATGGCCCGGCGGTAGCAGTCGACGGCCTGCCCGACGTGGCCCAGCCGGTGGTGGGCGAGGGCGAGGCTGTCCAGCGTGTCCGCCTGGTCGAACCGGTCACCGGTCGCCTCTTGCAGCCGCAGCGCCCGCTCGCAGTGGCCGATGCCCTCCTCGTAGCGGCCGAGGCGGAGGCAGAACCAGCCGAGCGCGTTGAGCGCCCGGGCCCGGCCGGTGCGGTGCCCGGCGGTCTCGAAGAGCGCGAGTGCCGAGCGGGCGTGCGCCAGGCCCTCCTCGTACCGTCCCTGCTGGTCGCTCAGCCAGGCCAGCGTCCGGTGCGCATGGGCCTGGCCGACCGGGTCGCCGAGCGCTTTGTACAGGTCGAGTGCCAGCGTCAGGTGGGGAGCCACCTCCTCATGGCGGCCGAGGCGCAGATACGCAGGGCCCAGGCTGCCGTGGCCCACGGCCCGGCCACGGATACTCGCCTCCCGGCGCGCGGCGGCCAGGCCCCGCTCGTGCACGGCGGCCCAGTCGTGCCAGTGCCCGCGCCGGTCGAAGTACGGCGTCAGGGCCCACGCGAGCTGCCAGGCGTGGGTGTCGAGCCGGCTGCTCACGGCCAGTTGCTGCACGGCGAGCAGCACGAAGTGCTCGGTGGTGAACCAGGTCAGCGCGGCGTGGTGGTCGGCGAAGTGCTCGCTTTCCACCGGGGTCAGCGGGGCTTCGGGGGTGAGGGGGTCGTCGCGGTACGGGTTCAGGAGCAGGCTCGCCCGGTAGGCGCTGTGCAGGTAGTGGTCGAGCGTCCGGCGCACCGCCGCCCGCCGGTCCGCCGGCGGGTCGGCCTGCGCGGCGAGCTCCGCGGCGTACGCGCGCAGCAGGTCGTGCAGGGAGTAGCGGTCGGGGGCGCGCTCCGACAGCAGGTGGCTGTCGGTCAGTTCGGCGAGCAGGGTACGGGCCTCGGCCGGCGCGAGTCCGGCGAGCCCGGTCACGGCGCGGGTGCCGATGTCGGGCCCCGGGTGCAGCCCCAGCAGCCGGAAGAGGCGGGCGGCCGGACCGGTCAGCCGCTGGTAGGACCAGGAGAACACCCGCCGTACGTTGGTGGCCTCGTCGCCCCCGTCGAGCAGGCCCAGCGCGCCGCCCACGTCGTGGAGTTCCTTCGCCAGTGCCGCGAGCGGGAACTGCGGCCGGGTGGCGGCCCGCGCGGCCACGATGGCCAGGGCGAGCGGCAGCCGCGCGCACGAGGAGATGATGTCCCGCAGCGCGTCGGGCTCGGCCGACAGCCGGTCCGGTCCGATGCCGCGGCCCAGCACCTGGCGCGCCTCGCCGGTGGACATCAGGTCCAGGGGCACCGGGTGGGCGCCCTCGGTGACCACCAGGCCGGTGAGCCGGTTGCGGCTCGTGATGACGCTGAAGCAGTCGGGCGAGCCGGGCAGCAGCGGACGTACCTGGTCGGCGTCGTAGGCGTTGTCGAGCACGAGCAGCATGCGCCGGTTCGCCAGCAGGCTGCGGTACAGGCCGATCTGCTGCTGCGGGTCGACGGGGATCCGCTGCGAGGGGACGCCGAGGGCGTCCAGGAATCCGCGGATCGCCTCGCCCGGCTTCATCGCGCAGCCGCTGGGGTCGAAGCCGCGCAGATTGACGTAGAGCTGCCCGTCCGGGAAGCGGTCGCGGACGCGGTGCGCCCAGTGCACGGCCAGGGTGGTCTTGCCGACCCCGGCGGTGCCCCCGATCGCCGTGATGACGACGGCACCGCCGCGCTCACCGGTCCTACCGCCGTCACCGGCGGTTCCGCCCATGGGCACCAGTGCGTCGAGGCGGGCCAGCGCGTCCGCCCGGCCGACGAAACCGGCGACGGGGTGCGGCAGTTGGGCGGGGACCACGGGGCCGGGGCCCTCGTCGGCGGGGCGGGGCGCCGCCGGACGCCGCGCCGAAGGGCGGAGCGCGCCGTCCGATGGGGGCTCGGTGCCCGGCCGTCCGTACAGGCCCGGACCGGGTACGGGCCCGGTGCCCGGCTGTGCGTCGAGGTCCGGATCGGCGTCCAGGATCCGGGCGTGCAGGCGTTGCAGCGGGCGGCCCGGCTCGATGCCCAGCTCGTCACGGAGCAGCCGGCGCGCCCGCTGGTACGCGGCCAGCGCCTCGCCGCGCCGGCCGCCGCGGTGCAGGGCCAGCATCAGCAGCCCGTGCAGCCCCTCCCGCAGCGGATGCTCCGTGGTCAGCCGGCGCACCTCGCCCACCAGGTCGAAGTGGTCGCCGAGCAGCAGGTCCAGCTCCATGCGCTCTTCCAGCACGCTGAGCCGCCGTTCGCCGAGGCGGTCGCGCTCGGCGTCGATCGACGGGCTCGTCAGCCCCTCGCACAGCCGCCCGTGCCACAGCCCCAGCGCACCGGCCAGCGCCTCCCTGGTCGCGGCGGTGTCACCGGCGGTACGGGCCGCGTGCGCCCGTTCCACCGCCAGGTCGAAGGCGTGCAGATCGAGGAAGCAGGAGCCGGGCGTCAGCAGATAGCCTGCCTCGGTCCAGGTGATCAGACAGGACGGCGACCGGGGCGAGCGTTCGGGTTCGAGGACCCGGCGCAGCCCCGATACGTGCCGTTGCAGCAGGTTCGTCGCGCGGGCCGGCACCGCCTCGCCCCACACCGCGTCGACCAGCCGGTCCCGGCCCAGCGCGGTGCCGGCGTGCAGCAGCAGCACCGCGAGCACCACGCGCTGCTGGGTCTGTCCCAGGTTCAGTTCCGTGCCCGCGCGCCACACCCGCAGCGGTCCGAGCACCTGGAAACGCAGTTCCCCGGAGGGCGATCGTCCGCTCATCACCGGCCCCCAGCCAGAGCAGAGCGGCCGGCAACCGGCTGCCGGCCGAAGTCAAAGCTAGCGACTGCAACGGGCACTGCAACGGCTCCTGCAACCACCGCGCGCACGCTGCCGGTACGCCCGGCGCGGCGGCACCCCCTTCCGGGACACCACGCCTCCCGCCGGCCTCCACAGCGACGACGAACGAGGACACCGTGAGCGAGAGCACTGTGAGTCAGAGCACTGTGAGCGAGAGCCTCAAGAACGACGTACCCACCGGCGTACCCGTCACCGCGCCCAGCGGCGTACCCGACCTGCTGACCGCGACCCGTGCCGAGGCGCTGTTCGGCAGCGGCCTGGCGACCGGCTCCGTGCCGACGGCGGGCGAGATCGCGGCGGCGATCCGGTGGTCCATCCGCGTGCACGGCGGCAGCCGGGGCTGCGCGAGCACGCTCGCCTGCGCCTACGGCGAGCGCCCCGAGACGGCCGTTCCCCGTATGCGGTGGGCCCTGGGCCTGGTCCGCGCCACCTATCCGCGTGCCTCGCAAGGGACCGCCCGTTGACCGGTGCTGTCCGGGCGCGCGCCCGGACAGTGCTGCTGGCCCGTGGCGCCCTGGCCGTCTGTCTGGCCGTCTGCGGCCTCCTGCTGGTACAGGCCGGGACCGCCCTGATGGCGTACGGCGCCGGCGCGGCGTGCGCGATGCTGCTCGGCGCGGAGCGCCGGTACCAGGGACGGGGACGCGAGGGCACCTCGGTGAAGGTCCGTACGACGGTGTGCTCCCCGGCCGTGCTGGCCGAGCGGGTCCGGCTGCGTGACGAGCTGCACGACGGGCTCGGCCCCGCGCTGGCCGGGATCGGACTGTGCGTACGCGCCCTGTCGGAGCTGCTCGGCGAGCGCGGCCTCGACGCGGAGCGCGCGCTGCTGGACCGGATGCGCACCGAGGTGCACGGCGCCGTCGCCGAGGTCCGCCGGCTCATCGAAGGGCTGCCCCCGGCCGCCGTGGAACCCAGCGGACTCGTCGAGGCGCTGCACCGGCAGGCCCTGCTCGTCTCGCCGCGGACGGACGTCGAGATCGCGGTCTCCGGACTGCCGGTGCTCACCCCGGAGCTGGAGGCCGCCGCCCACCGCATCGTGGCCGAGGCCCTGACCAACGTCGTCCGCCACGCCGGGGCCCGGCACGCCCGCGTCGCGCTGGCCGGCCGGGGCGGCTCCCTGCTGATCAGCGTCGCGGACGACGGCTGCGGGATGCCGCCGGGCCCGGCCGCCGGGATCGGGATCGCCTCCATGCGGCGCCGTGCCGAGGCGCTGGGCGGCAGCCTCACCCTCCGCTCGGCGCCCGGCCACGGCACCGCCGTCCTCGCGACGCTGCCCCTCGCACCGGACGGGCCTGACGGACTCGACGGACCTGACGGAGCGTCTTGACCGCGGACGGTCCCGGTCCCGCCGGGACCTCCGCCCGGCCGGTGCGGGGCCCGGGCCCCGGGCGTCCCGGGGGCCGGGCGCGGCACGGTGGCGTACGTCGGGCACCTGGCCGACCGCACAGGGGACGGCCGGTCAGGTGCCCGGCTTGCGGCCGAAGACGAAGACGTCGTCGCCGTTCTTCAGAAGGGACCAGTAGCTCCGGGCCTCGGTCCTGGTCAGGTTGACGCAGCCGTGCGAGCCGGGCGGACTCCACATGCTGACGTCCACCGCGTGGAAGGCCTCGCCGCCGTCGAAGAACTGGCTGTACGGCATGGCCGTGTGGTAGATGCTCGACACGTGGTCGATGTGGCGCCAGGAGATCTTCCTGGCGCCGGTGCGGGTCTCGTACCCGTCGCGGCCGGTGCGGACCGGCACGGGGCCGTGGACCAGGGTGGCGCCGTCCTGGATCCAGGAGAGCTGGCGGGTCAGGTCGACGCAGGCGACGCGCCCCCTGTCGGCCGGGCACTCGCGCTTGTCGTTCGGGTGCTTGCCGACGGCCTTCTGTCTGGTCATCAGGTCCATGACGCCCCAGGTGACGGGTCCGGCGTAGCCGATGTCCGGCGTGATGCCGTGCCGGGTCTGGAAGGCCCTGGTCGCCTGGCAGTCGGCGGGTGACTGCCTGCCGTCGACCGGGCGGCCGAGGAACTTCTCCACCCGCTTCTGGTACGGGCCGGTGTGCGTCGTGCAGTGTGCGGCCCGCGCAGGCACCGCGCCCAGGGCGAGCGCCAGCGGCACCACGAGCCCCGTGATCCCGAAAGCGACGGCTCCCCGTCTTCGTGCGGCCCGCCGTCTGCGCAGGGCTTCCTGTCTTCGCGCGGCTCTCCGTCTTCGTGCGGCTTCCCGTCTTCCTGCGGCTCTCATGGCGGCCTTTCCCTCGGCACCCGTCGTACGCGGTGAAACGGTGAAACGGTGCCATCAGGGGCGGCCCGGGCGGGTGCGACGCGCTGACTGGCGGGGGCGGGCGACCTGGACGCCCGCCGGAACGGCACCGGGCGGCGGTACCCGCCGTACCGTCAACCGTCCTTCCGCCGCCGGACCGTCTGCCGGAACCCGGTGTTGACCGCGAGCACCCCGCCGTCCACGCTCAGCGTCGTCCCGGTGATCCAGGCGGCGTCGCGCGAGGCCAGGAACGCCACGGCGGCGGCGATGTCCTCGGGCTCGCCCACCCGGCCGAGCGGATAGATCCCCGACAGGGCCGCGAGGTCGTCCTCCCGGCCCTCCCAGGCGGTGGTGCGCACGGTGCCCGGTGCCACGAGGTTGACCCGCACGCCGCGCGGGCCCGCGTGTCCCGCCAGGGTGCGGGTGAGCGAGACGAGTCCCGCCTTGGCGGCGCTGTAGGCGTGGTTGCCGAAGTCCTGGAGGCCGTTGACGGAGCCGATGTTGACGACGGCGCCGCGCCCCGAGGCCACCAGGTGGGGCAGTGCGGCGCGGCAGCAGCGGTAGGCGCCGCTCAGGGTGAGGTCGAGGTCGCGGGCCCAGACGTCGTCCGGTTCGTCCTCGAAGAGCGGGGCGTCGGGCGCGCACGAGTACGCGTTGTTGACCAGCACGTCCAGGGAGCCGAACACGTCCACGGCGTGCGCGACGGCCGCCCGTACGGACGCGGAGTCGGCGACGTCGCAGTGGAACGCCTCCGCCCGCGCCCCGTCCCGCCGGACGGCCCCGGCGGTCCTCTCGGCCTCGGCCAGGTCCACGTCCGTGACGAGGACCCCGGCGCCCTCCGCCGCCAGCCGCCGTGCGGTCGCCGCGCCGATCCCGCGGGCCGCGCCGGTGACCAGAACCCCGTACCCCTCGAAACGCGCCGCCGGTACCGCCGTCGTGGTCCTCGTCGTGTCTGTCATGCGGACGACCGTGTCACACGGACCGCCGCACCGTCCCGGCGATCACCCAGGACGCGCCGGACCCTCAGCGGTAGCCGGTGGCGTCGGCCGGCCTGCCCGGGTCCTGCACCTCGACCATGTAGCGCCAGGCGTCGGGGCGGCTGCCGTCGCGGTCGGTGAAGCCGTACTCCCGGGCGAGTCCGCCGCCGGACAGCGAGCGGCCGTTCCAGCGGGACCGCGCGGGGTCGGCGGCCAGGGCGACGACGGCGCGGCCGACGTAGTACGGGCTCTCCGAGATACAGAAGTGGGGGACGCGTTCCAGGGCGTCGCGCCAGTTGTCCTCGCTCACGCCGAACTGCTCCAGCATGATCTCGGAGCGCATCCATCCGGGGGTGAGGGCCACGGCGGTGGCCCCGCGCGGGCCGAGTTCGTGGCCGAGGGAGAAGGCCATGCGCAGGACGGAGGACTTGGCGAGGTCGTAGAAGAAGGAGACGCGGTAGTTCTCCCGGTTGTACTCGTCGGTCCCGTCCGTCATCTCCACGACGAGGCCGCCGGGCCGGCGCAGCAGCAGGGGCAGGGCGTGGTGGTGGGTGACGGCGTGCGTCTCGACGGCGAGCCGCAGCAGCCGCAGCCCGTTGTCGAGGTCGTGCTCCCAGACCGGGGTGTCCCACTCGAAGAGCAGCTCACCGCCCCAGATGTCGTTGACCAGGACGTCGAGCCGGCCCTGTTCGTCCGCGATCCGGTCCACCAGGGCGCGCACCTGTCCGGGGACCAGGTGGTCGGTGGGTACGGCGATGCCGCGGCCGCCCGCCGCGGTCACCAGGTCCGCAGTGTCCTCGATGGTCTCCGGGCGGCCGTACTCCGAACGCCGCTCGCGCGTGCTGCGTCCGGTCACGTAGACGGTGGCGCCCGCCGCGCCGAGCTCGACGGCGATACCGCGCCCCGCTCCCCTGGTCGCCCCCGCCACCAGCGCCACCTTGCCGTCCAGCGCTCCGGTCATGCCCTGCCTCCCTGTGTGCCTGTGCCTGCGCTTGTTTCCCGTCGCCGTTCGCCCGCCGCCGTACCGTCGGCGCGCGGGAACGGGCAGGAACAGAGTGGCGCGGAAACCGGACATCTCCTGTCGCCTTTCGCGGCCCGTGCCGGACGCGGGCCGCTCAGCCGGGCCGCAGGACGTCGTACGCCATCAGGGCCACGTGCAGGCCGGTGCGCTGCTCGCCGGAGTCCAGGTCGCAGCCGAGCAGCCGCTCGACGGCGTGCAGCCGCTGGTACAGCGTCTGGCGGGACAGGCCGCCGCGGCGTGCGGCGACCGTCTTGTTGCCGCCTGCGTCGAGGTAGTGGCGCAGGGCCGGGAGCAGTTCGGTGCGGTGGCGGAGGTCGTGGTCGGCGAGCCGGCCCAGCGTGCGTTCGGCGTAGTCCCGAACGCGGGTGTCCTCGCGCATCGCGTACAGCAGCCGGCGCAGCCCGATGTCGGCGAGCTCGTGGAACGACCTGTCCGGGTCGGCCGTGGGCGGGCCGGAACCGGGCGGCACCGCCTCCGCGGCACGGGCCGCCTCCCGGAAGGACCGGGCGGCCTCGGCGAGGTCGTCGACCGGGGAGCCGACGGCGACCACCGTGTACGGGTCGAGCCGCAGGGCGGCGCGGGCCAGCCGTTCGACGGTGGCCCGCCAGGGCGGCTGGCCGGGCCGCAGCGCGAGCAGCACCCCGACGCGGCCCGGGGCCGGCTCGCCGACGAGCGCGGGGGCACCGGCGGTCGCCAGCTCCTCGACGAGCCGCGCCTCGGCGGCCCGCCCGGCGTCCTCACGCGCGACGGCCGTCGGCCCGGCCGTCTCACGCGCGGCCGCGCCCCCGCCGGGATCGACCTGGACGGCGACGAAGCGGCAGCCCTCGACCGGCAGGCCGAGGGCCGCGGCGCGCACCCGTATCTCTCCGGGAGAGCGGTGCCGCCGTCCGGTGATGTCCCGCAGCACGCCGCGGTGCGCGTCGCGTTCCCAGGGGACGGGGTGCGCGAGGCGGGTGACGGCGAGCGTCATCGCCGTGCGCTCCAGGACCGTCACGTGCTCGGCGGTGAAGGCCGCCGCGCCGGGCGCCGGGAGCAGCACGACCCGCCCCCACCGTTCGCCCCGGAACTCCACGGGCGCCACCAGCCAGTTCCCGGGACCGCGCACGGCCGTGCGGTCGCCGGGCGGGGTCGCCCGCGAGTCGCGCTCCCAGCCGGTGAGCGCCTCCTCGACCGTGCCGCCGGACGGTACGCAGATCAGCGCCCGGTGCGCCGGGTCCTCCAGGACGACGGTGCGGCCGCTCAGCTCGGCGGCGGCCCGCACCACGTCCTCCGGGCCCGCGCCGCGCAGGGTCAGCGCGGTGAACGCCTCGTGGATCCGCCGGCTCCTGCGCAGCGCCTCGGTCCGGTGGCCGAGGAGCAGGGTGTGGACGACCTGGGTGACCTCCAGGAAGTTGACGTCCCGGGACAGGGTGACGAGCGGCAGCCCGCGGGCGCGGCAGGCGCGGACGAGGGCTTCGGGCGGACGGTGGTAGCGCCGGACGAGCTCGATCACCAGGGCCGCGGCGCCGACATCGGCGAGTTCGCCGACGTAGCGGCGTATCCGGGCGGGTTCCTCGGGCAGCGGCATGCCGGTGGTGAGGACGAGTTCGCCGCCCTTGAGGAAGGAGGCCGGGTCGGTCAGCTCCGTGATGTGCACCCAGCGGACCGGCCGGCCGAGCCGGGCCTGACCGGCCACGACCCGCGGTTCTCCGGCGGCCAGCACGGGCAGCCGCAGCGCGTCGGCGACGGTGAGCGGCCGGCCGTCGGCCACCGGACGGTCCTCCGGTACGAGGATGTCCTCCGGTACGAGGTTGTCCTCCGGTACGAGGTGATCCTGCGGCAGGGAGCGGTGGTCCTCCGGTACGGGCTCGTCCTCGGTCACGGGGCTCCCCTGCCCGGCCTGACACACCGTCCAACCCCCGGTGCCCCGCCGGACACTCCGTACGGGATCCCGGCCCCCGCACCCGGAGATGCTCGGAACACGTACGCGAGCCAGCGGGCGAACCGACCCCACAGCGCCGGGAGACGATCATGACCGCACTGTCGCCGCACCTCCGCCAGGCCACCCCCGTGGTGGCGGTCCGGGGCGAGGGCGTCCATCTCTACGGGGAGGACGGCCGCGAGTACCTCGACTTCACCGCCGGTATCGGAGTCACCAGCACCGGTCACTGCCACCCCCGGGTGGTGGCCGCCGCGCAGGAGCAGGTGGCCACGCTCGTGCACGGCCAGTACACGACCGTCATGCACCGGCCGCTGCGGCGCCTGGTCGAACGGCTCGGCGAGGTGCTGCCGCCCGGTCTGGACAGTCTGTTCTTCAGCAACTCCGGCAGCGAGGCGGTGGAGTCGGCGCTGCGTCTCGCCCGGCAGGCCACGGGCCGGCCCAACGTCCTGGTCTGCCACGGCGGTTTCCACGGCAGGACGGTGGCCGCCGCCGCCATGACCACCTCGGGCACCCGGTTCCGCTCCGGGTTCTCGCCGCTGATGAGCGGTGTCGTCGTCACCCCGTTCCCGACGGCCTTCCGGTACGGCTGGGACGAGGAGACCGCCACCCGCTTCGCCCTCAAGGAGCTGGACTACACGCTCCGGACGATCTCCTCGCCCGCCGACACCGCCGCCGTCGTGGTCGAGCCGGTGCTCGGCGAGGGCGGCTACGTGCCCGCCACCTCCGGCTTCCTCCAGGGCCTGCGCGAACGCGCCGACCGGCACGGCTTCCTGCTGGTCCTGGACGAGGTGCAGACGGGCGTGGGCCGCACCGGCCGGTTCTGGGGCCACGACCACTTCGGCGTCACCCCGGACGTGCTGATCACCGCCAAGGGGCTGGCCAGCGGCTTCCCGCTGTCGGGCATCGCGGCCCCGGAGGAGCTGATGCGCAAGGTCTGGCCGGGCTCGCAGGGCGGCACGTACGGCGCCAACGCGGTGGCCTGCGCCGCGGCCTGCGCCACGCTGGACGTCGTACGCGACGAGAAGCTGGTCGAGAACGCCGACGCGATGGGCGCGCGGCTGCGGGCCGGGCTGGAGGCGGTCGCCGCGCGGACGCCTGCCGTCGGGGACGTACGGGGCCTCGGGCTGATGCTCGGCAGCGAGTTCGTCACCGAGGACGGGGAGCCCGATCCGGAGACCGCCGCCCGGGTGCAGCGGGCCGCCGTGGACGAGGGCCTGCTCCTGCTGCTGTGCGGGGCCTGGAACCAGGTGGTGCGGATGATCCCGGCCCTGGTGATCGACGAGGAGGCGGTGGACGAGGGACTGCGGGCCTGGAGCGCGGCCGTCGCCAAGGGGACCGCGACCGGATGACCGGCCTCCGCCCACCCGTCCAGTCGGCCGACCCGGGAGACACACCGTGAGCATTCTGAACGACGTGCCCAAGCAGCTGTTCATCGGCGGCAGTTGGCGGGACGCCGCCGACGCCGCCACGTTCCCCGTCGACGACCCGGCCACCGGCCTGGTCATCGCCCGGGTCGCCGACGCGGGTCCGAAGGACGCGCGGCTCGCCGAGGAGGCGGCCGTCGCGGCCCAGCCGGACTGGGGCCGTACGGCGCCCAGGGAGCGGAGCGAGATCCTGCGCCGCGCCTACGAGATCATGCTGTCCCGCGTGGACGAGCTGGCCCTGCTGATGACCTCGGAGATGGGCAAGCCGCTGGCTCAGGCGCGGGGCGAAGTGGCGTACGCGGCCGAGTTCTTCCGCTGGTTCGCCGAGGAGGCCGTCCGGATCGACGGCGGGTACGGCGTATTGCCCGACGGCCGCACCCGGATGGTGCTGATGCGCCGCCCCGTGGGGCCCTGTCTGCTCGTCACGCCGTGGAACTTCCCGCTCGCCATGGGCACCCGCAAGATCGGTCCGGCGATCGCTGCGGGCTGCACCATGGTCATGAAGCCCGCCCCGCAGACCCCGCTGTCCGCCCTGGCGCTGGCGGGGATCCTGCGGGAGGCGGGGCTGCCGGACGGGGTGCTGAACGTCGTCACGACCTCCCGGGCCGGTGAGGTCGTGGAACCGCTGCTGCGCGGCGGACGCATCCGCAAGCTGTCGTTCACCGGCTCCACGGAGGTCGGGCGGCTGCTGCTCGCGCAGTGCGCCGACGCGGTGCTCCGCACCTCGATGGAGCTGGGCGGGAACGCCCCCTTCATCGTCTTCGAGGACGCCGACCCGGCCGCCGCCGTCGACGGGGCGATGACCGCCAAGCTGCGCAACATGGGCGAGGCGTGCACCGCCGCCAACCGATTCTTCGTGCACCGTTCGCTGGCCGGGGAGTTCGGGCGGCGGCTCGCGGACCGGATGGGCGCGCTGGTCGTCGGGCCCGGTACCGCCGAGGGCGTGGACATCGGTCCGCTGATCGACGGCGCGGGCCGGGCCAAGGTCGAGGACCTGGTCGCGGACGCGGTGGGCCGGGGCGCCCGGGTGCTGACCGGCGGAATCACCCCGGACGGGCCCGGGCACTTCTATCCGCCGACCGTTCTGACGGAGGTGCATCCGGCGAGCAGGCTGATGCAGACGGAGATCTTCGGCCCGGTGGCGGCGGTCCTGGTCTTCGACGACGAGGACGAGGTGGTGCGCCGCGCCGACGACACCCCCTGGGGCCTGGTCGGCTACGTCTACACCGAGGGGCTCGACCGCGCCCTGCGGGTGGGCGAACGGCTCGACGTGGGGATGGTGGGCGTGAACACTGGTCTGGTCTCCAACCCCGCCGCGCCGTTCGGCGGGATCAAGCAGTCGGGGCTGGGCCGGGAGGGCGGCCGGGTCGGGATCGAGGAGTTCCTGGAGTACAAGTACCTGGCGGTGCCGGTGCGTTGACGGCACAGGACGGCCCCCGGAAATCCCGTAGGGGCCGCCCCTGCGTCCGGTCAGTGACCGCGCGCGATCCACTCCTGGAGGTGCGGGGCCTCCGCCCCGACGGTGGTCGGGTCGCCGTGTCCCGTGCGCACCACCGTCTCCGGCGGCAGGCTCAGCAGCCGCTCGCGGATCGACTCGACGATCGTCGGGAAGTGCGAGTACGAGCGGCCGGTGGCGCCCGGGCCGCCCTGGAACAGGGTGTCGCCGGTGAAGACGGTGTTCAGGCCGGGCGCGTACAGGCAGACGGCACCCGGGGCGTGGCCCGGCGTGGCGAGGACCGTCAGGTCGGTGCCCGCGACCTCGATGACCTGGCCGTCGGAGAGCCAGGCGTCGGGGAGGCGGTCGGGGTGGGTCAGCTTCCACAGCGGCAGGTCGTCGGCGTGCAGCCAGATCTTGGCGCCGGTGCGGTCCGCGAGCGCGGGGGCCGCGTCGATGTGGTCGTCGTGGGCGTGGGTGCAGATGATGGCGCGCAGTCTGCGGTCCCCGACCGCCTTCGCGATGGCGTCGGCGTCGTGGGCGGCGTCGATGACGATCGCCTCCTGGTCGTCGCCGACGATCCAGACGTTGTTGTCGACGTCCCAGGTGCCGCCGTCGAGCGAGAAGGTGCCCGAGGTGACGAGGTGGTCGACGCGGGTCGTGCCGGTCATCAGAACACCACCACCGAGCGCAGCACGTCGCCGCCGTGCATCCGCTCGAAGGCCGGCTCGATCTCGTCGAGGGAGATCGTCTCGGTGACGAACGCGTCCAGGTCGAGGCGGCCCTGCGCGTAGAGGTCGATCAGCATCGGGAAGTCCCGGGACGGCAGACAGTCTCCGTACCAGGAGGACTTGAGGGATCCGCCGCGGCCGAAGACGTCGAGGAGCGGCAGGTCGAGCTGCATCTCGGGGGTCGGGACGCCGACGAGCACGACGGTGCCGGCCAGGTCGCGGGCGTAGAAGGCCTGCCGGTAGGTCTCGGGGCGGCCGACCGCCTCGATGACGACGTCGGCGCCGAAGCCGCCGGTCAGTTCGCGGACCACCTCGACGGGGTCGGTCTCGCGGGAGTTGACGGTGTGGGTGGCGCCGAAGTGCTTGGCGGTCTCCAGCTTGCGGTCGTCGATGTCGATGGCGATGATCTTCGCCGCGCCGGCCAGCCGGGAACCGGCGATCGCGGCGTCGCCGACGCCGCCGCAGCCGATGACGGCGACCGAGTCGCCGCGTCCGACGTTGCCGGTGTTGATGGCGGCGCCGATGCCCGCCATGATGCCGCAGCCGAGGAGGCCGGCCGCCGCCGGGCTCGCGGCCGGGTCGACCTTGGTGCACTGCCCGGCGGCGACCAAAGTCTTCTCGGCGAAGGCGCCGATGCCGAGGGCGGGCGTCAGTTCGGTGCCGTCCTTGAGGGTCATCCTCTGCTCGGCGTTGTGCGTGGCGAAGCAGTACTGCGGGCGTCCGCGCTTGCAGGCGCGGCACTGTCCGCACACCGCACGCCAGTTGAGGATCACGAAGTCGCCGGGTGCGACGTCCGTGACGCCGTCACCGACCGACTCCACGACGCCCGCCGCCTCATGCCCGAGCAGGAACGGGAAGTCGTCGGTGATGCCGCCCTGCTTGTAGTGCAGGTCGGTGTGGCACACCCCGCAGGCCTGGATCTTCACCACGGCCTCGCCCGGGCCCGGGTCCGGCACGATGATGGTCTCGACCCGGACCGGCTCGTTCTTGCCGGGTGCGATCACGCCCCGTACTTCCTGCGCCATGGTGGTGGACCCTTCCGTAGATCGATGCTCAACCGAGCTCACTGACCGACCTTACGGTGTGACCGGCGGGTAGATGCCCAGGTGGGGCAGGTCGGCCGCGGTACGGCGGCGATGCTCAGGGGCGGGCGCCGCGGGCGCGGGTGCGGAAGGCGGCCGGTGTCTCGCCGGCCCGCTGCCGGAAGAACTTGGTGAAGACGGTGGCGTCGGGGAAGCCGAGCCGGTCCCCGATCACGTGGGAGGACAGCTCGGTGTGCACGAGCAGCCGTTTGGCCTCCAGGAGCACCCGGTCGTCGATGAACCGTTTGGCGCCGCAGCCCGCGGCGGCGCGGGTGGCCCGGGTCAGGGTGCGCACGCTGTAGCCGAGGTCCCTGGCGTAGTCCTCCACCCGGTGGGTGCGCGCGAAGTCGCGCTCCACGGCCTGCTGGAAGCGGCGGAACGCCTCGCTCCCGGTCACCGCGCCGTCCGGTTCCCGCCGGCCGTGGGCGAGCCGCAGCACCAGCACGGACAGCAGATGGCGTACGACGTCGATGTGCACCTGGAGCGGCAGGTCGCCGAGGCGCCGGTACTCGTCCTCCAGCAGGTCACGGACGCGGCCGACGGCGTCCGCGTGGGCGCCGGCCGGTGTCAGCGGGTTCGGCGCGGCGGGGCGGTCCACGCCGGCGGCGGCGACGGTGGCGGTGCTGAGGAAGCCCGGCAGGAAGAGCACGACGGTGCCGCGGGCGGCGGTGAGGTCCGAGTCGTAGTGGTGGACCTGTCCCGGCCGCACCCACAGCCAGTCCCCGGCGGTCAGCTCGTACTCGGCGAAGTCCACGGAGGCGCGCAGCGTCCCCGACTTCACGGTGATCAGCTCGTGGAAGGCGGGGCGCTTCGGCGCGTACGGGTCGAGGCCGTGGCCGCGGGCGCGCGCCAGCAGTCCGGGGAAGTCGAGGACCTCGGCCCCCGGCGGGGCTCCGGCGGCC
Source organism: Streptomyces sp. NPDC059785 (assembly GCF_042732375.1). Taxonomy (NCBI): domain Bacteria; kingdom Bacillati; phylum Actinomycetota; class Actinomycetes; order Kitasatosporales; family Streptomycetaceae; genus Streptomyces; species Streptomyces sp. NPDC059785. The sequence continues at coordinate 61,375 of NZ_JBHWHV010000048.1, forward strand.
GCACGGTAGGGGACCTCGGTGACGTCAGCGTGTCCGTTTCTGTCCATAGGGTGTCCTCATCGTACGTCCAGGGCCTCGGGAGCCGTCTCTAACGTGGAACCACGGTGACCGAAAGGTTCATCGCGGTCCGTCCCTTCACAGGAGCCCAAGGAGCTGCCCGCCGTGCGGTTGATCGTCGGAATGACAGGCGCGACGGGTGCCGTGCTCGGCATCCGTCTGCTGGAGAACCTGCGGGAGCTGCCGGACGTGGAGACCCATCTGGTGCTCTCCCGCTGGGCGCGGACCACCATCGAGCTGGAGACGGGGCGCTCGGTGCGCGAGGTGAGCGGCCTGGCGGACGTCACGCACCATCCCGAGGACCAGGGTGCCACGGTCTCGTCCGGTTCCTTCCGCACGGACGGCATGGTGATCGTGCCGTGCTCGATGAAGACGCTGGCCGGTATCCGCACCGGGTACGCCGAGGGTCTGGTGGCCCGCGCCGCCGACGTGGTGCTCAAGGAGCGCCGCAAGCTGGTGCTCGTCCCCCGGGAGACCCCGCTGAGCGAGATCCATCTGGAGAACATGCTCGCGCTCTCCCGGATGGGGGTGCGGATGGTGCCGCCCATGCCCGCCTTCTACAACCACCCGGCGTCCGTCGACGACATCGTCGACCACATCACGGCCCGGGTCCTCGACCAGTTCGACCTGCCCGCCCCCGCCGCCCGGCGCTGGGAGGGCATGCGCGCCGCCCGCGGCCCCGGCCCGGCGGCCGCGTAGCCCCTCCCCGTACCTGAACCACCCCTCTTGGGAGCCTCACATGGCCTATGACGATCTGCGCAGTTTCCTGGACACCCTCGAGAAGGAGGGCCAGTTGCTCCGGGTCACCGACGAGGTGCTGCCGGAGCCCGACATCGCCGCCGCCGCGAACGCCGCGCCCCGCCTCGGCGACCACGCGCCCGCCCTGTACTTCGACAACGTCAAGGGCTTCACCGACGCCCGGATCGCGATGAACGTGCACGGCTCCTGGGCCAACCACGCGCTCGCGCTCGGCCTGCCGAAGGGGACCGGAGCGAAGGAACAGGTGGAGGCGTTCGTCCAGCGCTGGGCCGACTTCCCCGTGGCTCCCGAGTGGCGCGAGAACCCGCTGTGGGCGGAGAACACCATGGAGGGCGACGACGTCGACATCTTCCAGGTGCTGCCGCTGATCCGGCTCAACGACGGCGACGGCGGCTTCTACATCGACAAGGCGGCCGTCGTCTCGAAGGATCCCGAGGACCCCGAGAACAGCGGCAAGCAGAACGTCGGCGTCTACCGCATCCAGGTCAAGGGCAAGCGCCGCCTCGCGCTCCAGCCGGTGCCCATGCACGACATCGCCCAGCACCTGCACAAGGCCGAGGAACTGGGCGAGGACCTGCCCGTCGCCATCACCCTCGGCAACGACCCGGTGATCTCGATCGCCGCGTCCACCCCGATGAAGTACGACGAGAACGAGTACGAGCTGGCGGGCGCGTTGCGCGGGGCGCCCGCGCCGATCGCGAAGGCGCCGCTGACCGGGCTGCCCGTGCCGTGGGGCTCCGAGGTCGTCATCGAGGGTGTGATCGAGGGCAGGCAGCGCGAGATCGAGGGGCCGTTCGGCGAGTTCACCGGCCACTACTCGGGCGGCCGGCGGATGACGGTGCTGCGCATCGACCGGATCTCGTACCGCACGAACCCCATCTTCGAGCACCTGTATCTCGGCATGCCGTGGACCGAGTGCGACTACCTCATCGCCGCGAACACCTGCGTGCCGCTGTACCAGCAGCTCAAGGCCGACTTCCCCGAGGTGCAGGCGGTCAACGCGAGTTACACCCACGGGCTGGTGGTGATCGTGTCGACCAAGAAGCGGTACGGCGGCTTCGCCAAGGCCGTCGGCCTGCGCGTACTGACCACCCCGCACGGCCTCGGCTACGCGGCGACGGTGATCGTCGTGGACGAGGACGTGGACCCGTTCAACCTGCCGCAGGTGATGTGGGCGCTGTCCACCAAGATGAACCCGGCGGGCGACCTGATCACCATCCCGAACCTGCCGGTGCTCGAACTCGCCCCGCAGGCCCAGTCCCCCGGCATCGTCGACAAGCTCGTCATCGACGCGACCACGCCCGTCGCCCCCGACCACCGCGGCAGTTACGGCAACCAGGTCCGCGACCTGCCGGAGACGGCCGAGTGGCTCACCCGCCTCCAGCGGCTCGCCGCGGGCCGCTGAGCACGCCCCTCCCACCTCACCCGAAAGGTCAACCGACATGGCCGACAGCCCCGTTGCCACCCCGTGCCCGCGCTGCGCGCACGGCACGATCGAGCACCTCTTCGCCTCACCGGTCCCCGGCGTCTGGGACGTGTTGCAGTGCGCGCGCTGCCTGTACACCTGGCGCACCAGCGAACCCGCCCGCCGCACCCGGCGCGACGCCTACCCGGAGAGCTTCCGGATGACGCCCGAGGACATAGCGAGCGCCATCGAGGTGCCCACCGTCCCGCCGCTCGTCCACAGGCGCTGAGGGCCGGCCGCGCTTGTCCACAGGGCTGAGGGCCGGTTGCGCTTGTCCACAGGCGTGCAAGGCCGGCCGCGGAGCGACGTAGCCTGAGTGTTCCCGCACCGGACCATCGCGAGGAGCACCGTGAGCATCGCTGAGCCCGCCGACCGACCACCCGCCGCCTGGCGGCTGCTCCTCGGGTACGTACGGCCGCACCGGTGGGCCCTGCTGGCGGGCGCGCTCCTCGCGCTCGCCACCGGGGCCACCGGGCTGCTGCTGCCGCTGGTGGCGCGCGGCCTCATCGACGACCTGGCGCACGACCGGTCCATCACCGGCGCCCTGGTGGGCATGTCGGCGCTGGTGATCGGCAACGCGGCGGTGGGCGCGCTCGGTTCGTACGTGCTGCGGCGCACCGCCGAGTCGGTGGTGCTCGGCGCCCGGCGCACTCTCGCCTCGTATCTGCTGCGGCTGCGCATACCGGCCGTCGACCGCAGCGAGCCGGGCGATCTGATGGCCCGGGTCACCTCCGACACCACGCTGCTGCGGGAGGTCACGACCGACTCGCTGGTGGGCCTCGGCACCGGCGGTCTGACCCTGGTGGCGACGGTGGTGATGATGGGCCTGGTCGATCCGGTGCTGCTCGGTGTCACGCTGGCCGTGATCGCCGGCGCCGGCGTCGTGCTCGGGGTGATCGTGCCGCACATCAACCGGGCCAGCCGGCGGGCGCAGGACGCGGTCGGCGTGATGGGCGCCTCGCTGGAGCGGATCCTCGGCGCGCTGCGCACGGTGAAGGCGTCGGGGGCCGAGCACCGCGAAGAGGCGGCCGTGCACGCCGCCGCGCTGGACTCCTGGCGGCAGAGCGTGAGCGCGGCCAAGTGGTCGGCGGCGGCGGGCAACACGGCCGGGCTCGCCATGCAAATAGCCTTCATCACCGTCCTCGCGGTGGGCGGCGCGCGGGTCGCGACGGACGCCATCGGCGTCGGCACGCTGGTCGCGTTCCTGCTCTACGTCTTCTACCTGATGTCACCGATACAGCAGGTCGTCGGCGCGGTCACCCAGTACCAGACCGGCGCCGCCGCGCTGGCCCGCATACAGGAGGCGCTGCGCCTGCCGGCCGAACCGGCCTCCGGGCCCGCCCCGCTGCCGTCCCCGGGCGCGCAGCCCGCCGCCCTCTCCTTCACGGACGTCCGCTTCCGGTACGCCGACGACCTGCCCTTCGTCCACCACGGGGTGACGTTCGAGGTGCCCGCCCAGGGCATGACCGCGTTCGTCGGCCCGTCCGGAGCGGGCAAGACCACCGTCTTCTCCCTCATCGAGCGGTTCTACGACCCCGAGGCGGGCGCCATCACGCTCGACGGCCGCGCCCTGACGGACTGGGACCTGCCGAGCCTGCGGGCCGCGATCGGCTACGTGGAGCAGGACGCCCCGGTCCTGTCGGGTTCGCTCCGCGACAACCTGCTGCTCGGCAACCCGGAGGCCGACGAGGCGGACCTCGCCCGGGTGCTGAAGACCACCCGGCTCCAGGACCTGACCGAGCGGCTGCCCGGCGGTCTGGACACCCTGGTCGGCCACCGGGGCACCAAGCTCTCGGGCGGCGAACGCCAGCGGGTGGCCATCGCCCGCGCCCTGCTGCGCCGCCCCCGGCTGCTGCTCCTGGACGAGGCCACCTCGCAGCTCGACGCGGTGAACGAGGCCGCGCTGCGCGACACGGTCGCCGACGTGGCCCGTACCACGACGGTGCTCGTGGTCGCGCACCGGCTGTCCACCGTCACCATGGCGGACCGCATCGTGGTGATGGACGCGGGCCGCGTCCGCGCGGTGGGCACCCACCGTGAACTGGTCACCGGCGACCCGCTCTACGCCGAACTGGCCGCGACGCAGTTCCTCGCGTCGGCGTAGAGCAGGCTGATGACGGCCCGTCAGAAGGGGTAGTGCGCCTGCTGGGTGGCGATGGTCACCCAGCGGGTGTTGGAGAACGCCTCGATGCCCCAGCGTCCGCCGAAGCGGCCGTAGCCGGAGGCTTTGACGCCGCCGAAGGGCGCGTTCGGCTCGTCGCCCACCGACTGGTCGTTGATGTGCACGATGCCGGTCTTGATCCGGCGCGCGACGGCGAGGCCGTGCGTGGCATTCTCGGTGATGATGCCGCAGGTCAGGCCGTTGTCGGTGTCGTTGGCGAGGGCCACGGCGGTGTCGTCGTCGGCGAACGTCTCGATGACGCAGACCGGTCCGAACGCCTCCGCGTGGTACAGCTCGGCGTCCTTGGGGAGGTCGGTGAGGACGGTCGCCGGGTGCACCGCGCCCTCGGGTGCGCCGCCCCCGGTCAGCACGGTGGCGCCCTTGGCCACCGCGTCCTCGACGAGGGCGGCGACGCGCCGCGCGGCGGAGGCGGTGACCAGCGGGCCGACGACGGTGTGCGGGTCGCCGGGGTCGCCCGCCCGCAGCGAGGCGGCCTTCGCGGCGAACTTCTCCTTGAACTCCTCGGCGAGCGACTCGTGGACGAGGACGCGGTCGCCGGACATGCATATCTGCCCGGAGTTCATGAAGACACTGAAAGTGACGGCGTTCACCGCGTAGTCCACGTCGGCGTCGGCCAGGACGATCACCGCGTTCTTGCCGCCCAGTTCGAGGACGGCGGGCTTGAGGTGGGTGGCGGCGTGGGTGCCGATGATCCGGCCGACGCCGGTGGAGCCGGTGAAGTTGACGGCGCGCACCCGCGGGTCGGCGATCAGCGTCTCGGCGATCTCGGCGGCGTCCCCGCGGGCGTTGGTCACCACGTTCAGCACGCCGTCGGGCAGCCCCGCCTCGCGCAGCAGGTCGGCGACGAGCAGCGCGCAGGCGATCGGCGCGTCCTCGCTGGGCTTGACGACGACCGTGTTGCCGGCTGCGAGCGGCGCGGCGACGGCCCGTACGCCGAGGATGACCGGGGCGTTCCAGGGGGCGAAGGCGGCGACGACGCCCAGTGGCTCGCGCACGGCGAGACCGAGCGCGCCCGCCTCCTGGGCGCTGAGCACCTCGCCGCGCGGGGCGGTGATCGCGGCGGCGGCCTCGCGGAGGATGTTCGCGGCGAGGCCCACGTTGAACAGGGCCCACGGCCTGGTGCCGCCCGCCTCCCGCGCCATCAGCTCCGCGACCTGATCGGCCCTGGCGTCGAGCAGGTCGGCCGCCTTGAGGAAGATCGCCCGGCGGGCGAACGGGGCGAGCGCGGCCCAGTCCGCGAAGGCCGCGTCGGCGGCGTCCACGGCCCGTACGACGTCCTCGGGTCCGGCCGCCGCGACGGTCGCGTACACCTCGCCCGTGTAGGGGTCGATGTCCTTGGCGGTGCGGCCGGAGACGGCGGGTACGTCCTTGCCGCCGATGAAGAGTTCGCGGGTGAGGGGCATGCGCGGGTTCCTTCGGTGTGCTGCGGCACTGTCCGTTCAGCGGAGCGCACGCCGGCCGCCACTGTTCGTCCAGTGAAATTTCATTCATTCAACTACCCCGGATGCTCTGGCTCCTCCCCGGGAATGTCAAGGGCCCCCGCGCGGTGCGGGGGCCCTCGGTGTGCGGACGTGGGTCAGGCGGCCGGCCGGTGTCGCTCGGGGCCCGGCCGCCCCGGTGGGCCGGCCCGGGTCAGCCGATGCCGGGCAGCAGGCCGGCGACCGGCGCGGCGAGGTTGGTGAGCTGGTTGAGCTGGCCGAGGTTCTTCAGGGCCGAGAGCTGCTCGGTCACCGTCGGCAGCCCCGCCCGGTGGCTCGCGGGAACGGAGCTCGCGGACAGGCTGTCGGCCAGGGAGAGCGGGCTGAGATTGATCGGGGCCTGGCCCCCGGAGCCCGCCGCGTCGGCCGTCGGGGCGATCAGGGCCGTGACACCCACGGCGAGACCGACAGCGGTGACCATTCGTCGAGTGGAAATCATGTTTCCAGCAACGGCCACGCACCGTCCCCGGACACGGCCAGGAGACGCCCCTCACCCGTGAGGCGCACAGGGACGGGCGTGCGTACGTACGTCGGCTGCGGGGCGCGGACGTACGACCGCCCCGCCGTCCGGGGCGGTCGGGGCGGTCGGGGCGGTCGGGGCGGTCGGGGCGGGAACCGTGGGCGCGGTCGGGGGTGGTGGGTGCGGTCGGGGGTGGTGGGGCGACCCGCGGTGCGCCGGGGCGCGGGCCGGGCGGCGGCGGCCGGCGCGGCTGCGCGCGGTGAACCGACCCGCGACGCGCCAGGGCTCGCGCCGGTCGGCGCGGCGGGGTGCAGCGGGGCGGCCCGCCGCGCGCCGGGGCATGCGGCGACCGGCGGCAATCAGCGCAGCCGGGCGCAGGCACCGACCCGGGACGCGCTGGGGCGCAGACCGTCCGGCGGCAGCCGGCGCGGCCACACACGAGGGACCGGCCCGCCGCGCGCCGGGCCGCGCGGAGGCCCGTGCCGAGGCGGCCCGTTTCACCCGCTCCCTGGGCCGGCTCACCGACACCCGGCGCGAGGAGGTGGAGGCCCGCTACACGGAGGAGCACCTCGCGCTCACCCGTCGTTCCTGGGAGCGGACGGCGCGGCGCGGCGGCGAACTGCGCGCCGAGTACGAGGCCGCCTACCGGGCGCTGCGCCGCCGTCTGTGCACCGCGCCGGCGCTGAGCACCGTACCGGCGGCTGCTGGCCGCCGTCGGGCTGCTCCTGTCGGCCGGCCGGTCCTGAACGCCCGTGCCGGAGGGCGCCGTCAGCCGGTCTTCACCGTGGCCGTCACGGCGCCCGTCAGCCGGTCTTCACCGTGATCGTCAACCGGCTTTCGCGGCGGCCCACGCCGTCAGTTCGTCGCGGGCGGCGCTCAGCAGCGAGGCCGACGGGGCCGACGCCCCGTTCGTCACCAGCGCGTAGTGCAGCGTCCCGGAGTCCGGCGCCGTGAGCAGCAGCCTGCGCGCCGCGGTGCCGCCCGGCTCGGCCGCCACGGCGACCGGGGCGCCCTCGGTGTACGCGGGCGGCGCGGCGGTCGCGCCGAGGTCGGAGACCACCGTGGTCGCGGACGCCGTGAACGACGCCGGAAGGTGCAGTTCCGTGGGCGCGTCGGTGCCGTCCGAGCGCCACAGCAGCAGGCCGTACTGACCCTGGCCCACCAGTTGTGCCGTCTTCGGCAGGGAGGTCGGCACCGGGTTCCAGGTCAGGGTGGTGGAGCCGTCGCGCGAGCGGTCCTCGAAGGTGAAGGCGACCGCCGTGCCCGCCGTGGCGCTCGGGTAGAGGCGGTCCAGGAGCCGGGCGTCCTGGTGCAGGACCGGCTGCCCCGCGTCGTCGAGCCCGACCGCCGACAGGTCCTCGTCGTTCCAGGCGTCGCCGGTGGTGAGGACCTTGTCGGGGTTGCCGTTCATCAGCTCGTGGTGGCGGTCGTTGTAGATGTCCCACTGCCACTGGGTGCCGGACAGCACCGTCCCCGACCCGGCCGGCTTCGACCACCAGGACGAGCCGGGCAGCCGCGAGTCGAGCGCCTGGTACATCGCCTTGAGCACCGTGGGCGCCTTGTCGGCGACGGTCCCCGCCAGCGGGTGGCCGAACTCGCCGACGACCGCCGTGGTCCCGGCGGCCGCGGCGCGGTCGCGCACCGTGCCGAAGTCGCCCGCGTACTGGCCGTCCTCGGCCTTGCCCCACATGAAGATGCCCGAGATGGCCTTCTGGTCGTAGAAGTGGGTGTTGAACACATAACGCGAGCCCAGTGTGCCCGCGTCGAGCAGGCCGCCCTCCTGCCGCTGGAAGTCGAGGTTGGCGTTCCAGAACAGGTTCGGCTCGACGAAGGCCGGTTTGGCCTGCCAGCCCGCCGTGTCCATCCGGGCGCGGAACTTGACGTAGAAGGGCCAGAGCACGTCCCGCTCCCAGGTGCGGCTGGTCTGCCCGGAGTCGTAGGAGCCCGCGTACGGCTCGTTGTACGGATCGAAGCCCGCGACGCGCGCGAACTCGGCGGTGCTCAGGTGCTCGCGGATGTACCGCATCGTCGTCCCGGCGGTGGCCAGGAAGGCGTCCTGGACCCCGTTCGCGTTGTGCCAGAAGTCGTACGACGCCTGCTTCACGGCCTCGTTCTGGGTGATGTTCTGGCCCCACAGGACGCAGATCCCGCAGGACTCCTTCGGGTAGTCGCCCGCCTCCACGACCCACTGGGGAGCGCCGTCGCCGGTGTACCAGCTGTCCTCGTCGAAGAGGTGGCGGGAGTGCAGGTCCTGGTGCCAGTCCGGGAAGACCCGGATGCCCGCCGCGAGGAAGGCCTGCATCTGCGCGGTGGCCGCGGCGAGGTAGGCCGTGTCCACCTGGCCGCGCGCGGGCTCCGCGTGGGCCCAGGACAGCAGGAAGCGGACCGTGTTGCCGCCGCCGAGGGCGCGCAGCGCGGTGGCGGACTTCCGCGCGTCGGCGACCGAGGCGAAGGGCAGGCCGCCGTTCTCCTCCAGTTTGGTCTCGCCGGAGACGTTGTAGCCGCGCAGCACCACCTCGCGGCCCAGGCCGTCGGTGAAACGGCCGTTCGCCACGGTGAGGGTCGCGGCGGCCGGTTCGTCGAACCAGAGCGAGCCGGGGAGGCCGTCCGCCGCCGCGGGCTGGGCGCCCGCGGCGGTGAGGAGGCCACAGAGGAGTACGACCACGCCGAGCAGACGTGCACGCGCCTTCTTCGCCATGTCCACAACAATCGCGGCGATCCCCGGACACGTCAACACCGGCATGACTCCCACGCCCCAGGCGTCGCGGGTGATCCGGATCCACCGGGGTACCCGGTGCGGCGCACACCAGGGCGATCCGCGTCCGGGCGGCGCCGGTCCGACCGGGAGGCAGACCATGACCGACCAGACTCCGTCCCAGGCCGAGGGCGAACCGGACACCGGCACGGACCGGCCGACCGGCGACCGCTCGTCCCGGGTCCACGACACGGGACACACCGACCCCGGGCACTTCACCCCTTCTCAGGCGGAGGGCGAGCGCGACGCGGAGGACGAGACGGGCGACAGGGCCCGCGGGAGCGGCAGGCGGGGCCGGGGCGGCAGATGATCGTCCGCGCGTCGTTCCGGGGGAGCTTCCAGGCGTCGTTCCGCCTGCGGGTGCCGGTCTTCGGCCCGTGGCGGGTACTGAGGCACCTGTGGCCCCAGGACCGGGGCAGGCCGTGGGCACCGTGCGCTCGCGCGGGACGTCGGCCACCGGCGGTCCGCCGGGCGCGCCTCTGACAGCCGACGAGAGGAAGGGCCTCCTTGACCAGCACCGCCACCGACGCTCCAGCCCCCGCCCCCGTGCCGCCCGGGGCGGCGCATGCGTGACCTTCTCCCGGAGCTGGGCCGGTGGTACGCGGCCGGGTCACCGTTCGCGCTGGTCACGGTCGTCGGGGTGAGCCGCAGCGCGCCACGCCGGCCGGGTGCCGCCATGGCCGTGGGTCCCGGCGGCCGGGCGCTGGGCAGCGTCTCCGGCGGCTGTGTCGAGGGCGCGGCGTACGAACTCGCCCAGGAGACGCTGACGACGGGCGAGGCAGGCCTGGAGACGTTCGGATACAGCGCCGAGGACGCCTTCGCCGCCGGGCTCACCTGCGGCGGAGAGGTCACGCTGCTCGTCCGCCGGGTCTCACCGGCAAAGGACCCCGCCTTCGGCACCCTGCTCGCCTCGGTGGCCGCCGGACACCCGGTGACCCTGGCCACGGTCGCCACGGGCCCGGCCCCGCTCGGCGCGACCCTCGCCGTACGGAGCCGGACCTCAGGGGACCAGCGCCCGACCGGCGAGCGGACGGCCGGTGAGCCGCCGCTCGTCACCGGCACGCTGGGCAGCGCCGCCCTCGACGCCGCCGTCACCACCGACGTCACCGCGGCCCTCACGGCCGATGTCACCGCCAACGCCTGCGGCGGCCTGGCCCAGGGAGCGACGGCGCTGCGCCACTACGGGCCGCACGGCGAACGCCCAGAGGGCGCAAGCGCCGACGCCGTCGGTGTCTTCCTGCACTCCTTCGCCCCGCCGCCCCGCATGCTGGTCTTCGGCGCGATCGACTACGCGGCCGCGGTGGCCCGGATCGGCGGCTTCCTCGGTTACCGGGTCACGGTGTGCGACGCCCGGCCGGTCTTCGCCACGCCGGAGCGCTTCCCGGCGGACGTGGAGGTCGTGGTCGCCTGGCCGCACCGGTATCTGCGCGACACCGCGACCGACGACCGCACCGTGGTCTGCGTCCTCACCCACGACCCGAAGTTCGACGTACCGCTGCTGGTGGAGGCGCTGCGCCGCCCGGCCGCCTACATCGGGGCGATGGGCAGCCGCCGTACGCACGACGACCGGACCGGGCTGCTGCGGGAGGCCGGGCTCGGCGGGGGCGAGCTGGCCCGGCTGCGCTCGCCGCTGGGGCTCGACCTCGGGGCCCGTACGCCCGAGGAGGTGGCCGTGTCCGTCGCCGCCGAGATCGTCGCCCTGCGCTGGGGCGGCAGCGGAACCCCGCTGACCGCGACGACGGGCGCGATCCACCCCCCGCACCCCCCGGACGGAACCGCGGCCTACGCACCGTCCCCGTGAGACCGGACCGCGCCGTCCCCGTGAAGCCGGACCTGACCGGCTACGCACCGTCCCAGTGATGCGGCGCGCCGCCCCGCCACTCCACCCACGCCGGGTCGTCGAGCAGGGCGTCCGGGTCCGGGAGTCCCGCCGCCTCCAGGAAGACGATCAGGTCATGGTCGGAGTGGGCCAGGCCGAGGTCCTCGTCCCGGCCGGCCCGGTGCACGCTCACCCGCCGGCCGCCGGTGTCCGACGGCCGGTGCACCACGATCACCGCGTTCGCCACGTCATCAAGGGTGCACCGGCACCCCGGGCGGCGCAGCCCGGGGCGGCCCGGCGGCGGTTCGGGGAAGGGCTCACCGCAGAGCGCTGCCCGCGCGCCACTCGGCCCAGTCGACGTTCCAGTTCCCGTAGCCGTTGTTCACGGGCACGGTGTCCGTGGAGTGGACGACGGTGACCGGGTCGCCGTAGCCGACGTGGCTGTAGAACCACTTGGCGTCCTCCGTGCTCATGCCGATGCAGCCGTGGCTGCCGTTGACGACGCCGAACTTGCCCGCGTTCCAGGGTGCCGCGTGCGCGTAGGTGCCCGAAGTGGTGAGCTGGACGTCCCACTTGACCTCGCCGAGGTCGTACGCCTCGCTGCCGAAGATGCCGACGGTGGAGGAGTCCATCCGGATGGTGGGGACCTTGCTGAGGACGACCATCGTGCCGTCCCAGGTCTCGTAGCCGGGCTTGCCGGTGGAGACGGGCAGGGTGCGCAGCTTCTCGCCGTCCTCGGTGACGGTGAGCTGCTTCTTGTCGACGTCGACGGTGGTGGTGACGGACTTGCCGACGGTGAAGCCGATCTTCCGGGTCTGGGTGCCGTACAGGCCGCCCCCGGCGTCGACGCCGTCGAGGTTCATGCTCAGGGTGACCTCGGTGCCCGGCTTCCAGTACGCGCGCGGGCGGTAGTCGATCCGGTCCTTGCCGTCGCGGTCCTTCAGCCAGCTCCAGGAGCCCTCCGCGGCGGGCGAGGAGGTGACCTTCAGACGGCGTTCGACGGCGGCCTTGTCGCGGATCGGCTTGTTGAAGACGACCGACACGGGCAGGGCGACGCCGACCGTCGCGCCGCGTTCGAGGTTGTACTCGCCGACGAAGGTGTCCGCCTCGGCGGGTTCGGCCGTGCTGAAGGTGGTGTGTTCGGTGAGTTTCCTGCCGTCGGAGGCGGTCGCTCGGGCGCTCACGGTATAGGTGACGCCGGGCGCGGGCTTCCCGCTCGACGTCCACACGCCCTTGTCCTTGGAGAAGGAGCCGCTCAGTGCGCCGGGCCCCGATGCAGTGACCCGCACCGAGGTGAGTTCGCCGCTGCCGGCCCGTACGGTCACCTTCTTGCCCACGGACACCGCCGAGGCGCCGGAGGCCGGGGTCACCGTGATCCGGTGGTCCTTCGGGTCCGCCGTGTCGTCGCCCCCGGTGCAGGCCGCCAGCACGGTGAGTCCGGCGGCCGCCAGCGCGGCGGTCCGTATGCCCCGCCGGTGCGCCGGGGCCCTCCCGGCGGGCCCCGGCGGTGCTGATTTCAGGTCCATGTCCACCTCCATCGCCCCGAGCCGGTGACGGATCCCGGCACGCCCGGCCCCCGGACGCACGGTAACCGGGCTTACGGCCGGTACCGGCTCGCACACCGGTTACCCCACGTTCGGCCGCGCAGGCTCGTGAGCCACCGGGACGAACATGGCCCGGCGGGCGCGGGCGGGGAAGCCCGGGGCGCGCACGGGGATGCCGCACCGGCCACCCGGCGCCCCGGTGGCCGCGCGGCAACCGGTGTCACACACCTTGTCCAACCCTCCGTACGCCCCTACAGTCCCTCGAAGCCGCCGACTGGGAGCGCTCCCACGCCACCTGTGCCCGTCCCGAGCGCCACCGGCCGCATCCCGGACACCCACTCCCCCAAGGAGCCCGGACGTGAAACGACGCAGAACGACCCTGCTCGCCGTGGCGGCCCTCGCCGCCGGTGCGCTCGTATCCGTGCCCGCGCACCCGGCCGCCGCCGACGAGATCGAACAGGTGGAGAACGGCTCCTTCGACACCTCCAGCGCGCCGTGGTGGACGACGGCCAACGTCACGGCCGGGCTGTCCGGCGGGCAGTGGTGCGCGGACGTGCCGGGCGGCACCGTCAACCGCTGGGACGCCGCGGTCGGCCAGAACGACATTACGCTCGTGAAGGGCGAGTCGTACCGGTTCAGCTTCACGGCCTCGGGTGTGCCCGCGGACCATGTGGTGCGCGCCATCGTCGGGCTGTCCGTGTCGCCGTACGACACCTACTACGAGGTGAGTCCGGCGCTGAGCGTCGCGGGCGACACCTACTCGTACACGTTCACCTCGCCCGTCGACACCAAACAGGGGCAGGTCGGCTTCCAGTTGGGCGGCAGCGCCGACCCCTGGCGGTTCTGCGTGGACGACGTGTCGCTGCTCGGCGGGGTGCCGCCGGAGGTCTACGAGCCCGACACCGGCCCCCGGGTACGGGTCAACCAGGTCGCCTACCTGCCCGCGGGGCCGAAGAACGCGACCCTGGTCACCGAGTCCACCGAACCGCTGCCCTGGCAGCTCCAGAACGCGGGCGGCACGACGGTCGCCGAGGGACGGACCGTGCCCCGCGGCGTCGACGCCTCCTCCGGGCAGAACGTCCAGACGATCGACTTCGGCTCCTACCGCAAGCGGGGCTCGGACCTCACCCTCGTCGCGGACGGCGAGACCAGCCGGCCCTTCGACATCGACCCGCGGGCCTACGACGGACTGCGCGCCGACGCGCTGAAGTACTACTACACGCAGCGCAGCGGCATCGAGATCCTCGACTCGCTGCGGCCCGGTTACGCGCGGGCGGCGGGCCACACGGACGTCGCGCCGAACCAGGGCGACGGGAACGTGCCGTGCCAGCCGGGGGTCTGCGACTACTCGCTGGACGTCACCGGCGGCTGGTACGACGCCGGCGACCACGGCAAGTACGTCGTCAACGGCTCCATCGCCACCTGGGAGCTGCTGAGCACCTACGAGCGCGCGCTGCATGCCCGCACCGGGCACCCCGCGGCGCTCGGCGACGGGTCCCTCACCATCCCGGAGAGCGGCAACAAGGTGCCCGACGTCCTGGACGAGGCCCGCTGGGAGCTGGAGTTCCTGCTGAAGATGCAGGTGCCCGCGGACGAGCCGCTGGCGGGCATGGCGCACCACAAGATCCACGACGAGCAGTGGACCGGGCTGCCGCTGCTGCCGAGCCAGGACCCGCAGAAGCGCGAACTGCACCCGCCCACCACCCAGGCGACCCTGAACCTCGCCGCCACCGCCGCACAGGCTGCCCGGCTGTACAAGCCCTACGACCGCGCGTTCGCGGCACGGGCGCTGAAGGCGGCCAGGACCGCGTGGGCGGCGGCGCTGGCCCACCCGGAGGTGTACGCGTCCGCGGCGGACGCCACCGGGGGCGGCGCCTACAACGACACCGACGCGAGGGACGAGTTCTACTGGGCGGCGGCCGAGCTGTATCTGACCACCGGTGAGCAGGAGTTCGCCGGCCACGTCCTCGGCTCCCCGGTGCACACCGCCGACGTCTTCGGCGACCTCGGCTTCGACTGGGCCAGGACGGCGGCGCCCGCCCGGCTCGACCTGGCCACCGTCCCCAGCCGGCTGCCGGGCCGGGACAAGGTCAGGAAGTCCGTCACCGAGGCCGCCGACTCCTACCTGGCCACCCTGGACGCCCACCCGTACGGCCTGCCGTACGCCCCGGCGGACAACACGTACGACTGGGGGTCCAACGCCCAGATCCTCAACAACGCGGTGGTCGTCGCCACGGCGTACGACATCACCGGGCGGAGCGCGTACCGCGACGGCGCCGTGCAGAGCATGGACTACGTCCTCGGCCGCAACGCGCTGAACCAGTCCTATGTGACCGGGTACGGCGAGGTCGCCTCCCGCAACCAGCACAGCAGGTGGTACGCGCACGAACTCGACCCGGCGCTGCCGAACCCGCCGAGGGGCACGCTCGCCGGAGGCGCCAACTCCAGCATCCAGGACCCCTACGCGCAGGGGAAACTCACCGGCTGCGTCGGCCAGTTCTGCTACATCGACGACATCCAGTCCTGGTCGACGAACGAGACCGCGATCAACTGGAACGCGGCGCTGGCCCGGCTGTCGGCCTTCGTCGCGGACCAGGGGTAGCGGGGCGGACGCTCACCGGCTGCGCGGCGGCAGCCGGTGCAGCGTCACGTCCGTCAGCTCGCCGCCGGCCGCCCGCACGGTCAGGTACGTGCAGTGCGGCTGGCGGCGGCGGTCCGTCGGGGAGCCCGGGTTGAGCAGCCGCAGCCCGGTCTCCGCGGTGGTGTCCCAGGGGATGTGGCTGTGCCCGAAGACCAGCACGTCGAGGTCGGGGAAGCGCTCGGCGCAGCGGCGCTCGCGGCCCTGAGCGGCGCCGGTCTCGTGCACGACTCCCCAGCGCAGGCCGCCCAGTTCGGCGCGGGCGACCTCGGGGAGCCGGGCGCGCAGGGCGGGCCCGTCGTTGTTGCCGTACACGCCGAGCACCCGCTTCGAGCGGGCCTCCAGCAGGTCGAGGGTGGCGGTGTCCACCCAGTCGCCCGCGTGGATCACGACGTCGGCGCGCGGGAGTTCGGCGAGGAGCTGAGCGGGCAGTTCCCTGGCGCGTTCGGGCAGGTGGGTGTCGGAGATCAGCAGCAGGCGCACGTGCTCAGGGTGCCATCACGGGGCGGCGTCCGCCGCGCGGTGCCCGCCGGTGTCGCTCAGCGGCAGTTCGCACCACACCTGCTTGCCGCCGCTGACCGGGACGGTCCCCCAGACGGCCGACATGGCCTCGACGAGCAGGATGCCGCGGCCCCCGGTGGCCTCCCAGCCGATACTGGTGGGCTTGATGGGGGTGCGGGGCGAGTTGTCGGCGACGGCGATGCGCAGCCGGCGGCCGACGAGGGTGAGGTCGAGGCGGACCCGGCCGTCGGTGTGCACGAGGGCGTTGGTGACCATCTCGGAGACGACGAGCAGCGCGGCGTCCGCCTCCTCCTCCACGTCCCAGGCGCGCAGCACCCGCCGGGTGAAGCGGCGGGCGTGCCGTACCGCCTCGGGGACCCGCCAGACCGTCCAGCTCTCCCGCAGCGGGCGCAGTGCCATGCCGTCGTAGCGGGTCAGGAGCAGGGCCACGTCGTCGCTGCGGTTGGCGTCGGCGAGCAGGGCGTCGGCGGTCAGTCCGAGGTGGGCGGGGTCGGAGCCGGCGAGTCCGGCGGCGAGCCGGTCGAGCCCGTCCTCGATGTCGAGGTCCGCGGACTCCACGAGGCCGTCCGTGGTCAGCGCCACCACGGTGCCGGGCCTGAGGCCCAGGGGGCTCATCGGGAAGTCGGCCTGCCGGACGACGCCGAGCGGCGGGCCGCCCTCGGCGTCGACGACCTCGGTGCTGCCGTCGGAGTGGCGCAGCACCGGGGGCAGGTGTCCGGCGCGGACGTACCAGGCGGAGCCCTCCTCCATGTCGATGTCGACGTAGCAGCAGGTCGCGAAGAGGTCGGTCTCCATGTCGGCGAGGAGCCGGTTGGCGAGCGAGACGACGACGTCCGGCGGGTGCCCCTCGACGGCGTACGCCCGCAGCGCGGTGCGCATCTGACCCATCAGGGTGGCGGCGCCCGCGTTGTGGCCCTGGACGTCGCCGATGACGAGGGCCACGTGGTTGTCGGGCAGCGGGATCACGTCGTACCAGTCGCCGCCCACCTCCAGGCCCGAGGTGGTGGGCAGGTAGCGGGCGACGGCGACCGCGCCGGGCAGCCGGGGCAGGCGGCGCGGCAGCAGGGTGCGCTGGAGCATGCCGACCAGTTCGTGTTCGGCGTCGAGTGCGTGGGCGCGGGTCAGGGCCTGTCCGGCGAGGCCCGCCGCGGCGGTGAGCAGGGCGCGTTCGTCGGGTCCGAAGTGGTGCGGGTCGTCCCAGCCGATCAGGCAGGCGCCCGCCATCCGGCCGCCGGCGGGCAGCGGCAGCACGGCCAGGCCGCCGGGGCCGACGTCGGCGAGCGCGGGTTCCAGGGTGGTGCCCGACGGCCAGATCGCGGCGCGTCCCTCGCGCAGCGCGGCGGCGAGGGTGGGCATGGTGCGCACGGGCGCGTCCGGCCACTCCGAGCGCCATTCGGCGCGCCACAGCTCGGGCCAGGCGTCCGGTTCCGGCGGGTCGAGGACGGTGACGACGAGGCGTTCGCCCTCCAGTTCAGCCAGTGCGATCCGGTCGGCCTGCAACGGCTTGCGCAGGGCGGCGACCACGGCGTGGCTGACGTCGCGGACGGTGCCCGCGGTGGACAGCGCGGCGGCGAGCCGCTGCACGCGGGCCACGTCGTTGACGCCGGAGCGCAGCTCGGAGGCGTCGGAGACGGTGCCCACCAGGCGGGCCGGGTGGCCGTCGCCGCCGGGCAGCAGCCGCCCGCGCAGGCGCAGCCAGCGGGGTTCGCCGGACGGCCGGCGGATCCGGAAGTCCAGCTCGCGGTCGCCGATGGACAGGTGGTCCGGCTCCACCACGGACATCAGCGTGGGCAGGTCCTCGGGGACGGTGAGCGCCAGCAGGGTCTCGACCCGTCCGTCGAAGTCGGCCGGGCGGATGCCGAAGAGCGCGAGCGTCTCGGCGTCGACCTCGACGCGGCCGCTGTCCATGGCGAGGCTGAAGGCGCTCGCGGCCGGCTCGCGGGGCCCGGCGCCACCGTCGGACGGGGCGGGCGTGGCGCGGGCGGCCGCGTCGGCGACCAGGGTCAGGCACTGGCGGTCCTCGGGGCCGAAGCCGCCCGGGTCCTCGGTGACGGCGGCCAGGCAGCCGCCGTCCCGCAGCGGCAGCACCGCCAGCGAGAACTGCTGGGAGGGCAGCCGGCGCGCGTCGGGGCAGCGGCTCAGCTTCTCGGGGGTCAGCCACACCGGGCGGCCCGCGCGGTGGGCGTCCACCACCGGGGCCGACCCTCCGAGGGGGTAGCTGTCGCGCAGCCCGTACAGCGTCCTCGGGACCCCGGCGGACGCCAGCAGGCACAGTTCGTCGCCGTCCTGTCCCGGCGCGTACACGGCGGCGAGGGTGGCGCCGCCGAAGGCGAGCGCCTGTTCCAGGACCCGGCGCAGCCGCTCGCGCGGGCCGGGGTCGGAGCCGAGGGTCTTGAGGGCAAGTTCGGCACGCAGCGTTCTCTCTCCGCGTTCCGCAGCGTCCTCACCGACCACGTCCGTCATTACAGCGCGTCCGGGGCGCGTGCGCAGCCCCTGTGACCATTACGGGCGCCGTTCCTGTCCGCCGGGGCAGTGCGCGGGCCCGGCGGACGGGCATGCCGGGTCCGTGCGGCCCCGCCCTCGCCGTGCGGGACGGGTCCGGAAGAGGGAGCCTTGACCCTTGAGGGCCTCGATTCCCGACGCGGCGGTGCGAGGAGGTGGTCGGCGTGGCCGACTGGCAGCCGCCCGGGCAGGCGCCGGCCGCCGGCCGGACCCCCGTCGGCCGCCCGGTGCTCTCCCTGGCCCTGGCCTCGATGCTGGACGAGGTGCACGCGCACTCCGGCGCCGTGTACCTGCTGGCGCCCGGCGAGGGGGTCCTGGAGATGGCGGTCATGGCGGGGCTGCCCAGGGCGTTCGCCGCGCCGTGGGAGCGCGTCGGGCTCAACGCCCCGATCCCGGTGGCCGACGCGGTGCGCGAGCGCCGGCTGGTGTGGGTCGGCGACGAGGAGGAGATGGCCCGCTGCTACCCGCGCGTCTCCGTGGTGCTGCCCTACCCCTTCGCTCTCGCCGCCCTCCCGGTGGCGACGGGCACCAGAGCGTACGGGGCGGTCTTCGTGACCTGGCCGGGCTCCGCCCCGCCCGAGCCGTCCGAGCGGATACGGGACCGGCTCGGCGCGGCCTGCGACCGCCTCGCGCACCGCCTGGAACGGGCCGTCCAGGAGAACAGACCGGTGCGGCCGGAGGCCGATCTGCTCTCGCCCGCGCCCCCGGTGTTCCAGGCGGGCACCTTCGGCACGGTGGAGGCCGCGCGGATGGTGGGGCGGCTGCCGTACGGGCTGTGTGCGCTCGATCTGCACGGGCGGGTCAGCTTCGTCACCCGGGCGGCGGCCGAACTGCTCGGCGTCGGCGTGACCGGTCTGCTGGGCACCCAGGTGTGGCGGGCCGTGCCCTGGCTCGACGACCCCGTCTACGAGGACCGTTACCGCGCCGCGCTGCTCAGCCAGCAGGTGACGTCGTTCGTGGCGCTGAAGCCGCCGGGCGACTGGCTGTCGTTCCGGCTCCATCCGGGCCCCGACGGGCTGACCGCCCGGATCGCGCGGGCCCGTGCCGTGTCCGAGCTGCGGCGCGAGGAGCCGCGGCCCGGCGACGCGGGGGACGGCGGTGACGGCGGCGGTGACGGCCGGAACCTGGTCACCATCTCGCACATCCTGAGCCTGGCCGGCGCGCTCACCGAGGCGGTGGGCGTCGAGGACGTGGTGCAGCTCATCGCGGACGAGATCGCGCCCGCCGTCGGCAGCCAGGCGCTGGTCGTGCTCGGTTCGCGGGGCGGGCGCCTGCACGTGCTGGGGCACCGCGGGTACCCGGACCCGGGCGTGGTGGAACGCTTCGACGGGCTGCCGCTGGCCGCGCAGACCCCCGGGACGCAGGCGCTGACCACCGGGGTCCCCTCGTTCTTCAAGTCGCGCGAGGATCTGCAAAAGATCTATCCCGGGCGGCAGGCCACACCGGACGGCATGGCCGCGTGGGCGTATCTGCCGCTGATCTCCTCCGGGCGCCCGGTCGGCACCTGTGTCCTCGCCTACGCGGAACCGCACTTCTTCCCGGCCGACGAACGGGCCGTCCTGACCAGCCTCAGCGGCCTCATCGCCCAGGCCCTGGAACGGGCGCTGCTGTACGACGCCAAGCACCGGCTCGCGCACGGTCTTCAGGAGGCGCTGCTGCCCAGCTCGCTGGCGCCGCCGGCCGGTCTCGAGGCGGCGGCCCGCTACCTGCCGGCCACTCAGGGGATGGACATCGGCGGCGACTTCTACGACCTGGTGACGACGGGCGCGCGGGCCGACGCGGTGATGGGTGACGTGCAGGGGCACAACGTGACGGCGGCGGCCCTGATGGGGCAGATCCGCACCGCCGTACGCGCGTACACGGCCGTCGGCCAGGCCCCGGACGAGGTGATGCGGAGCACCAACCGGCTGCTGATCGACCTGGGCAGCGAGTTGTTCGCGAGCTGTCTGTATCTGCGGCTCGAACCCGGGCGGCGGCGGGCGCTGATGGCGCGCGCGGGGCATCTGCCGCCGCTGCTCCTGGAGCCGGACGGGCGGGTGCGGGTGCTCGATCTCGCCGGGGGTCCGCTGCTGGGCGTCGACGCGTCCGCCGTGTACCCGGTCACGGAGGTGGCCCTGTCCCCCGGCAGCGTCCTCGCTCTGTACACCGACGGGCTCGTCGAGGCGCCGGGCGTCGACATCGAGGACGCCCTGGCCGACTTCGGCCGCCGCCTCGCCGAGGGCGCCGGCCTCCCGCTGGAACAGCTGGCCGACCGCCTGGTCCGTCACCTCGCCGCGGCCGGGGAACGCCCGGACGACGTGGCACTGCTGCTGCTTCGGGCGCGGGAGTGAGGCGGGGGGGGTGGCGCGGGCGTGCGACCGCGGTCGCGGGCGGGCCGGTGGTGCGTGCGCGGCCCGGGTCCGGGGGCGGCACGTGGCAGCCGTCGCCCGGGGAGGCATCCCAGACGTCGCGCGCCTGCTGCCGCGGACCCGGAGGTCACCCGGGCCGGCGCGGGCACGAAGGTCACCCGGGCCGGGAAGAGGCCCCGCGTCGGACACGGCGCGTCAAGGCCCGGCTCCCCCGCCGGAGAGCCGGGCCGTTCCGCCGGACCGTGCGACCGCGGTCGCATGCGGGCCGGTGGTCTGTGCGCGGCGCGGGACGGTCACCCGTCC
>NZ_JBHWHV010000049.1:0-80848 GCF_042732375.1 Streptomyces sp. NPDC059785
ATCCTGGAGTGGATCCGGGCCCCTCGGCATACGTAGCGGCGCGACCCGCCGGTCCGCGCGCTCGCCGGTCCGCGTCGCCCGGCGGTCCGCGCGGCCCGCCGTTCCGGAACGGCTCGGAGGTCCGGACCGGCGCAGAGGTTCAGACCGGCGGACCGGCGCAGAAGTTCAGAGCGGCGCAGAGGTTCAGACCGGCGGACCGGCGCAGAGATTCAGAGCGGCGCAGAGGTCCAGAGCGGCCCGGAGGTTCAGAACGGCTCGGGGACTAGAACGGCTCGAAGTCGTCGTACGCCTGCTCCGCCTCGTCGCGTTCCGCCTGCTTGTCGCGGCGGCGCTGGGCGGCGGGGCGCGGGGCGTCGAAGCGGTGGTCCTCGCCGCGGCGGCCGAGCATCTCGGCGCCCGCCATGACCGTGGGCTCCCAGTCGAAGACGACCGCGTTCTCCTCGGGGCCGATCGCGACGCCGTCGCCGGTGCGGGCGCCCGCCTTCATCAGTTCCTCCTCGACTCCGAGGCGGTTGAGGCGGTCGGCGAGGTAGCCCACGGCCTCGTCGTTGTTGAAGTCGGTCTGGCGCACCCAGCGCTCGGGCTTCTCGCCGCGCACGCGGAAGAGGCCGTCTTCCTCCTGGACCACGGTGAAGCCCGCGTCGTCGACCGCCTTCGGGCGGATGACGATCCGGGTGGCCTCCTCCTTCGGCTTGGCCGCGCGGGCCCTGCCGACCAGGTCCGCGAGGGCGAAGGACAGCTCCTTCAGGCCCATGTGCGCGACCGCCGACACCTCGAAGACGCGGTAGCCACGGGCCTCCAGGTCGGGGCGGACCATCTCGGCCAGGTCCTTGCCGTCGGGCACGTCGATCTTGTTCAGCACGACGACGCGCGGCCGGTCGCCGAGGCCGCCGTAGCTCTTCAGCTCCTCCTCGATGACGTCGAGGTCGGAGAGCGGGTCGCGGTCGGACTCCAGCGTCGCCGTGTCCAGGACGTGCACGAGGACCGAGCAGCGCTCCACGTGGCGCAGGAACTCAAGGCCCAGGCCCTTGCCCTGGCTGGCGCCGGGGATGAGGCCGGGCACGTCGGCGACCGTGTAGACGGTGGCGCCCGCGGTGACCACGCCCAGGTTCGGCACCAGGGTCGTGAAGGGGTAGTCGGCGATCTTCGGCTTGGCGGCGGAGAGCACCGAGATGAGGGACGATTTGCCCGCGCTCGGGTAGCCGACCAGGGCCACGTCCGCGACCGTCTTCAGCTCCAGGACGATGTCCTGGAGGTCGCCGGGGACGCCGAGCAGCGCGAAGCCGGGGGCCTTGCGGCGGGCCGAGGACAGCGCCGCGTTGCCGAGCCCGCCGCGGCCGCCCTGCGCGGCGACGAACGAGGTGCCGTGGCCGACGAGGTCGGCGAGCACGTTGCCCGCCCTGTCGAGCACGACCGTGCCGTCCGGCACCGGCAGGACCAGGTCCTGGCCGTCCTTGCCGGAGCGGTTGCCGCCCTCGCCGGGCTTGCCGTTGGTGGCGCTGCGGTGCGGCTTGTGGTGGTAGTCGAGCAGCGTGGTCACGGACTGGTCGACGGTGAGGATCACGTCGCCGCCCCGGCCGCCGTTGCCGCCGTCCGGGCCGCCGAGCGGCTTGAACTTCTCCCGGTGAACGGAGGCACAGCCGTGGCCTCCGCTACCCGCGCCGACGTGCAGCTCGACGCGGTCCACGAAGGTGGTCATGGTCAGTGCCTCCAGAAATTGACGGGAATGTCTTACGTGTAACACGCAGAGGGCGGACCCGCTTCCCGCGTACGGGAAGTCGAGGTCCGCCCTCGCGAAGAACGTGTTGCTACGGGGCCTGGGTGATCAGGCGACCGGAACGATGTTCACGACCTTGCGGCCACGGTGGGTGCCGAACTCGACCGCACCGGCGGCGAGCGCGAACAGCGTGTCGTCCTTGCCACGGCCGACGCTGGCGCCGGGGTGGAAGTGGGTGCCGCGCTGGCGGACCAGGATCTCACCGGCGTTGACGACCTGACCGCCGAAGCGCTTCACGCCGAGCCGCTGAGCGTTGGAGTCGCGACCGTTCCGGGTGGACGATGCGCCCTTCTTGTGTGCCATCTCTCCTCAGTCCCTTACTTCGCAGCCGCGGGGATCTCAGTGACCTTGATCGCCGTGTACTGCTGGCGGTGGCCCTGACGACGGCGGTAGCCGGTCTTGTTCTTGTAGCGAAGGATGTCGATCTTCGCGCCCTTGTGGTGGTCCACGACCTCGGCCTGGACCTTGATGCCGGCAAGGACCCACGGGTCGCTCGTCACGGCTTCGCCGTCGACGACGAGCAGGGTCGAGAGCTCGACCGTGTCGCCAACCTTGGCGGTGGAAATCTTGTCAACCTCAACGATGTCGCCGACAGCAACCTTGTGCTGGCGACCACCGCTGCGCACGATGGCGTACACGCGGATCTCTCTCTCGCTCGGAACGGAACCCCCGCAGTCCAGCCCCCGGCTCGCACCGGACGGCCTCTCCCGGGAACGGAGCGCGGCGGCTCACATCACCGGGAGGAAGAAGGTTTACGGGGATGCGGCGCGTCAGTGGACACGCCGACGGTCAAGGTTACGGGGCCGTGGCCGAGGGGGTCAAACCGGGCCGGGCGCCCTGGCTGTGCGGCCCGTCACGTCGTCGGCTTCTCCCCGTCGTCCGGCAGCGGCTTCACGCCCTTGCACAGGTCCGTGGTGTCCTTGGTGCCGGGATAGGCGACCTTGGTGACCCGGTCGAAGTGCGCCTTGTACATGTCGTGCACGGCGTCGTCGTCGACCTTGACGATCGACTCGTCGTTCTCGCGCAGCGCGGGCCCGGTGTAGTTCCCGGAGCCGGTGAAGCTGACCTTGTTCCGCTTTCCGTCGTACGCGCCGTCCACCAGGATGTACTTGGAGTGGATGATGAACGGCGTGGTGAGCTTGGAGCCGGGATTCGCCGGGTCCCGGTCGTCGTTGTAGCAGCGCACGGTGGGGCCGCCGCTGGTGTGCAGCTTCTCCCAGGTGCCCTTGGTGCCGCCGGAGCTCTTGGCGCTGTCCGTCTCGGCGTAGACGACGCTCACCGAGCAGCCCGCCTTCTGGAGGGCGAGCAGCTTCTCGGCGATCGCGAGCCGGGTCAGCTTGAAGATCGCGACCCGGACCTTGGTCTTCTGGGTGACGCCCGCGGTGTCCTTGTAGGTGCACGCGACGTTGTCGAGCACCGAGTAGACGGTGTCGGTGGCCCGGGAGGCGCCGGCCCGCGGGAAGAAGTACGCCTTGTACAGGCCGTTGCTCACCGTGCGGTACTCCCAGGACTTCCAGTCCCGGGCCACCATCGTGTCGAAGTAGTCCGCGTACGCGTCGTACATCGTCGGGTTGTCCGGCAGCACCAGCGCGTCGTTGAAGAAGCGGGTGTGCGCGGACGGCGTGGAGTTCGTGGTGCTCTGCACGACCACGTTCGTGGCGCCCTCGACCGCGGAGAACAGCCAGAACTTGTTGTGCATGATCGACTGCCCGAACTTCGGGTCGCCGAGACAGGACTTGTCCGCCGGGCAGGTGCTTATGTACGAGCCCTTGGTGCGGTCGGTGCCGAGCTCGGCGGCCAGCGTGCCGTACGACGTGTTCGCCGGTCGGTCGCTGACGCTGGACTCGTCCAGCAGGATCTGCACGTTCACGCCGCGGTCCTTCGCGGCGACGAGCGCGTTGACGACTGTCGCCTCCCACACGTGGTAGACGGCGACCTTGATGGTCGAGCCGGGCAGCGCGGCGTTCGTCAGCTCCACCAGGCGGGTGCGGATCGCGTACTGCTGGTCGGTGGTGCCCAGCGGATCGTTGAAGATCGGGCCCTCGGTCCAGGCGGTCTCGCCGACCGCCTGGGCGGCCCCGGCACAGGCCATGGCCTGGACCCCGGCCGCCGACAGCACCGTCGCCAGTGCGACGGCCCGGCGGACTCCCCTGGCCGGTCCGGCGGCGCGGCGCAGCCCGCCGCCCGTCAGGCGCACGCGCGCCATGTGATCCCCTCCCCTGCCACGGGCCCCGCGTCCTCCCCGACGCGACGCCCGCGTGTACACGAACGCGAAGACAAGACCGCCCGAGTTTTGCACGGGGCCGTCCGTGTTCCAAGCGGCGGGGGTGTCACACGGGCCACGAGGGCCGTACGCGGGACAGGAGCTGTGGGGGCCGGACGCGGGAGCTGGGTCGTGGGGGCCGGACGTCGGCGACGCGCAAGCTGGGCCGTGGGGGGGGCCGCACGCGGGCGGGCACGGGCGGCGCAGGCAGCGCAGGCAGCGCAGGCAGCACGGGCGGCGCGGGTGGCGCGGGTGGCGCAGGCAGCACGGGCGGCGCGGGCAGCGCAGGCAGCGCAGGCAGCACGGGCGGCACGGGCGGCACGGGCGGCGCAGGCGGCGCAGGCGGCGCAGGCAAGAGAACACCCCCTGTCCGGCGGCGGTGTCGCCGCGGGACAGGGGGTGCGTGGCCGGGACGCCGGGTCCCGGCCGGATCAGCCCTCGTCGGTGGAGGCCGTGACGGTCGGCACCGACTGCTCTGCCGCCGCGGTCTTCTTCGACGCCGACTTGGCGGCCGTCTTGGTGGTCTTCGCCGCCTTCTTGGCCGTCGTCTTCTTCGCGGCCGTCGTCTTCTTGGCCGCGGTCTTCTTGGTGGCGGCCTTCTTGGCCGTCGCCTTCTTGGCCGTCTTGCGGGCCGTCTTCTTGGCCGCCGGTGCGAACTCGGCGTCCTCGGCGGGCGCCTCGGAAGCCGCCTCCGGCGCCGACTCCTCCGACGCGGCGGACGGGACGACCACGACGGCCGACTCCTCCGACGCGGTGGGAGCGGTCGCCTTGCGGACCGCGCGACGCCGCGGACGGGCCGGGGCGGCGCTCTCGGCGGACGCCTCGGCCGGCTCGGCGACCGGGGCCGCCTCCGCCACGGGCTGCGGCTCCGGCTGCGGCTCGGCGGCCTCGGACGCGGACGCCTGGACCGTCACCGCCTCCGCCTCGTCGGCCGCCTTCGGCGCACCGGCCGGGGCCGACACCTTGCGGGTGGCACGACGGCGCGTACGACCCTTGGGCGCCTCCTCCTGCGCCTCGGGCGCGGGAGCCTCCGGGGCCGCGGGGGCCTCGGCCGCCGGGACGACCGGGTCCTCGGCCGCGACGGGCTCCGCCTCGGCCGCCTCACGGGACTTCGGGGCCCGCTCGTCGTCGCGCTCGACGCGCTCGGTGCGCTCACCGCGCTCGCTCCGCGAGCGGGAGGCCCGCTCCTCGCGCGGCGCACCGGCCGGAGCCGACGCCCGCCGGGTGGCCCGGCGCCGCGAACGGCCCCGGGACGCCGCGGCCTCGGCCTCGGCGGCGCTGCTGTACAGCTCCTCGTCCGGGGTGAACTCCGGCGCGGGCAGCGCGGCGGGCGCGGCGGCCTCGGCCGCCACCTCCGCCTCGGTCTCGGTCTCGGCCGCGGGCTCGACCGTCTCGGCGGACCCGCCGGACGCGGCCTCGTGCTCGTGCTCGTGGACGTGCTCGGCGCCGCCGCGGCCGCGCTTCTTGCGCTTGCCGCCGCCTCCGGTGGAGGACGGCTGCTCCATGTGCACGATGACGCCGCGGCCGTTGCAGTGCACGCAGGTCTCGGAGAACGACTCCAGCAGGCCCTGCCCGACCCGCTTGCGGGTCATCTGGACCAGGCCGAGCGAGGTGACCTCGGCGACCTGGTGCTTCGTACGGTCCCGGCCCAGGCATTCGAGCAGGCGCCGCAGCACCAGGTCCCGGTTGGACTCCAGGACCATGTCGATGAAGTCGATGACGACGATGCCGCCCAGGTCGCGCAGCCGGAGCTGGCGCACGATCTCCTCGGCCGCCTCCAGGTTGTTCCTGGTGACGGTCTCCTCGAGGTTGCCGCCCTGGCCGGTGAACTTGCCGGTGTTGACGTCGATCACGACCATGGCCTCGGTCTTGTCGATCACCAGCGAACCGCCGCTGGGCAGCCAGACCTTCCGGTCGAGCGCCTTCATCAGCTGCTCGTCGATCCGGTACGTCGCGAAGACGTCGACCTCGGAGGTCCACTTCGACAGGCGGTCGGCCAGGTCGGGCGCGACGTGGGACACGTACCCGTGGATGGTCTCCCACGCCTCGTCGCCGCTGACGATGACCTTGGAGAAGTCCTCGTTGAAGATGTCGCGGACGACCCGGACGGTCATGTCCGGCTCGCCGTAGAGCAGCGTCGGGGCGTTGCCGCTCTTCGCCTTCTTCTGGATGTCCTCCCACTGCGCCTGGAGCCGCTCGACGTCACGGCGCAGCTCGTCCTCGCTCGCGCCCTCGGCGGCGGTGCGCACGATGACGCCCGCGTCCTCGGGGACGATCTTCTTGAGGATGGTCTTCAGCCGGGCGCGCTCGGTGTCGGGCAGCTTGCGGCTGATGCCGGTCATCGACCCCTCGGGGACGTAGACCAGGTAGCGGCCGGGCAGCGAGACCTGGCTGGTCAGGCGGGCGCCCTTGTGGCCGATCGGGTCCTTCGTCACCTGGACGAGCACCGACTGGCCGGACTTCAGGGCGCTCTCGATCCGGCGCGGGCCGTTGGCCATGCCCAGCGCCTCGAAGTTGACCTCGCCGGCGTAGAGCACGGCGTTGCGGCCCTTGCCGATGTCGATGAAGGCGGCCTCCATCGACGGCAGCACGTTCTGCACCTTGCCGAGGTAGACGTTGCCGACGTACGACGTCGACTGCTCCTTGTTGACGTAGTGCTCGACGAGCACGTTGTCCTCGAGGACGCCGATCTGGGTGCGGTCACCGTACTGGCGGACCACCATCACGCGCTCGACGGCCTCGCGGCGGGCCAGGAACTCGGCCTCGGTGATGATCGGGACGCGGCGGCGGCCCTGCTCGCGGCCCTCGCGGCGGCGCTGCTTCTTGGCCTCGAGACGGGTCGAGCCCTTGATGGACTGCACCTCGTCGGAGCCGTCGCCGGAGCGCTCGTCCTTCTTGCGGGGCTCGCGGACCTTGACGACGGTGCGCTCGGGGTCGCCGTCACCGGGCTCGGTGTCGGCGGCGGAGTCACCGGCGCGGCGCCTGCGACGGCGGCGGCGACGGCTGCTGCTGGAACCGCCCGACTCCTCGCGCTCGTCGCGCTCGTCGTCGCCCTCCGCGTCGTCGGCGGACTGCTCGGCCGTGTCCTCGGCGTTCCCGGCGTCCCGGTTCGCCTGCTCGGCGGCGAGGTCGTCGTCGCCCTGCTCGGCGTCGGACTCGCCGGAATCGCCGCGGCGGCGGCGACGGCCACCGCGACGGCGCCGGCGCCGGGAGCCGGTCTCCTCCGAGTCGTCGCCCTCGGCGGCGTCCTCCACGGACTCCTCGCCCTCGGCGGGCTCGTCCTCGTCGGCGGAATCGGCGGAGTCGACGGGCTCGGCGGGCACGCTCTCGGGGGCGGCCTGCTCGCTCGCGGCAGGCTCGTCGGCGGCCCGGCGGCGCCGGCGCCTGCGGGTACCCACAGGCTCCTCGGCGGCCTCGACGTCGACGGCCGCCGCCTCGGGCTCGGCGGGCTCGGGCGCCGACAGCCGCGCCTCGGCCGCCTCGGCGGCGGCGCGCTCGGGCGTCTGGAACATCGGCTCGGTGAACACGGGCGCCTGGAAGACGGCGACGGCGGGCCGCGCCGGGCGGCGCACGGACTCGCCGTCCTCGGCGCTCCGCGGCGTCGGCGCGGAGAACCCGGCCGCGGCCTTGCGGGTGGCACGACGCCGCCCACGACGCGGAGCGGCACCGTCCTCCGCCTGCGCGGCCTCGGGCTGCGGGGTCTCGGTCTGTGCGGTCTCGGCCTGCGGGGCCTCGACGGGTGCCTGCGCGGCACGCTTGCGCGGCGCGGCGGCAGGGGCCTGAACGGGCTCGGCCTGCGCGTCGTCACCGGTCGCGGGCGCCTCGGCGGCGGCGCTCTCCGGCGCGGACACCTGCCGGGTGGCACGGCGGCGGGTACGGCGGGCGGGCTCCTCGGCGGCGGGTGCCGCGGCCTCGGCGCTGCCTACGGGCTCGGCGGCGGGCGCGGCCTCCTCGGCGGAGACGGTCGCGGCGGACGCGTCGGCGCCGGACTCGGTCGTACGGACCGGCGCGGTCGCACGGCGCCGGGTACGGCGGGCGGGCGCGGGCGCGGGCTCCTCGGCGACGGCGGCGGGCTCCGCGGGCGCGGAGACCTCAGCGGCGGTCCCGGTGGTGTCGGCGGCCGGTGCGGGCTCGGCAGCCTCCGCGACGGCGCTCTCCGCCTGGGCCGGCGCACCGGTGGGGGCGGACGCGCGCCGGGTGGCACGACGGCGCGTACGGCGCGGAGCGCCCTCCTCGGCGCTCTCGGGCGCCTCGGTCACGGCGGAGTCGGGGGCCACCTCGGCGGCCACGGACTCGGCGGTCCCGGCTTCGGCGGCGGGCACGACGGTCTCGGCCTCGGTCCCGGAGGCGGCGGCGCCCTCGGGCGCGGACACGCGCCGGGTGGCGCGACGGCGCGTACGGCGCGGAGCGGCGTCCTCGGCCGGGGCCTCGGCCGTGGCCTCGGTCTCTTCGGTCTCCTCCGCCTCCGCGGTCTCCGGGTCCGTGACCTCGCCGGTCACGGTCTCGTCCGCGGCCAACCGGTCGGGCGTCTCGGGGGCCACGGCGGGCGCGGTGGTCTCGGCGGCGGCCTCGGAGGCGGCGGCCGGGGGCCCGGCGGGGCGCGACGCCGCACGGCGGCGGCGCCGCGGCGGCAGGGTGTCGCTGGGGGTGTCGTGGTTGTCCGAGCTGTTGGCGGGCTCGGTGGGTTCGGTCGGCTCGAGCATGCGGGTGGATCTCCCGTCAGGCTCCCGGGCGCCGCACCTGGTCCGGCGATGCCGGTGACGTCCGCGGCTCGCGCGGTGCGCGGTGCCGCCGTCCGGGGCGCGGGCGCCGCACGGGAGCTCTCTGTGTCCTGTCTCGCCGGTTCCGTACACCATGTGTGCGTACGGCCTGGCGAAAGTCTTCTGTGTCGGTGCGCTGCCCGACCCAGGTGGCTCCCGAGTACGAGGGCGGCGCTACGACGTCCGTCCTTACGCGGAACCTTCCTTACGCCGGCGCCTTCGCGGCGGCAGCGGCCGTGTCCGGCGCTGCCTCGCGGTCGGGCGCGAGCGGGTCGGTCACCGTGCCGGTCTCTTCATCGAACAGCCCCTGCGCCAGCCTGGTCACCGCTGCGGGGACCGGCGGCGCCAGGTCGGCCACGGCGCGGAGACCGGACAGGACGTCGTCGGGTCGAACGGCAGGCGTCACGTGCCGAACAACCAGCCGCAGTATCGCACAGGGCCGGTCCGTCGGCCTATCAGCCTGCGGATTCCGCGTCTCGAGGCCCGCGACGGCACCGCGCGCGTCGAACGTGCGCACCCCGTTCTTGGTCTTGCGGCTGACCTCGACGCTCTCGGCCGCGCTGAAGGCGTCGACCGCGCGCCCCGCCTCCTCGGGCGCCACGCCGTCCAGGCGCAGCTCCCAGACCGAGGCGGTGAGCCGGTCGGCGAGACCCGGGGTACGGGCCTCCACCGCGTCGACGATGTCGAGCCCGGCGGGCATCGACTCGTCGAGGAGCGCACGCAGCCGCTCCGGGTCACGCGCCTCGGTGAGCGCGATC
The DNA here is from genome assembly GCF_042732375.1 of Streptomyces sp. NPDC059785. NCBI lineage: Bacteria > Bacillati > Actinomycetota > Actinomycetes > Kitasatosporales > Streptomycetaceae > Streptomyces > Streptomyces sp. NPDC059785. The sequence goes on from NZ_JBHWHV010000049.1 coordinate 9,559, forward strand.
TCCAGATACTCCGCCTCACTGCCCGTGCCGGTGGGTGCGGCATTGGCGTACGACACCTTCGGGTGCGGTGTGAACCCCGCCGAGTACGCCATGGGCACCTCGGCGCGGCGCAGCGCACGCTCGAAGGCGCGCTGGAAGTCACGGTGGCTGGTGAACCGAAGGCGGCCGCGCTTGGTGTAGCGCAGTCGGATGCGCTGCACCGCGGGTGCGGGCGGCGGGCCTTCGGGCTGTCGCTTGCCCAGTGTCGTTCAGTCCTTCGTGAGAGCGGTTCTGCTTCTTTCCAGGGTACGTGCCTCGCTGCTACCCGTTTTCCGCCGGGCCACCGGCCGTGCGGCCCGGGGTTCGCCGAAGAGCGCCCGCCGGATGTCGGCGCGGGTCTGCCGGACCGACTCCCGCGCGGCGGCCAGGGCCTGCCGTACGGTCCGGCCCACGGCCCGCGCCGCCTCGGCGGCGGGCCGCAGCAGCACGTCACGGACCATGTGCCCGACCGGGGTGAGGACCGTGCGGTACATCCAGCGCACCGGCTCCACGAAGAGCCACCGGAAGAGTCGTCCCAGGAAGCGGCCGACGGCCCGGGACACGTACCCGGCGACCCGCCAGGCGTGGGACAGCGCGGCGCCGATCTCCCGGCCGACGACGGCGAGCGCCCGGCCGACGGGGGCGAGGACCCACCGCCACAGGGCGAGCGCGGGCAGCACGAGCAGGACGCGCAGCGTCCAGTAGATCGCCGCGCCGACCCCGAGGAACACCGTCCGCACGAGCCGCACCAGACCGCGCGCCAGCCAGGCGATGCCGCGTCCCACGGGCGCGAGGACCCACTCGTACAGCCACCGCGCGGGTACGACGGCCAGGTACCGGACGAGCCGGGCGACCACCGCCCAGATCCCGGCGCCGGCCGCCGCGAGGACCAGCGCGATCCCCCGGGCCAGCCACGCGATGCCGTGCCCGACGGGGGTGAGCACCGTCCGGTACAGCCGGATCAGCCCGGCGGCCGCCCCGCGCGCCAGCCACCCGATTCCGTGCCCGAGGGGCGTCAGGACGTGCCGGTACAGCCACACCGCGGGTGCCACGAGCAGCACGTACGCGGTCCGTCCGAGGGCCTTGGCGAGCGGCACGACGACGTATCGCCACAGTGTCCTGGCCGGCCAGACGAGGACCGCCCACGCCAGCCGGGCCAGCGCCCGCCCGGCCGGGCGCAGCACGGCATCGCGCAGCAGCCGCCCGCCGGCCACCAGCACGTCCCACACCATCCGCACCGGCACGACCAGCACCAGTACGACGATCCGCACGGGCAGCCGGACGGCGACGGTCAGACATCCCTCGCCCCGCGGCTCGGCCGGTTCGTGCCCCGGGCGCGCGGGCGGCCCGGCGGACGGCTTCTGAAGATCCATGCTTGTCAGGACGCCGCGGCGGCCGTCCTGGATGCACAGGTCACGGAGCCGGTACCGAACCCGGACGCGCCCGGTATACGAATGAAATGAAAAACTGAAGTGAAAAACCGCTCGCATAGTTAGGTGTTGAGCGCCCCAGTGAAATGCTGTGAATACAAGCGCTTTTCGCGACGATTTCACTGAATAAGGCTCACTCGTTTGCCGCGCATCCAGCGGAGTGGGACCGCGTTAGCGGAATGTGACGAAAGCAAGGTTCCTTGACCTGCCCCGCTCCGCGACGGCGGCGGAGAAACCGCCCGCAGCCCGCGCCGTGACCGTGGGGCGATACATCTTCACCCCTGCCGCGGCGTACTCATCGCCCGATGCCAGCGGCACCCTGCACGGAGACGGCGCACGGGTCGAACTGCAGGTCACCGAGGAGCTGCTCAGCGAGTTGCTGACCTCGCTGGACGCGGCCCAGGAGGAACTGTGGCGGCAGTGGAACGGCCAGGGACGTTCCCATCGCCGTGCGGCACACACCTGACGGGGGCGGGGTTTCTTCGTGCATGACGACTATCTGGACCTCTCCTACGCCGGACACGAGTGGTTCACCGACAACGGCTACGCCGCCGGTCAGGCCAGGGGCCAGTACCTGGGCGCCGCCGACGTACCGCCCGCGGTCGCCGCGCCGGAAGAGGGCTGGGACCCGGTCGAGGAGCTGACCTACCTCCTCCAGGACGCCGCCACGGCGCAGCAGACGGCCGCCGTGCCGCCGCCCCGCAGCGAGTCGCCGCCCGACGACCGCCCCGACGGCGACCCGATCGACAACCTGGCGCAGATCACCGCCGAACTGCCGCCCATCCGCCACCCGTCGGCGAGCCACCGCAAGGTACGGGTCCGCAAACTGCGCTTCACCTGGCTGCAGACCGTCAGCTTCGTGATCGCCGCCTTCGCCGCCGTCATCGTGTCGATGGTGAGCGTGTTCGGCGGCATCGTGGCCTACGTGCCGCTGCGCAACACCGCCTCAGGCACCGGCGGCGGCGCGCTGCCCTGGTGGCCGCTGCTGATCTACGGCCCCTGGATGGTGGCGTCGCTCTCCATCCTGCGCACCGCCCTGCACCAGCGCCGCGCCGTGCACTCGTGGTGCGTCGTCCTGCTGTTCTCCTCGCTCGCGATGATGCTGTGCGTGGCCGAGGCCGACCGCAGCTTCACCGGGGTCGCCGCGGCCGCGCTGCCCGCCGTCGCGTCCCTGGCCTGCTTCCAGCAACTGGTCCGGCAGATCACCCTGACCCGGCCGCCGCGCCAGCGGATCTCCCGGCACCGGCAGCATCCCGCACCCCCGGCATCGCGGCCCTCCGGAGCCAAGCGGAACACGGCCACAGAAAAATCGACGCGCCTCCGATAATCAGAATCAGTAATTATTGATCAGTAACTGTTCGGGAATTCGGGCCGGGGCGCGCGGCGAGCAGGGCGATGTCGTCGGTGGTGTCGGCACCGAACTTGAGGATCAGTTCGTCGCAGAACATGTCGAGCGGGTCCCGCGCGTGCTCCGCCGTGTGCCGGCAAAGCCGGGCCATGGCGTCGTCGATGGGTTCCCCGCGGCGTTCGATGAGGCCGTCCGTGAAGAACAGCAGGGTGGAACCGGGCGGCAGCGGCTCGCAGGCGGAGGGGCGGGGCATGCGCGGGTCCATGCCGAGCAGCACACCCCGGCCCGCGTCCAGATAGCGGGTGGCGCCGTCCTTCGTGGTCAGCAGCGGCGGCAGATGGCCGGCGGAGGAGTAGTGCAGGCTCCCCGACCCGCCGTCCGGTTTGACGAGGCCGTACAGACAGGTGGCGGTGGACTGCGGCGACAGGGTGTGGCACGCCAGGTCCAGACGGCGCAGCACGTCCCCGGGCGGCTCCTCGCGGTCTACGGCGATGCCGCGCAGCATGTTGCGCAGCGTGCTCATGGCGACGGCCGCCTGGAGGTCGTGCCCCGACACGTCGCCGATGACCACCACCGTGTCACCGCCCGGCAGCACGAAGGCGTCGTACCAGTCCCCGCCGACCTCCGCGGTCGTGCTGGAGGGTACGTAGCGGGCGGTCAGCTCCAGCCCGTCGAGCCGGGGCAGCTCGGGCAGCAGGGCGCGCTGCAGATGCTCGGCGTTGGAGTGGGTGTACTGGTGCAGCCGGGCGTTGTCCACCCCGAGGCCGATGCCGCGGACCAGTTCCGCGATCAGGGCGATGTCCTCCTTCGCGAACGGGTGCTCGTCGTAGTCGCGGACCAGGGTCAGGACACCGAGAACCTCCCGCTGGGTGCGCAGCGGAGCGATGACGGCGCTGCCCACCCCCAACTGCTCCGCCAGCTCCCGCTGCCGCGCGTCCAGCGCACTCTGCGCCCGCCCCGGCGGACCCAGCTCGGTCACCAGCAGGGGGCCCGCGCCGCGCAGCACCCGGGACAGCGGCCCCCGCGTCGCCTCGGTCACCGCGGGGAGCCTGCCGAGATGCGCCCCCGACACCGGCACCCGGGGATCGCGGTGGACGACGCAGATCCGCTCCACCCGCCCCGCCTCGTCGAGCAGGTCCGCCGCGCACCAGTCGGCGAGCTGCCGGGTCAGGATCTGGCACACCCGCCGCAGCCGCTCGTGCAGGTCGAGGGTGCTGAGCATGGCCGCACCCGTGTCGGCGAACAGGGACAGCCACTCCGGCGCCACCTTCGCCTCGCTCCCCGCCCGCGCCTTCCTGGTGGTGGTCGGCAAATGCACGGGACCCGGCGCGGGCCGTGTCGCGTGCCGGTCCTCCTCCGCGGGGCGCGCCGAGACCGGCGGGGCGGTCGTCGTGGTGAGCTGGGCGACGAAGACGGTGCGGCCGTCGACCGCCTCCTGGGTCTGGATGGACAGCCGGACGGGGATCACCCTGCCGTCCCGGTGCAGGGCGGGAACCGGCACGGAGCGGCCGAGGATCCGGGCCTCGCCGGTGAGCAGCAGCGAGGAGAAGGCCACCACATGGCGCTGGTGCAGGTGCTTGGGCATCAGCACGGTCAGCCGCTGCCCGACGAGTTCGTGCACCTGCCAGCCGAGCAGGTTCGCCGCGGCGTTGTTCACCGCGATGATCCGGTTGCCGTCGTCGGCCGCGATGGTCGGCACGTCACCGGCCTCCACCACGCTCGCGTCCCAGGGCGCCAGGTCGGTGGGGTGGGCGTCCGGCTCGCCCGGGACCTGCGTCCACGCGGTGGCGGGTCCACCGGCGAGCTGGCCGGTGATCTGGTCGAACAGCCAGTGCCGGAAGGCCCTGATCTGCGGCAGCGCCGGAAGGGTGAGCAGGCTGCCCTGCTGCGCGGCGGCGTCCGCCGCGTCGAGCACCCGGCGCAGCGTCCGCACGCCCGGCCCGGCGTCCGCCGCGAACCCCACCAGCATGGAAAGCGTCGAACTGTCCGGGGTCTCCTGCTGCACCGCCGCCGTCATGCACGCGCAGATCATGTGGCTCACGTCCTGCGCGACGGCCAGCTCCGCCGGCTCCACCCCGGTCCAGCCGCCGTCGGCGTGACCGGCGAGGAACAGCTCCCGCAGCAGCCCCTCCCACTGCTGCTGCGCCGACCAGTACAGGGTGTACGGCACGTCGTTCAGCGCCACGGTCACGGTCCGGCCGGACGGCGCCAGGGTCTCCCACGCCGACTCCGGCGGCGTCGGTGCCTCGGGCCACAGCTCGAACCAGACCGTCTTGTGGTCCGCGTCGCTGTGCACACCGTGGCTGGAGGCCAGCTCCTGCACCAGCGCCAGTCCCCTGCCGGTGCAGGCGTACCGATGCCGGTCGTGCGGCACCAGGCCCCGCCCCGGACAGCGGTCGGCGACCCGCACATGCACCCGCCCGTCGGCGGCCCAGACCCGCACCTCGGTGTCGGTACGGGCATGGAGCACCGCGTTGGTCACCAGCTCACCGGCGAGCAGCTCAGCGGTGTCCACCAGCTCCGGCGCGACACCGCCCAGCACCGACCGCACGAACCGCCGCGCCACCGTGACGTTCTCCACCACCGGCGCCAGCCATCGCGACGCCGCCCCGGGCGGACTGGGACAAACCATGCGCCCCGGGTGCCCACGGCCCTCGCCCCGAAAAGCCCGCTACGCCCCATTCACCTGCATAGCCGCACAGGCGTCCCCCGGCCCCGGCGGACGCCTCACCCGTCCCGGGCAGGGCGCCCCGCCCGCGTCAGTGCGCGTGCCCGCTCGGTGCCGGCGCCGCGTTCTTCACGGTCAGCGGCAGCAGCTTCTTGCCCGTGGGACCGATCTGGATGGAAGTGTCGAGGGCCGGGCACACCCCGCAGTCGAAGCAAGGCGTCCAGCGGCAGTCCTCGACCTCCGTCTCGTCGAGGGCGTCCTGCCAGTCCTCCCAGAGCCAGTCCTTGTCGAGGCCGGAGTCGAGGTGGTCCCAGGGCAGGACCTCCTCGTACGTCTTCTCGCGCGTCGTGTACCAGTCGACGTCCACCCCGAAGGCGGGCAGGGTCTTCTCGGCGCAGGCCATCCAGCGGTCGTAGCTGAAGTGCTCGCGCCAGCCGTCGAAGCGGCCGCCGTCCTCGTAGACGGCGCGGATGACGGCGCCGAGGCGGCGGTCGCCGCGGGAGAGCAGGCCCTCGACGATGCCGGGCTTGCCGTCGTGGTAGCGGAAGCCGATGGAGCGGCCGTACTTCTTGTCGCCGCGGATCTTGTCGCGGAGCTTCTCCAGGCGGGCGTCCGTCTCCTCGGCGCTGAGCTGCGGGGCCCACTGGAAGGGGGTGTGGGGCTTGGGCACGAAGCCGCCGATGGAGACCGTGCAGCGGATGTCGTTGGAGCCGGAGACCTCGCGGCCCTTCTGGATCACGTTCATCGCCATGTCGGCGATCTGGAGGACGTCCTCGTCGGTCTCGGTGGGCAGGCCGCACATGAAGTACAGCTTCACCTGGCGCCAGCCATTGCCGTACGCGGTGGCGACCGTGCGGATCAGGTCCTCCTCCGAGACCATCTTGTTGATGACCTTGCGCATGCGCTCGGAGCCGCCCTCGGGGGCGAAGGTGAGGCCCGAGCGGCGGCCGTTGCGGGTCAGCTCGTTGGCCAGGTCGACATTGAAGGCGTCGACGCGGGTGGAGGGCAGGGAAAGGCCGATCTTGTCTTCCTCGTAGCGGTCCGCCAGGCCCTTGGCGATGTCGCCGATCTCCGAGTGGTCCGCGGAGGACAGGGAGAGCAGGCCGACTTCCTCGAAGCCGGTCGCCTTCAGGCCCTTCTCGACCATCTCACCGATGCCGGTGATCGAGCGCTCGCGGACCGGGCGGGTGATCATGCCGGCCTGGCAGAAGCGGCAGCCGCGGGTGCAGCCGCGGAAGATCTCCACCGACATGCGCTCGTGGACGGTCTCGGCGAGCGGCACGAGGGGCTGCTTGGGGTAGGGCCACTCGTCCAGGTCCATCACCGTGTGCTTGGAGACACGCCACGGGACGCCGGACTTGTTCGGGACGACGCGGGCGATGCGGCCGTCGGCCAGGTACTCGACGTCGTAGAAGGCCGGGACGTAGATGTTGCCGGTCTTCGCGAGGCGGAAGAGGACCTCCTCGCGGCCGCCGGGGCGGCCCTCGGCCTTCCAGGCGCGGATGATCCCGGTCATATCGAGCACGGCCTGCTCGCCGTCGCCGATCACGGCCGCGTCGATGAAGTCGGCGATCGGCTCGGGGTTGAAGGCGGCGTGGCCGCCCGCGAGGACGATCGGGTCGTCGACCGTGCGGTCCCTTGACTCCAGCGGGATGCCGGCCAGGTCCAGGGCGGTCAGCATGTTCGTGTAGCCGAGCTCCGTGGAGAAGCTGAGGCCGAACACGTCGAAGGCCTTCACCGGGCGGTGACTGTCCACGGTGAACTGCGGGACGCCGTGCTCGCGCATCAGCTCCTCGAGGTCCGGCCACACACTGTAGGTGCGCTCGGCGAGGACGCCCTCGCGCTCGTTGAGGACCTCGTAGAGGATCATGACGCCCTGGTTGGGCAGGCCCACCTCGTAGGCGTCGGGGTACATCAGCGCCCAGCGGACGTCGGTGGACTCCCACGGCTTCACCGTGGAGTTGAGTTCTCCGCCGACGTACTGGATCGGCTTCTGCACATGCGGGAGCAACGCTTCGAGCTGCGGAAACACCGATTCGGCGGTCTCGGCGGTCGGAGCGGTCTCGGCGGCCTCGGCGGGTTCGGCAGGCATCTCGCGGACCTTCGTGAGCGGACTGGGGGTCCCCCCGGCCGGAGGCCGGAGGCGGGTGACCGTCTGGACGTACACGTCTCCATCCAGAGGTGACCATCTAGCCTAACGCGGCCGGAGGAACTCGCCGCACGCTCAGTGATCCGCGGGTGCGCGGCCGCGCCCGCTCACAGGGCCGCCCGCTTGCCCACCTTCTTCCAGGTGCCGGGCAGCCCCGCCTCCGCGACGGCGGCCCGCTGCTCCTCGCGCCCGTACAGGACACCGAAGGTGAAGGTGCTCTCCCCCGCCGCGTGGGCCTGGTCCGCGAGCTCGCGCAGGGACTCGCGGGCCATGACGCTGTCCTGGTGCTCGCCGAGCAGGTTCTGCAGCGACTTGACGGCCTTGGTGAGCGCCTTGGCGGGCTTGCCGAGCGCGGGGGTGGCCGCCTCGGCGGCGTACCGGGTGCGCTTGGCCTTCTTGCGGGCCTCGTGCATCGCCACGTCGCGGTCGCCGCCGGAGGGCAGGTCGAGGGCGTGCTCGACCAGGGCGGCGACCTTCTCGAAGTCCTTGCGGACGGCGGCCGCGAGCACCTTGTGCGGTTTCGCGGCGGCGGCCTCGCGCAGCGGCGGCTCGGCGAGCAGCCGGTCGAGGGCCGCGAGCAGGTCGAGGTAGCGCTTGCTGTCGAGTACGGCGAGCAGGCGGCGCCGCGAGTCGCCGCCGCGGGCCGTGGACCAGGCGCGCAGCCGGTTGCGGACGGGGCCTGAGAGCAGCGGGCGGGGCAGCGCGTCGAGCGCTTCGGTGAACCGTTCGGTCAGGACCTCGTGGTCGCGGTCCACGCCGAGCTCTCCGGCCAGCCATTTCAGCTCGACGGCGACGGGGGTGGTGACGGCGCGGTCGAGCACGTTGCCGAAGGAGCGGAAGGTGCTGCGCATCCGGCGGGTGGCGACGCGCATGCGGTGCACGGAGTCGGGTGCGTCGAGCCGGACGGCGGGGTCGAGCTCGATGACGGCGTGGCGCTGGGCGCGGAGGTAGGCGAGGACGTGGTCGCCCGCGGTGACGGGCTCGGCGTGCTCGTGCTTGCGCGGTTTGGTCCTCGACCCCGTCTCGGCGAGCGCCTTGGCGAGCTTGGAGGGGGACGCGGAGCGGTGCAGTCCGGCCTTGCGCAGGTGTTTGCCGGCCTTGTCGAGGAAGGCGGGGTCCTGGCCGTCGGCGAGTTCGATCTCGATCTCGGTCCACTCGGCGGTGTCGGCGCCGCCGTGGAGCCGTTCGGCGCGTACGCGGTCGAGGCTGACCTCGGCGAGGGGGGAACCCTCGCCGTCGACGAGTTCGTGGACGTGCCGGGAGGTGGCCAGCCGGACCAGGGCGACGAGTTCGGCGTCGCGGATCCGGGAGCGTGCGAGGGCGGTGAGGCGGTCGGGGACCGTCTCAGAAAGCGGTGCGTGGATCTCGTCCCGTACGCCGTCCGCGACGGGCAGTTTGAGGTGCCAGCCGGCGTCGTCGCCGCCGGTGCGGCGGCGCAGGGTGAGGGAGTCCGCGGCGAGCCGCTGGTCGGCTGTGTCGTAGTAGGTGGCGTCCAGCCGGGTGATGCCCTTGTCGATGACGTCCGCGACTCCGGGGACGCCGCTCAGGTCGGGTGGTACCGCGGCCTCGGACGCCGCGGGACCTTCGTACTTCCGCTCGATCTCACGCTTGGTGTCCGCCATACAGCCCGAATGTAGCCGTGAAAGGTGAACGGGGGCAGCCCGTGGGCGCCCCCTCACCTCGCTTTTCAGGCCGACATCGGCCGCTGCACTCTGATCGACTGGAGCAGTCCGACGGCCACCCAGACGGCGAACATGGAGGAGCCGCCGTAGGAGACGAAGGGCAGTGGGAGGCCGGCGACGGGCATGATGCCGAGGGTCATGCCGATGTTCTCGAAGGACTGGAAGGCGAACCAGGCGATGATCCCGGCGGCGACGATCGTGCCGTACAGCTCGGTGGTCTCGCGGGCGATGCGGCAGGCGCGCCACAGTATGACGCCGAGGAGCAGCAGGATCAGTCCGGCGCCGACGAAGCCGAGTTCCTCGCCGGCGACGGTGAAGACGAAGTCCGTCTGCTGTTCGGGGACGAACTGGCCGGTGGTCTGGGAGCCGTGGCCGAGTCCGGTGCCGAAGAGGCCGCCGGAGCCGATGGCGATGCGGGCCTGGTTGGTGTTGTAGCCGACGCCCGCCGGGTCGAGCTCGGGGTTGGCGAACGCGGCGAAGCGGTTGATCTGGTACTCGTCGAGGATGTGCAGCTGCCAGACCGCGATGGCGCCGGCGGCGCCCGCGCCGATCAGGCCGAAGATCCAGCGGTTGGAGGCGCCGGAGGTGAGCAGCACGCCGAGCACGATGACGACCATGACCATGACCGAGCCGAGGTCCGGCATCAGCAGGACGATCGCTATCGGCACGGCGGCCAGGCCGAGGGACTGCACCACCGTGCGGTGGTCGGGGTAGGCCTTGTCGCCCGCGTCGACCCGGGCCGCGAGCAGCATGGCCATGCCCAGGATGATCGTGATCTTCACGAACTCGGAGGGCTGGAGCGAGAAGCCGCCGCCGATGACGATCCAGGCGTGGGCGCCGTTGATGGTGGCGCCGAGCGGGGTCAGCACCATCAGCACCAGGAAGACGGAGATGCCGTAGAGGATCGGTACCGCGGTGCGCAGGGTGCGGTGGCCGAGCCAGACGGTGCCGATCATCAGGGCGATGCCGATGCCGGTGTTGAGCAGGTGGCGGACGAGGAAGTAGTACGGGTCGCCCTGGTTGAGTTCGGTGCGGTTGCGGGTCGCCGAGTAGACGAGGGCCGTGCCGATCAGGGACAGGGCGATGGCCGAGAGCAGTATCGGCCAGTCGAGGCGGCGGGCCAGTGAGTCGCGGGCGAAGATCCGCGTCCAGCCGGCCCGGGCGGGCCCGTAGCCGGACACGGAGAAGCCGTTCGCGCCGGTCATGTCCGGGCCCCTTTCCGGTCTTCCTGGGTGCGCGCGGCGGTCACGTACGTCCGCGGCCCGCGCCTCGTCGTCAGCGCGGCGGTCACGCACGTCCGCGGCCCGCGCCTCGTCGTCAGCGCGGCGGTCACGCACGTCCGCGGCCCGCGCCTCGTCGTCAGCGCGGCGGTCACGTCAGCGCCCTCCGCCTCTTCTTCGGCCGGGCGCTGCGCCTGCGGGTGTCGCGGTTGCCGGTGCCGGTCGGGCTGGTGGTGGCCGCGGGCTGGTCCCCGTCGTCGGCGCCGGTCTCGTCCTCCTCGCTCGCCTGGAGGTCCTTGGCCGGGTCCTTGGAGATCTTGGGCGCGGTGATCGAGCCGTCGCTCTTGACCTTGGGCAGGTCCTTCTCCGGGGTGGGCAGGAGGGCCTTCTTGCTGTCGATCGAGCCGTCCTTCTGGACGCCGTACATGGCGCTGTAGATGTTGCGGACGGCCTCACCGGAGGCGCCGGAGCCCGTGCCCGCCTGGGAGATGGTCATGATGACCGTGTAGTCCTTGCTGTAGGTGGCGAGCCAGGACGTCGTCTGCTTGCCGTAGACCTCGGCGGTACCGGTCTTGGCGTGCATCTCGATCTTGTCCTGCGGCCAGCCCTGGAACTTCCAGGCGGCGGTACCGCCGGTGACCACGCCCGCGAGCGCCTTGTCCATGCCCTTGACCGTCGCCTTGTCGACCGGCAGTTTGCCGCTGACCTCGGGCTTGATCTCCTTGACGGTCTTGCCGTCGGCACTGATGATCGCCTTGCCGATGGTCGGGGTGTGCATGGTGCCGCCGTTGGCGAGGGCGCCGTAGATCACGGCCTCCTGGATCGGGGTGACGAGGGTGTCGCCCTGGCCGATGGAGTAGTTGATCGAGTCGCCCTCGCGCATCTTGTTGCCTTCGAGGCAGTTCTCGTAGGCGATCTTCTCGGTGTAACTGCCGTTCTTCTTGCCGGACTTGCACCAGGCGTCCTTGTTGGCCTTCCAGTAGTCCTGCTTCCACTGGCGGTCGGGGACGCGGCCGGTGACCTCGTTCGGGAGGTCGACGCCGGTCTCCTGGCCGAGGCCGAACTGGTGGGCGGCCTTGTAGAAGTAGTCCTTGGGCTCGCCCTTCTTCGGGTTGATCCCGCCGTCCTTCTTCCACTCCTTGTCGGCGAGGCCGTAGAAGACGGTGTCGCAGGAGACTTCGAGGGCGCGGCCCAGCGAGATGGGGCCGAAGCTCTCGCCCTCGAAGTTCTTGAAGACCTGGCCGCCGACAGAGTACGAGCTGGTGCAGGGGTAGCCGCCGTCCCACTCGTAGCCGGCCTCGACCGCGGCGGCCGTGGAGACCACCTTGAAGGTGGAGCCGGGGGCGGACTGACCCTGTATGGCCCGGTTGAGCAGCGGGTAGTTGGACTTCTTGCCGGTGAGCGCGGTGTAGTCCTTGCCGGAGATGCCGCCGACCCAGGCGTTGGGGTCGTACGTCGGGTTGGACGCCATGGCGACGATGCGGCCGGTCTTGGCCTCCATCACGACGACAGCGCCGGAGTCCGCCTTGTAGTTCTCGCCGGTGATCTTGTCGAACTGCTGCCTGGCCTTGACCATCGCCTCGTTCAGCTCGTACTCCGCGACGCGCTGGACGCGGGCGTCGATGCTGGTGACGACGTTGGAGCCGGGCTCGGCGGCGTCGGACTCGGCCTTGCCGATGACCCGGCCGAGGTTGTCCACCTCGTAGCGGGTGACGCCGGCCTTGCCGCGCAGCTCCTTGTCGTACTGGCGCTCCAGGCCGGAGCGGCCGACCTGGTCGGAGCGGAGGTAGGGCGAGTCGGTGTCCTCGGCCTCGGTGATCTCCTCGTCCGTGACGGGCGAGAGGTAGCCGAGCACCTGGGCGGTGTTGGCCTCGCCGGGGGCGGCGTAGCGGCGCACGGCCTCGGGCTCGGCGGTGATGCCAGGGAAGTCCTCGGAGCGCTCGCGGATCTGGAGCGCCTGCTTCGGGGTGGCCTCGTCGGTGATCGGGATCGGCTGGTAGGGCGAGCCGTTCCAGCACGGCTGGGGCGTCTTGGCGTCGCACAGCCGGACCTTCTCGATGACGTCCTTGGGCTTCATGCCGAGGACACCGGCGAGCTTGGTGAGGACCGCCTCGCCGTCGTCGTCCATCTTCATCAGGTCGGTGCGGGAGGCGGAGACGACGAGCCGGGTCTCGTTGTCGGCGAGCGGCACGCCGCGTGCGTCCAGGATCGAGCCGCGCACCGCGGGCTGGACGACCTGCTGCACGTGGTTGCCGGAGGCTTCCTTGGCGTACTCGTCGCCGTTGCGGATCTGGAGGTACCAGAGCCGGCCGCCGAGGGTGCCGAGGAGGGAGAGTACGAGGATCTGGATGACGACGAGCCGGATCTGGACCCGCGGGGTCCGTCCGGTCTCCGGAATGTTGGTCATCGGCGGTGCCCATCCCTGGAAGGGGTGGGGGTGGACGACGGATGCGCGGTGAACACTGCTGCTGCCTCCCCCTCTCAGTGTGTGTACGAGTAGTACGAGTACACGTCCCGGCTGTGTGCCGGGAACCGGCCTTCGCTCACAGCCGCTTGACCCCCTTGATACGGCCGGCGCGGGCGACGCGCGCCTTGGCCGCCTTGACCCGCAGACCGCTGCGCTGGCCGCCGATGCGCAGTCCGGTGCCGGAGGACAGCCAGCCGGCGGAGACGTCGGCCGCCTTCGCGGCGCTGCCCGTCTCGGCGAGCGGATCGTTGTCGGCGCGGCGGGCCAGGGCCATCAGGGCCGGGACCACGAAGGGCGCGAGCAGCAGGTCGTACAGGGCGGCGCTGAACAGCAGCCCGGCGAGGCCGACATGGCGGGCGGCGGTGTCGCCGACGAGGGCGCCGACGCCCGCGTACAGCAGGGTGGAGCCGATGGCGGCGGCGACGACCACGGCCATCGGTCCGGTCGCCGACTTGAGCTGTCCGTTCTCCGGCTTCACCAGGCCCGCGAGGTAGCCGATGACGCAGAGCACCAGGGCGTAGCGGCCGGCGGCGTGGTCGGCGGGCGGGGCGATGTCGGCGAGGAGGCCGGCGCCGAAGCCGATGAGGGCGCCGCCGACATGGCCGTAGACCATGGCGAGGGCGAGCACGGTCAGCAGCATCAGGTCGGGGACGGCGCCCGGCAGATGGAGCCGGGCCAGGACGCTCACCTGGAGCACCAGGGCGACGACCACCAGGGCGGTGGAGAGCAGGATCCGGTTGACACGCATGGGATTCAGCTCCTACTGCTCTTGCTGCTGGCCGTCGGCCGGGGCGTCGGCGGAGGGGGTGACCGTGACGGTGACCGTCGGCCTGGGCGTGGGCTTGGGTTTCGCGGGCAGCACCTCGTCGCGCGGGTCCTTGCGGGGGGCCTGGACGACGACGCCGACGACGTCGAGCTTGGTGAAGGACACGAACGGCTTGACGTAGACCGTGCGCGTGAGGTCTCCGCCGGACGGGTCGACGCGGGAGACGGTGCCGACGGGGACGCCGGGGACGAAGGGCTTGTCTCCTTGCGAGCCGAAGGTGACCAGGCGGTCGCCCTTCTTCACGTCGGCCTTGCCGTTGAGGAGCTGGACGCGCAGCGGGCGGTCGCCCTGTCCGGCGGCGAAGCCGAGCTCGTCGGTGGACTCCATCCGGGTGCCCACGGTGAAGTCGGGGTCGTTGGCGAGCAGCACGGTGGCGGTGGACGGGCCGACGGTGGTGACCCGGCCGACCAGGCCGTCGCCGTTGAGGACGGTCATGTCGCGCTCGATGCCGTCGTCGGCGCCGGCGTCGATGGTGACGGTCCAGGAGAAGCCCTGGGCCGCTCCTATCGCGATGACCTGGGCGCCCTTGATGCCGTACTGGCCGGCGCCGGCCGTCTTCAGCATCTTGTCGAGCTGCTTGAGGCGGCTGTTGTTACGGGCGTCGCTGCCGAGCTTCGCCTTCAGCTCGGCGTTGGCCTTCTCCAGTTCGGCGACGCGGTCGTGCCGGTCGCCGGAGTCGCGGACCGCCGCGATCGCGTTGCCCACGGGGTCGACGGCGGACGACACCCCGTTCTCGATCGGGCCGAAGACCGCCGCCGCGCCCTGCCGGGCGCCGTCGACCGGTGAGTCCTCCCCGCCGCGGATGTCCACCGTGATCAGTGCGAACGCGATGGCGATCAGCAGCACCAGGAGCAATCGGCTCTCTCGTGTGTCCCTCACGTGCGGCGGCCGTGCCTTCCTCGTCGGAAATGCGGGATGTTCGGGATGTTCGGGATATTCAGGATGTACGGAAAGTGCGGGATAAGCGGGATACGGCTGATGTTCGGGGTGTCCGGGGTGCGCGGAGCGGAGCCGCTGGCGCCACTCGCGTCCCGGGACGCTGTGCCGGAGTTTATGCCTCTATATCAACGATCCGCCGCACGAGAGGAGATCATCTCGTACGGCGGAATCGACGTGTTCGTCATCTGCGCGGCTGGGCGTCCAGAACCTGCTGGAGCGCCTCGAACTCCTCGACGCACTTGCCGGAGCCGAGCGCCACGCTGTCCAGCGGGTCCTCGGCGATGTGGATCGGCATTCCGGTTTCCCTGCGCAGCCGCTCGTCGAGCCCGCGCAGCAGGGCTCCGCCGCCGGTCAGAACGATTCCGCGGTCCATGACGTCGCCGGACAGCTCCGGCGGGCACTTGTCGAGCGTCGTCTTCACGGCGTCGACGATCGCGTTGACCGGTTCCTCGATGGCCTTGCGGACTTCCGCCGCGGAGATGACGACGGTCTTCGGCAGCCCGGAGACCAGGTCGCGGCCGCGGATTTCGGTGTGCTCGTCAGTGTCGAGGTCGTACGCCGAGCCGATCGTGATCTTGATCTGTTCGGCGGTCCGCTCACCGAGAAGGAGGCTGTACTCCTTCTTGATGTGCTGGATGATCGCGTTGTCCAGCTCGTCGCCGGCGACCCGGATGGACTGCGCGGTGACGATGCCGCCGAGCGAGATGACCGCGACCTCAGTGGTGCCGCCGCCGATGTCCACCACCATGTTGCCCGTGGCCTCGTGGACCGGCAGGCCGGAGCCGATGGCCGCGGCCATGGGCTCCTCGATGATGTGCACCTGGCGGGCGCCGGCCTGGGACGACGCCTCGATGACGGCACGGCGCTCGACGCCGGTGATGCCGGAGGGCACACAGACGACGACCCGCGGACGGGCCAGGTAGCGCCGCTTGTGGATCTTCAGGATGAAGTAGCGGAGCATGCGCTCGGTGATCTCGAAGTCGGCGATGACGCCGTCCTTCAGCGGACGCACGGCCACGATGTTGCCCGGGGTCCGCCCGATCATCTTCTTCGCTTCCGCGCCGACCGCGAGGATGCCACCGGTGTTGGTGTTGATCGCGACGACGGACGGCTCGTTGAGTACGATCCCGCGACCCCTGACGTACACCAGCGTGTTGGCGGTCCCGAGGTCGACAGCCATGTCACGGCCGATGAACGACATTGAGTTCCCCATCAGGATTCGTCTGGCCTTCCCAAGTGGAGCTTTGACGGCTTTTCAGGTCGGCGAGGTGGGTGCTGTGACGTGAAGGCTTCCATCGTAGACGCGCCTGCACGAACACTGCGCGAGGGTCTTCGCCATTGTCAGCAGATGACGCACGGCCCCGCTTGTGGAGACGGGCCATCGGGGGCATCCGTTCCCCCGATCGCCGCGCATATGCCAGGGGCTGTCCGAAAATCTTCGTCCGCCCCTGGTCAGCGCGGTCCGGGGGCGATCAATGACGTACTGCGGTGGTTGGCGCGAATTCAGCGGCTGACGTCGCGTCAGGAAGACCGGGAACATCCGCACGGCGGACCGGGCGTGTCAGCCGCGCGGATTCCCGGCAAGGAACCGGCTCCGTACGGGCGTCAGACCCGGCCCGGGAAGAAGATCTTCAGCTCGCGCTCGGCGGACTCCTCGGAGTCCGAGGCGTGGATCAGGTTCTCCCGGACGATGACGCCGTAGTCGCCGCGGATGGAGCCGGGTGCGGCGGCGATCGGGTCGGTGGGGCCGGCCAGCGCCCGCACACCCTCGATGACGCGCTCGCCCTCGACGATCAGCGCCACCACGGGGCCGGACGCCATGAACTCCACCAGCGGCTCGTAGAACGGCTTGCCCTTGTGCTCGCCGTAGTGCGCCTCGAGCGTCTCCTGGTCCAGGGTGCGCAGTTCCAGCGCGGTGAGCTGCCAGCCGGCCTTGCGCTCGATACGGCTGATGATCTCGCCGGTCAGGCCACGACGGACGGCGTCGGGCTTGAGCAGGACGAGGGTGCGCTGGCTCACGGTGGTGGCTCCTTCGATCACATGGTGTGCGGGCTCAGAGGCTACAGGGCGGGCCTGAGCGGGTTTTACCCAGTGCCGGGAGTGGAGACCGGCGGCCGGGCCGCACGGTGGCGGTCAGGCGCCGGCCGGGGTGCCCGGTTCCGCCCGGTCCGCCGCGAAGCGGGCCTTCGCCTCGTCGATCTTGCGTCCGTAGTGCACCGACGCCCACCACAGGGCGGCGAAGACCGCGCCCATGAAGAACATGGTCGGGACGACGAAACCGGAGGCGATCAGCGCGATTTGCAGCGCCCAGCCGAGCTGGACGCCGCCGGGGCGGGTGACCACACCGCAGAACAGCACGCACAGGGCCATGGCGATGCCGCTGACCGTCCAGACCAGGCCCATGGACAGATCCGGGTCCTTCATGGCGACCAGACCGGCGAAGCCGATCACGAAGAACTCGCCGATCAGGGTCGATGCACAGAGCGTACGCACGGGTCAGCCCCTCCCCAGGAGCAGTCGGGCCTCGCCGACGGTGATGACGGAACCGGTGACGAGGACGCCGCCGCCGGAGTACTCCCCCTCCTCCTCGGCGAGGGTGATCGCGGCCTCCAGCGCGTCCGGCAGCCGCGGTTCGACCTGCACCCGGTCCTCGCCGAACACCTCCACGGCGACGCCCGCCAGCTCGTCCGCGTCCATCGCGCGATGGCTGGTGTTCTGCGTGATCACGACCTCGGCGAAGATCGGCTCGAAGGCTTCGAGCAGCCCCCGCACGTTTTTGTCGCCGCTCGCGCCCACCACGCCGATCAGCCGGCTGAAGTCGAACGCCTCGCTGACGGCCTCGGCGGTGGCGCGGGCGCCCGCCGGATTGTGCGCGGCGTCCAGGACCACGGTCGGGGAACGCCGTACGACCTCCAGGCGGCCCGGTGAGGAGACCGAGGCGAACGCCTTGCGGACGGTGTCCATGTCGAGCGGCTCCGGACGGGCCGCGCCCACGCCGAAGAACGCCTCGACCGCGGCGAGCGCCACCGCGGCGTTGTGCGCCTGGTACGCGCCGTGCAGCGGAAGGAAGACGTCCGGGTACTCCCCGCCGAGCCCGCGCAGGGTGAGGAGCTGGCCGCCGACGGCGATCTGGCGGGAGACGACGCCGAACTCCAGGCCCTCGCGGGCCACGGTCGCGTCCACCTCCACGGCCTTCTTCAGCAGCACCTGGGCCGCGTCGACCGGCTGCTGGGCCATGATCACGGTCGCGTCCGGCTTGATGATCCCCGACTTCTCCTGGGCGATCTCCCCCGGCGTCTCCCCGAGCCGGTCGGTGTGGTCCAGGTCGATGGGGGTCACGACGGCCACGGCACCGTCGATGACGTTGGTGGCGTCCCAGCTGCCGCCCATGCCGACCTCGACGACGGCCACGTCGACCGGCGCGTCCGCGAAGGCCGCGTACGCCATGCCGGTGAGCACCTCGAAGAAGGAGAGCCGGTACTCCTGCCGGGCGTCGACCAGGTCCACGTACGCCTTGATGTCGTCGTACGTCTCGATGAAGCGCTCGGCGGTGATCGGGGCGCCGTCCAGGCTGATGCGCTCGGTGATCGACTGGACGTGCGGGCTGGTGTACCGGCCGGTGCGCAACTCGAAGGCGCCGAGCAGGGCCTCGACCATGCGGGCGGTGGAAGTCTTGCCGTTCGTGCCCGTGATGTGGATCGAGGGGTACGCGCGCTGCGGCTCGCCCAGGACGTCCATCAGCGCGGCGATCCTGCTGACCGACGGCTCCAGCTTGGTCTCGCCCCAGCGGGTGGCGAGCTCGGCCTCGACCTCGCGCAGCGCCTTGTCGGTCTCCGGGTCGGCGGGGCGGGCGGGCACGTCCGCCTGGGGCGGGCCGCCCTGGGCGCGCAGGGTGCGGCTGCCGGCCTCGATCACCGCGAGGTCGGGGTCGCGGTCGGTTTCGGTCGCCACGATCTCCTCGAAGGGGTCGAGCGGATCGGACGCGCTGTCGTCGTGACTGTCGTGCGGGGGGAGCTCACTCACGCCACCAGTCTACGGAGCCGGGTCGCCGACCGATGGTTTCGCCCCCTCCGCCCCTTCCCGTCCCGTATCCCTGGGGGCTGCCGCCCCCAGACCCCCGCTTCGGCCTGGACGGCCTCGTCCTCAAACGCCGGACGGGCTGACATCAGCCCCTCCGGCGTTTGAGGAGCGGGGTCCGCGGCGGAGCCCCAGGTACGGGACGGGTAGGGGCGGAGGGGGCGAGGAGCCCCCGGTGGGTCACGCCTGCGGCAGCCGCTCCAGTTGCGCCGAGATCCGGACGATGTCCTCGTCCGCCTTCGACAGCCGCCCCCGGATCTTGTCCACGACATGATCCGGAGCCTTCGCGAGAAACGCCTCGTTCCCGAGCTTCGCGTTCGCCTGAGCCTTCTCCTTCTCAGCGGCGGCAAGGTCCTTCGCCAGCCGCTTCCGCTCCGCGGCGACGTCGATCGTGCCGGACAGGTCGAGCGCCACCGTGGCCCCCGCGACCGGCAGCGTCGCCGTGGCCGAGAAGCTCTCGCCCTCCGGCTGGAGCCGCAGGAGCTGGCGGATCGCCGCCTCGTGCGGCGCGAGCGCCGTCCCGTCCAGGGACAACTGCGCCGGCACCCGCTGACCGGGCTGGAGCCCCTGGTCGGCGCGGAAGCGACGGACCTCCGTGATGACCTGCTGAAGCGTCTCGATCTCGCGCTCAGCGGCAGCGTCGCGGAAGCCGCTGTCCTCCGGCCAGTCGGCGATGACGACCGACTCACCGCCGGTGAGCGTGGTCCACAGCGTCTCCGTGACGAACGGGACGATCGGGTGCAGCAGGCGCAGCGTGACGTCCAGGACCTCGCCGAGGACCCGCCCGGAGACCTTCGCGGCCGCGCCGCCGCCCATGAACGTGGTCTTGGACAGCTCGACGTACCAGTCGAAGACCTCGTCCCAGGCGAAGTGGAAGAGGGCGTCCGACAGCTTGGCGAACTGGTAGTCGTCGTAGAGGGCGTCGACCTCGGCGACCGTGGCGTTCAGCCGGGACAGGATCCAGCGGTCGGTGGCCGACAGCTGCTCCGCGGGCGGCAGCTCGCCCTCGACCGTCGCGCCGTTCATCAGCGCGAAGCGCGTGGCGTTCCAGATCTTGTTGGCGAAGTTGCGCGAGCCCTGGACCCAGTCCTCGCCGATCGGGACGTCGACACCCGGGTTGGCGCCACGGGCGAGAGTGAACCTGAGCGCGTCGGAGCCGTACTTGTCCATCCAGTCCAGCGGGTTGACCGCGTTGCCGAAGGACTTCGACATCTTCTTGCCGAACTGGTCGCGGACCATGCCGTGCAGGGCGATGGTGTGGAACGGCGGGGTGCCGTCCATCGCGTACAGGCCGAACATCATCATCCGGGCGACCCAGAAGAAGAGGATGTCGTAGCCGGTGACCAGGACCGAGTTCGGATAGAACTTCGCGAGGCTCTCGGTCTGCTCGGGCCAGCCGAGCGTGGAGAACGGCCACAGGCCGGAGGAGAACCAGGTGTCGAGGACGTCGGTGTCCTGGTGCCAGCCCTCGCCGGTGGGCGCCTCGTCGTCGGGGCCGACGCAGACGACCTCGCCGTTCGGCCCGTACCAGACCGGGATGCGGTGGCCCCACCAGAGCTGGCGCGAGATGCACCAGTCGTGCAGGTTGTCGACCCAGTCGAAGTACCGCTTCTCCATCTCCTGCGGGTGGATCTTGACCTTGCCCTCGCGGACCGCGTCGCCGGCGGCCTTCGCCAGCGGGCCGACCTTGACCCACCACTGCATGGACAGGCGCGGCTCGATGGTGGTCTTGCAGCGCGAGCAGTGGCCGACCGAGTGGACGTAAGGGCGCTTCTCGGCGACGATCCGGCCCTCGGCGCGCAGCGCGGCGACGATCGCGGAGCGGGCCTCCAGACGGTCCTGGCCCTGGAAGGGGCCGGGGACCGTGATGACGGCGTGCTCGTCCATGACGGCGATGGCCGGCAGGTCGTGGCGCTGGCCGATCTCGAAGTCGTTCGGGTCGTGGGCCGGGGTGACCTTGACCGCGCCGGTGCCGAACTCCGGGTCGACGTGCTCGTCCGCGACGACCGGGATGGAACGGTCGGTGAGCGGCAGCTTGATCAGCTTGCCGACCAGGTGCTTGTACCGCTCGTCCTCGGGGTGGACGGCGACGGCCGTGTCACCGAGCATCGTCTCGGCACGGGTGGTGGCGACGACGATGGTGTCGTCCCCCTCGCCGTACTTCATGGAGACGAGCTCGCCGTCGTCGTCCTGGTACTCGACCTCGATGTCGGAGATCGCGGTGAGACAGCGCGGGCACCAGTTGATGATGCGCTCGGCGCGGTAGATCAGCTCGTCGTCGTAGAGCCGCTTGAAGATGGTCTGGACGGCCTGGGAGAGGCCCTCGTCCATCGTGAAGCGCTCGCGCGACCAGGCGACACCGTCACCGAGGCGGCGCATCTGCCCGGAGATCTGCCCGCCGGACTCGCCCTTCCACTGCCAGACGCGCTCGACGAACGCCTCGCGGCCGAGGTCGTGGCGGGACTTGCCCTCCTTGGCGAGCTCGCGCTCCACGACGTTCTGCGTGGCGATGCCGGCGTGGTCCATGCCGGGCTGCCACAGCGTCTCGTAACCCTGCATGCGCTTGCGGCGGGTGAGGGCGTCGATGAGGGTGTGCTCGAAGGCGTGCCCGAGGTGCAGGCTGCCCGTGACGTTCGGCGGCGGGATGACGACGGTGAAGGGCGGCTTGTCGCTTATGGCGTCCGCCTCGAAATAGCCCCGCTCCACCCAGCGCTCGTACAGCGGCCGCTCTACGTCGGCCGGCGCGTACTGGGTCGGCAGTTCGGGAGTGGATGCTGGCGGCTGCTGCTGAGCGTTGTCGGTCACGGGCTCAGTCAGAGGTGTCACGGCCCCGTCCCGAAACGGGATTCTTCAGTAACGGTAGGGGCCCCGATGCCCGCGCTCCCCGCTCCTTGCGTCAGGATGTTCGGAACACATAAGTATCCGGAGGGGAACCCAGTAATGAGCTACAACCAGCCGGGCCCGTACGGCGGGCAGCCCCAGCAGCCCGGACCGTACGGTCAGCCGGGCCCGTACGGCCAGCAGCCGCCGCAGGCCCCCCAGCCCGGCTACGGCTACCCCCAGCAGCCCCCGCAGCAGCCCGGTTACGGCTACCCCCAGCAGTCCCCTCCCGGTGTTCCGCCGCAGCAGCCCCCGCAGCCGCCCTACGGTCAGCAGCCCGGACCGTACGGTCAGCAGCAGCCGTACGGCCAGCAGCCCTACGGCGTCCCGCAGCCGCCCGCGCCCGGCGGCGGCAAGAAGAAGACGGGCCTGATCATCGGCGCGGTGGCGGTCGTGGCGGCGATCGCGGTCGGCGCGTACTTCGTGTTCGGCGGGGGCGGCGGCGCGGACATCGCCGACGACGGC
This sequence comes from Streptomyces sp. NPDC059785, assembly GCF_042732375.1. Taxonomy (NCBI): domain Bacteria; kingdom Bacillati; phylum Actinomycetota; class Actinomycetes; order Kitasatosporales; family Streptomycetaceae; genus Streptomyces; species Streptomyces sp. NPDC059785. Next base: position 31,728 of record NZ_JBHWHV010000049.1, read on the forward strand.
GCGCACAAGCTGACGACTCCGGCCACCGTGCTCGGCGGTGACTACAAGAAGAGCGACAGCGACACCGACTCGATGGACGACGAGGACATCAAGGACGCCGAGAAGTGGGGCGTGCAGGACCCCAAGGACGTCTCGGCCTCCTACCAGTCCGGCGACGGCCTCACCGCCAAGCAGATCACCTTCAGCGGCGTGTACGGCACCGTGGACGACCCGGAGGCGGTCGTCGACGCGATGTTCGCCAAGATGAAGACCGAGGCCGAGAAGGACCAGAGCGACGACGACACCGAGGGCAAGCTGCTCGGCAGCCCGCAGGAGTTCACGCCGGACGGCTTTGAGAACGGCATCATGAAGTGCCAGGAGTCGGAGATCACGAACAACGACTCGTCGCAGACCGACAGCGGCGCCCCGAAGAAGGTGACGATGCCGCTGTGCATCTGGGGCGACCACAGCACCGTCGCCTACGTCCTGTCGATCGAGGTGGCGCAGATGGCCGCGGGCAAGGGCATGTCGATGGAGGACGCCGCGGCCAACGCCGCCAAGCTCCGCAACGACGTGCGCGTCAAGGCCTGACGCGCACCGAGTACGACGGAAGGGCCCCGGTCGGTCGACCGGGGCCCTTCCGTATGCGTGTCAGCGTAGGTTCGGCGCTACGCCGTCTTCTGCTCGCCCGGCCCCCGCCCGCGCGCGTCGCGCGGGATCAGGGTCGGGTTCACGTTCGAATGGACGACGTCCGCGGTGATGACGACGCGGGCCACGTCCTTGCGGGACGGCACCTCGTACATCACCGACATCAGGACCTCCTCCATGATGGCGCGCAGGCCGCGGGCGCCGGTCTGGCGGAGGATGGCCTGGTCGGCGATGGCCTCCAGCGCCTCGCGCTCGAACTCCAGCTCCACACCGTCGAGTTCGAAGAGGCGCTGGTACTGCTTCATCAGCGCGTTGCGCGGCTCCACCAGGATCTGGAGGAGCGCCTCGCGGTCGAGGTTGTGGACCGAGGTGATGACGGGGAGCCGGCCGATGAACTCGGGGATCATGCCGAACTTCACCAGGTCCTCGGGCATGACGTCCTCGAACTGGTCCTTGGACTCCAGCTCGCGCTTGGAGCGGATCGTCGCGCCGAAGCCGATGCCCTTGGCGCCGGCCCGGGACTCGATGATCTTCTCCAGGCCCGCGAAGGCACCGCCCACGATGAACAGCACGTTCGTCGTGTCGATCTGGATGAACTCCTGGTGCGGGTGCTTGCGCCCGCCCTGCGGCGGCACCGAGGCCGTGGTGCCCTCGAGGATCTTCAGCAGGGCCTGCTGCACGCCCTCGCCGCTCACGTCGCGCGTGATCGACGGGTTCTCGCTCTTGCGGGCCACCTTGTCGATCTCGTCGATGTAGATGATCCCGGTCTCGGCCTTCTTGACGTCGTAGTCGGCCGCCTGGATGAGCTTCAGGAGGATGTTCTCGACGTCCTCGCCGACGTACCCCGCCTCCGTCAGCGCCGTCGCGTCGGCGATGGCGAACGGGACGTTCAGCATGCGCGCCAGGGTCTGCGCGAGGAGCGTCTTGCCGGAGCCCGTCGGGCCCAGCAGGAGGATGTTGGACTTCGCCAACTCGATGGCGTCCTCGCGGCCTTGGGCGCCGCCGTTCTCACCGGCCTGGACCCGCTTGTAGTGGTTGTACACCGCGACCGACAGGGCTTTCTTCGCGGCCTCCTGGCCGACGACGTAGCCCTCGAGGAACTCGTAGATCTCGCGGGGCTTGGGCAGTTCCTCCCAGCGGACCTCGCTCGTCTCCGCGAGTTCTTCCTCGATGATCTCGTTGCAGAGATCGATGCACTCGTCGCAGATGTACACACCGGGGCCTGCGATGAGCTTCTTGACCTGCTTCTGGCTCTTGCCACAGAACGAGCACTTGAGCAGATCGCCGCCGTCACCGATGCGTGCCACGGTGTGCTTCCCCTTCGCCTGGGAGACGCCTAGGTCCAGCGGCTCCTGGTGCTGCCTTATGTCCGACGGTACCTTGCCGGGCCCCCCGTTCGGGCCCCCCTTGGCACGGTTCACTTTGACGTGGACCGTGCCAAGGAGCGGCAGACGATACAGCCCTGCGTCACGCCACCGCGGAGTTGTTCATCTTCCGGGTGGAGATGATCTGGTCCACCAGACCGTAGGACAGGGCGTCCTCGGCCGTGAGGATCTTGTCGCGCTCGATGTCCTCGCGGATCTTCTCGATCGGCGTGGTCGAGTGCTTGGCCAGCATCTCCTCGAGCTGCGAACGCATCCGGAGGATTTCGTTGGCCGCGATCTCCAGGTCGGAAACCTGCCCGCGACCGGTCTCACTGTAGGGCTGGTGGATCAGTACGCGCGCGTTGGGCAGCGCCATCCGCTTGCCCGGCGTGCCGGCGGCCAGCAGGACCGCGGCGGCCGAGGCGGCCTGGCCCATGCAGACCGTCTGGATGTCCGGCTTCACGAACTGCATCGTGTCGTAGATGGCCGTGAGCGCCGTGAAGGAACCGCCGGGGCTGTTGATGTAGATCGAGATGTCCCGGTCGGGGTCCATCGACTCCAGGCACAGCAGCTGCGCCATGACGTCGTTGGCGGAGGCGTCGTCGATCTGGACGCCGAGGAAGATCACCCGCTCCTCGAAGAGCTTCGCGTACGGGTCGTACTCGCGCACGCCCTGCGAGGTGCGCTCCACGAAGCGCGGGATGACGTAGCGGGACTCCGCACGAGGACCGGTGTACTCGGCCTGCGTGCGGGCGTAGAGGCCGCTGCCGGGGAAGTCGTTCACTGTGTCTCCTGGAAGCCTGAAAGGGGCTGAGGCGGTCGCTGGGGGGCTTGCGGGGCTCGCGTGCCGCGCGATCCGGCCGTAGGCCGGCACGGCGGCCCGCGCCGGGCCTGAGCCCGCCTAGGCCGCCCCGGTGCCGCCGCCGCCCGGCATGCCGGCAGCGGTGGGCATGATGTCGTCGATGAGGCCGTACTCCTTGGCCTCGACCGGGTCGAACCAGCGGTCGCGGTCGGAGTCACGGGTGATCTGCTCCACCGACTGACCCGTGTGGTACGCGGTCAGCTCAGCCATCCGCTTCTTGGTGTGCAGCAGCCGCTCGGCGTGGATCTTGATGTCCGACGCGGAGCCCGCGAGGCCCGCGGAGGGCTGGTGGATCAGGATCTCGGCGTTCGGCAGCGCGAAGCGCTTGCCGGGGGTGCCCGCGCTGAGCAGGAACTGGCCCATCGAGGCCGCCATGCCCATGGCGATGGTCACCACGTCGTTCTTGATGTACTGCATGGTGTCGTAGATCGCCATGCCGGCCGTGATCGAGCCGCCGGGGCTGTTGATGTAGAGGTAGATGTCCTTCTCCGGATCGGAGGCAAGGAGCAACAGCTGTGCGGTGATCTTGTTCGCGATGTCGTCGTCGACCGGCTGGCCGAGGAAGATGATCCGCTCGTTGAGCAGCCGGTTGTAGACCTGGTCGCCGAGGCCACCACCGATGGAAGGCTCGCCGGCGGCGGAGGGCATCAGATTCGTCACGTATCCACCTGCTCGTCTTACGACGGCGCCGGGCCGTCTCACGTCTTCTGCTCAGGCGTGGGGTCCCGCCCGCACCGCCCCGGGGCGGCTTCGGGGACTCCCCTGCCCTCGTATTCAAGGACCCTAACGCGCTGGTCCCTCCGGGGAATCCCGCAGAGGGAACTGTTCGCTGTGAGCGCAGGTCGCCCGCCGTCGGGGCGTACGGAACGGCACCCGCGGGACACCCGCCGGGCCCCGGTCCGCGCCGCCCCCGTGGTGCCGCACGGGCCCCCGGGACGTGTGTCTCCCGGGGGCCCGTGTGCGACTGCGCGCGAGGCGGTCGGACCGCGTCGCCTACTTCTCCTCGGCCTCGGTGCCGGCCTCGTCGGCCTGCTCGACGGCGGTCTCGGCGGCCTCGGCGGTCTCGGCCGTCTCGGCCGTCTCGTCCTCGTCGTCGTCCAGCTCGACGACCTCGCCGTTGGTGTCCTTGACCGTGGCGGCCTCGACGACGACCGCGAGGGCCTTGCCGCGGGCGACCTCGCCGACCAGCATCGGGACCTGGCCGCCCTCGACGACCGCCTGGGCGAACTGGTCGGGGGACATGCCGGAGGAGGCCGCGCGCCGCATGAGGTGCTCGGTGAGCTCCTCCTGGTTGACGTTCAGCTTCTCCTTGTTGACCAGCTCGTCCAGGACGAACTGCGTCTTGATGCCCTTGACCGCGGCGTCCTTGGTCTCGGTGTCGAACTCCTCGGCCGTCTTGCCCTGGATCTCGAGGTACTTCTCGAGGTCGAGACCCATCTGGCCGAGCTGGTGGTGCTCGAGGTTGTGCTTACGGGTGTTGATCTCGTCCTCGAGCAGCTTCTCGGGGACGGGCACCTCGACCAGCTCGAGCAGCTTCTCCAGGACGCGCTCCTGGGCCTGCGTGGCCTGGTCGTACTGCTTCATGTTCTCGAGGCGCTTGCGGCTGTCCGCGCGCAGCTCCTCCAGGGTGTCGAACTCCGAGGCGAGCTGCGCGAAGTCGTCGTCCAGCTCGGGCAGTTCACGCTTGGCGACCTGGGTGACCTTGACGGTGACCTCGGCCTCCTTGCCGGCCGCCGAGCCGCCCTTGAGCTCGGAGGCGAAGGTGGCCTCGCCACCGGCCTCCACGCCCTTCACGGCGTCGTCGATGCCGTCGAGCAGCTCGCCGGAGCCGATGGTGTACGAGACGCCGGAGGCGATGCCGTCCTCCAGGACCTCGCCGTCGACCTTGGCCTCCAGGTCGATGGTGACGACGTCGCCGTCCTCGGCGGCACGCTCGACCGGGGAGGTGGACGCGAAGCGCTCACGCAGCTCGGTGACGGCCTTGTCGACGTCCTCGTCGGTGACCTCGACGGCGTCGACCTCGACCTCGATGCCCGAGTAGTCCGGGATCTCGATGGCCGGGCGGACGTCGACCTCCGCGGTGAAGTTCAGCGTCTCGCCGTCCTTCAGCTCGGTGATGTCGACCTCGGGCTGGCCGAGAACGTTCAGCTCAGCCTCGTTGACCGCGTCGGTGTAGAACTTCGGGAGCGCGTCGTTGACGGCCTCCTCCAGCACGGCGCCACGACCGAACCGCTGGTCGATGACGCGCGCCGGGATCTTGCCCTTCCGGAAGCCCTTCACCGTGACCTGCTGGTTGATCTTCTTGTACGCCGCGTCGAGGCTGTCCTTGAGCTCCTCGAAGGGCACCTCGACAGTGAGCCGAACCCGGGTCGGGTTCAGGTTCTCCACGGCGCTCTTCACGGTTCGGTCTCCTTGTGGCTGACTTCTTGGGGGTTCTGCTGCGTGCCTGTGCCGACCGGCAGGGCCTCAGCGGATTCGCGGCCCCTGAGAGACATGGGAGTGCAGACACACGGGCGCGCAGCTTGCATAGTAACCGCAGGCGGTACACGCCCCAAAAGGTGAGCCGGTAAGCCGGGCCCGTACGGGGCCCGGGGGGTGATCCTGCTGGTCGGGGTGGCGGGATTTGAACCCACGGCCTTCCGCTCCCAAAGCGGACGCGCTACCAAGCTGCGCCACACCCCGTCGGTGCGACACGTAGGGTACATGCCCGCCGACGGTGCGGCCGCCGCATTTGCGGGGCACTCCCGGGCCGGGCGGGCGATGCGCTGAGGGGGTGTGCGCCGAGGCGGTGCCACCCGCTACGATGCCTTCTGTGCCGCGGTCGCTGACCTGCGGTGCGAGCTGTGCGGGCGTAGCTCAATGGTAGAGCACTAGTCTTCCAAACTAGCTACGCGGGTTCGATTCCCGTCGCCCGCTCCAGACATGTCGGGGCCAGGCCGGAGGTTCACTCCTCCGCCTGGCCCCGAGTCGTTACGGGTGCGCACGCCGCCCTTCGAGCCCCCGCGCGCCCTCACGCTCCCCTTGTCCGCGCGCTCGACCCTGCGCGACGGGATACCGCCGTTGCCGGGCCGCCCCGCGGCGTGCGCCGGGTCCGGGCGGGCGGTGCACGGCGGCCGGAGGCCGAGAAAGGCCGTATTCCGCCCGGCCGGGTGAGTACCGGCCGGGCCGGGCGTGGCCAGAGGGGCCGGGCGGCCGGCGGCGCGGCGGCCCGTCGGGGCCGCGCCGTCCGGGACGGCGCGCACCGGCGCCCGGCGGCGCTCCGCGGCGGCCACCGGCTCAGAAGCTGATCGAGTTGATGGTCTCCGCTATCGAGTTCAGGAACCGGTTGATGGACGGGGCCATCCCGGTCGAGGCGAGGAAGAAGCCGAAGAGAATCGCCACGATGGCGGGGCCCGCCTTGATCGATCCTCCCCGGATCAACACCACCAGGATGATCGCCAACAGCAGCACCACTGACAGCGAAATGGCCACAACTGATCACACCCTACGGTCGGTTCCGCTCTCCCGGCCCGGGGGTGCCATCCCCGCGCACCCCCGCCAGGACCATCGTGCCACCAACAGGGCCACCGTATGCGGCAGGTGAGGCATCGTCGGCCACGGAAGCATGGCCACCACATCGGCGTCAGGGGCCGCGACACCGCAACCGGGCGGCCCCGCACGGCAATTCGAGTCACTCGCGCACAGGAAATCAAGGGTGATCGTTTCGGCGTGCACACAATCTGTTCGCAGGTAATTCGAATTGTTGCCACAGGCACACCGGGGCCCGCCGGCGCCGTCTTCGGGGCAGGTGAACACGGACCCACTAAAAGGCAATCAACCGGACATTCCACCAGAGTCGCCCGCGGGCGTTATGCGGCGTTTAGTCAGGATGAAGCGGGGCACAAGGGGCGGTTCGCTAGAGCCATCCGCCTCAACAGCCGCCCCGCATTCGGATGTTGGCTCCACGAAATCCGGGGTATCCGCAGGCGATAACCAGGAATGACACCGAGGGGTTTTACGGAATCCCACAGACAACGCTAGGGTGCCTCAGATGTTCCACGCTGCCTCGTCCCCCGCATGTGCAGCGAGGTCCCGGATCCTCCCGCCGGTGCGCTGGTGGGATGCTCTGTGACGAACTCGTTGCGTCCGCACGGCCCCAACAGCGCGCCGCTCCCCCCGGCCACCTCGCCGGCGGAGGGAGTGCCGAGCCCGCGCTCCGCGTCCACGCCGCGGCCCTCTCCCGGGACCGGGTCCCCGGAGACCAAGCCGGTCAAACAACGGGACGCGTTCTTCGACAATGCCAAGTACCTGGCGATCGTCCTGGTCGCGATGGGCCACGCCTGGGAGCCGCTGACCGACGACAGCCGCGCCGCAGAGGCGCTGTACATGGTCGTCTACACCTTCCACATGCCGGCCTTCATCCTCATCTCCGGCTACTTCTCCCGCAGTTTCGACATGCGCCCCGACCGGCTCAGGCGGCTGGTCACCGGCGTCGCCGTGCCGTACGTGATCTTCGAGGTCGCCTACTCGCTGTTCAAGCGGTGGGCCGACCACGATCCGGACCAGCCGATCAGCCTGCTCGATCCCTGGTACCTCACCTGGTTCCTGGTCGCCCTGTTCGTGTGGCGGCTGACCACCCCGATCTGGAAGGCCGTGCGCTGGCCGCTGCCGCTCGCGCTCGCCATCGCCGTACTGGCCTCCGTCTCGCCGGACATCGGCGACGATCTCGACCTCCAGCGCGTCCTTCAGTTCCTGCCGTTCTTCGTGATGGGTCTGTGCATGAAGCCGGCCCACTTCCAGTTCATGCGGCGCCCGGAGATCCGCGTCCTGTCGGTGCCCGTCTTCGCGGCGGCGCTGGCGGTGGCGTACTGGACGGCCCCGAAGATGACGTCCGCGTGGTTCTACCACCGCGACAGCGCCCAGGAGCTGGGCTCGCCCTGGTGGGCCGGTGTCGTGATGACGCTCGCCCTCTTCGGCTGCTCGATGGTGCTGACCGCCTGCTTCTTCGCCTGGGTGCCGCGCCGCAAGATGTGGTTCACGGTGCTGGGCGCGGGCACGCTGTACGGCTATCTGCTGCACGGCTTCCTGGCCAAGGGCTCGCGCTTCTGGGGCTGGTTCGACCACTCCTGGGTGCACACGCCCGGCGGCGAGATCCTCGTGACGGCCGTCGCGGCCTCGGTCATCACCGCGCTGTGCACACCGCCGGTGCAGCGGATGTTCCGCTTCGCCATGGAGCCGAGGATGGAGTGGGCCTTCAAGCAGGACGCGGCGGAGATCGCCCGCGAGCGCACCCGCACCGGGGGCACGCCGTCCGCCGGTGGCACGCATTCCGCCGAGCAGGCCGCCCCGCAGGCGGCGCAGCAGACGGCTCAGCGGGTCTCTCGGTAGAGACCCCCGCCGGACCCCGTCAGGACGGCGGCAGGCCGAGGAGTGCGCGCATGGTGGCGTACTTCTTGGCCAGGCGGGCCCGGGTGTGCTCGTCGAGGACCGCGAGCCGGGCCGGATCGGCGTTGTGCGCCAGGTCGGCTGCCTTCACCAGCAGCGCCCCCGGAGTGGTGCGGATCCGCCGCGCGTACGCCTCCGGGGGCTCGTCCTCGCCCTTGGTGAGCGCCAGGACGATCTCCTTCGTGCGCGGCGCCAGGGCGGCGGCGTCCAGCCACTCCCGTGACAGGGCGTCGTCCTCGACGGCGTCGTGCAGCCAGGCCGCGGCGACCTGATCGTCGTCGCCGCCGCGCTCGAGCACCCCCTCCGCGACGGCTCGGAGGTGCTCGGCGTACGGCCGTCCCGCCTTGTCCGTCCGATCGGCGTGCGCCGCGCGGGCGAGGGCTTCGACTTCGGCCAGGGTGAGGAGAGTTCGCGTCACCTCGCCAGTGTCTTACGGCGCGGCGGCCGCCGGGGCCCCAGTGGCGAATTGCGCGCCGGCCGTTCTCGGGTGCTCAGCGGGCGGACGCCGCCGTCGGGCCCTCGCGGCAGATGAGCAGCAGCGCCCGGTCGTCGTTGACGTCCTTCGCGACGGCCTCGATGAGGTGCCAGGCGGCGCCGTGGAAGCCGCCCGCGACATAGCGGTCGGCCTCGCCGGTGAGCCGGTCGATGCCCTCGACGATGTCCCGGTCGGCGGTCTCCACCAGGCCGTCGGTGAACAGCATCAGCACGTCACCGGGGCGCAGCGAGCCCTTGACCGGGTCGAACTGGGCGCCATCGTAGACGCCGAGGAGGGGGCCGTCGGCGGCCTTCTCCTCCCAGCGGCCGCTGCCCGCGCTGAGCTGGAGGCCCGGCGGGTGCCCGGCGGTGAACAGCTCGTAGTCGCCCGAGTCCAGGTCGAGGACCAGATGGGTGGAGGTGGCGAAGCCCTCGTCCCAGTCCTGGCGCAGCAGGTAGCCGTTGGCGGCGGGCAGGAAGGCGTGCGGCGGGAGCGAGCCGAGCAGGCCGCCGAAGGCGCCGGACAGCAGCAGGGCGCGGGAGCCCGCGTCCATGCCCTTGCCGGACACGTCGGTGAGGACGACCTCCAGGGTCCGCCCGCCGTTGGTGCGGGCCGCGACCACGAAGTCCCCGGAGAAGGACTGGCCGCCCGCGGGGCGCAGCGCCATCTCCCGGTGCCAGCCGACGGGCAGCTTCGGCAGCTTGCTCTGCACCCTGATGCGTTCGCGCAGGTCGAAGAGCATGGTGCCGCCACGCCGCCAGGGCACGCCGACCCGGCTGCGGAACTGCGCGATGATCAGCCCGAAGAAGCCGCAGGCCGCGACGACCAGCACCACGCCGGGGGTGACCCGGGAGGGACCCTCGGTGTACGGGCCGAGCCGGACCGACTCCACGATCAGCGCGGTGGCCGCGGCGGCGTACAGGCCGAGCAGGCTGGCCGGGCGCAGCAGCAGGCCGCCGGCGACGATCGGCAGGACCAGGGCGGCCGGCGAGCACCACACGGAGTTGACCATCGTGGTGGCCGCGATCACCGGGATGGTGAGCAGCAGACCGGCCAGTGCGACCCAGTCGGAGCCGTCGCCGCGGAAGTAGTCGACGGCGGATCTGCGCAGCGCGACACGGGCCCGGTGCCACTGCTTCTTCAACCGGGCCGTCGACGTCTCGGCTTCCGCGCGCCGCTCTCGTCCTGCTGCCATTGCTCGGGACCTTATCCATCGGACCTGCCGCTTGGCACGGGAGGTCCCACTTGTCCCCCGTCCGAGCGCGGAACTTCACGGACATCTCAGGAGAGAACGGGCCTGCGACCCGCGCGAAAATCCCTCGCCCGCCCCCCGGCCCCCTGGTAGGCATGGCCTATGACGACTGACTTGCGGGTGCTGCGGCAGGCCGACTTGGACGTCTGGTACGCGAACCTGATCCGCGCGTTCGGCGGAGTACCGGAACCGGCCGAGGAGCGGGAGCTGTGGGACGCGCTGACGGAGTTCGACCGTTCCCTCGGCGTCTGGGAGGACGACCGCTGCGTGGGGACGGCGGGTGCCTTCACCTTCCGGCTCACCGTCCCCGGGGGCGCCTCGGTCCCCGCCGCCGGTGTCACGATGGTCAGCGTCGCGGCCACACACCGCCGGCGCGGGGTGCTGACCTCGATGATGCGGCGGCAGCTGGACGACGTCCGTTCCTGGGGCGAGCCGCTGGCGGTGCTGACGGCCTCGGAGCCCGCGATCTACGGCCGGTTCGGCTACGGCATGGCGACCCAGCAGCTCCAGGCCGAGATCGACACGACCCGCGTGGGACTGTCGGTCCCGGCCGGTGCGGATGACGTACGGCTGCGGTACGCGGCGCCGGCCGAGGTGCTCGACGCGTGCGAGGCGGTCTACGCCCGGCTGGTGCCGGGGCGGCCCGGGCTGCTCGCGCGGCGGCCCGGCTGGGACCGGCTCGGCATTCTCGACCCGGAGAGCGAGCGGCAGGGCGCGTCCCCGTTGCAGTGCGTGGTCGCGGAGCGGGACGGCGAGATCGTGGGGTACGCGCGCTATCGCGTCAAACCCGACTGGGGGCCCGCCGGGCACAACGGCATGGTGAAGCTGAACGAGCTGGAGGGGCTCGGCCCCGAGGTGCGGGCGGCGCTGTGGCGGTTCCTGTTCGACCTGGACCTGACGACGACGCTGCGGGTGCACAGCACGCCCGTGGACGACGGCTGGCAGCACCTGGTGTCCGACGTCCGCCGGTGCAATCTGCGGGTGCGGGACTCGCTGTACCTGCGGCTGGTCGACGTCGGGGCGGCGCTGGAGGCGCGTACGTACCAGGCGCCGGTGGACGTGGTGTTCGAGGTCGAGGACGCCTTCTGCCCCTGGAACGAGGGGCGTTGGCGGCTCAGCGGCGACACCAAGGGCGCGACCTGCGTGCGCACCGCGGACCCGGCCGACCTCGCGCTGTCCGTACGGGACCTGGGGGCGGCGTATCTGGGCGGGATCTCCCTGACGTCGCTGGCGGCGGCGGGCCGGGTGCGCGAGCAGCGCCTGGGCGCGCTCCAGGAGGCCGCGACGGGCTTCTCCTCGGCGGTCGCACCGTGGCTGCCGCACGGGTTCTGAGGTCTGACTTCCGGCGGGGCGGTCAGCGCTGCTGGCAGCCGGGGCACCAGAAGAGGTTGCGGGCGGCGAGACCGGCGGTGCGGATCTCGCCGCCGCAGATGTGGCAGGGCAGCGTGGCCCGCCGGTACACGTAGACCTCGCCGCCGTGGTCGTCGACGCGCGGCGGCCGGCCCATCGCCCCGGGGGTGTGCTCGGGGCGGACCGTGTCGATGCGGTTGTGGCGGACGCCCTCGCGCATCAGGGCCACCAGGTCGGCCCAGATCGCGTCCCACTCGGCCGGGGTGACGTCCTTGCCCGCGCGGTAGGGGTCGATGCCGTGCCGGAAGAGGACCTCGGCGCGGTAGACGTTCCCGACGCCCGCGATCACCTTCTGGTCCATCAGCAGCGCGGCGATCGTCGTACGGCTGCGGGAGACGCGCCGGTAGGCGGCCTGCGGGTCGGCGTCCGGGCGCAGCGGGTCGGGGCCGAGGCGGTCGTGTATCGCCTGCTTCTCGGCGCCCGTGATCAGCGCGCAGGCCGTGGGGCCGCGCAGGTCCACGTAGGAGGTGTCGTTCGCCAGGCGGAGGCGGACGGTGTCGGTGGGCGGCGGGGCGGGCTGGGCGCCGAAGCCGACCTTGCCGAAGAGGCCGAGGTGGATGTGGACCCAGTCGGCGCCGCAAAAGCCGAGGAAGAGGTGCTTGCCGTGGGCGTCGGCGGACTCCAGGACGGTGCCGTCGAGCAGGGCCGCGGAGTCGGCGAACTTGCCCTGGGGGCTGCTCACCCGGGCGGGGCGCCCCGCGAAGGCGGCGGCGTAGTCCTCGGCCAGGCGGTGAATGGTGTGCCCCTCGGGCACGGGTCCTCCTGCTGCGCTGCTGGGTGATCGGGGTGCGTCCGGCGCGCGGCCCGGCGGCCCGTCCCCGCTTCTCGGGTACGGACCGCCGGGCCGGGCGACGCCGGTGTTACGGCTGCTGCGGGTGGTGGGCCGGGATCGGCGGGAGCTCGCCCGTGGTCTCGTACACCGAGAGCATGTCGATGCGGCGGATGTGCCGCTCGTCGCCGGAGAACGGGGTGCCCAGGAACACCTCGGCGAACTTGGTGGCCTCTTCCTGCGTGTGCATCCGGGCGCCGATCGCGACGACGTTGGCGTTGTTGTGCTGGCGGCCGAGCGCGGCGGTCTCCTCGCTCCAGGCGAGGGCGGCGCGGACGCCGGCCACCTTGTTGGCCGCGATCTGCTCGCCGTTGCCGGAGCCGCCGATCACGATGCCGAGGGCGTCCGGGTCCGCCGCCGTGCGCTCCGCGGCGCGCAGGCAGAAGGGCGGGTAGTCGTCCTGGGCGTCGTAGATGAGGGGCCCGCAGTCGACGGGCTCGTGGCCGGCGGACCTGAGCCAGTCGACGAGGTGGTTCTTCAGTTCGAAACCGGCATGATCGGAGCCGAGATACACGCGCATGGTCCGAGTGTGACACGGCCGTTTCCGATCGGCCTCGCCGGGTGCCGTACCGGAAATACAGGGGCAACACTATGAAAGCTCAGTAAAACCTCAAGTAACGATCCGGAATCAAAGGTTCACGAATTTCTTTGCCTCCGATTCACTGGACCGACTCGTACGCCGGTCATCTCGCGCGTACGAGTTCCCGTACCCCGCTCGTCCCCCCGCGTACGGGAATTCTGTCCGCCGGCGCAAAGGAACCCCCCATGACCTCGCAGCCGACCCTGTCGAAGGCCGGAGACGGCCCTGAAGATGCCGGTGTCTCCCCCGCCCCCGGTGATCCGGGGCTCAAGGCAGGACTCAAGAACCGCCATCTGTCCATGATCGCCATCGGCGGTGTCATCGGAGCCGGGCTCTTCGTCGGCTCCAGCACCGGCATCGCCACCGCGGGCCCCGGCATCCTGCTGTCCTACGCTCTCGTCGGCACCCTCGTGGTGCTGGTGATGCGGATGCTCGGGGAGATGTCCGCGGCCAATCCGGCCTCCGGCTCGTTCTCCGCCCACGCGGACCGCGCGCTCGGCCGCTGGGCCGGTTTCTCGATCGGCTGGCTGTACTGGTTCTTCTGGGTGGTCGTGCTCGCCGTGGAGGCGACCGCGGGCGCGAAGATCCTCGAGGGCTGGATCCCCGCGGTGCCGCAGTGGGGCTGGGCGCTGATCGTGATGCTCGTGCTCACCGCCACCAATCTGGTCTCGGTCGGCTCCTACGGTGAATTCGAGTTCTGGTTCGCCGGTATCAAGGTCGTGGCGATCGGCGCGTTCATCGTGGTGGGTCTGCTGGCCGTGTTCGGGGTGCTGCCCGGCGCCGACACCGACCGGGCGGGATTCGGCAATCTCACCGGCCACGGCGGTTTCCTGCCGCACGGTCCGGGCGCGATCCTCACCGGCGTCCTGCTGGTCGTCTTCTCCTTCATGGGCAGCGAGATCGCCACGCTGGCGGCCGGCGAGTCCGAGGACCCGCAGCGCGCGGTCACCAAGTCCACCAACAGCATCATCTGGCGGATCGCCGTCTTCTACCTCGGCTCGATCCTCGTCGTGGTCGCGCTGCTGCCCTGGAACGACCCGTCCGTCGAGGACAAGGGCTCCTACGTCGCCGCCCTGGACTCCCTCGGCATCGCGCACGCCGGCCAGATCATGAACTTCATCGTGCTGACCTCGGTGCTGTCCTGTCTGAACTCCGGCCTCTACACGGCCTCCCGGATGGCGTTCTCGCTCGGGGAGCGCGGGGACGCGCCGCGGGCGTTCGCCCGGACCACCGCGCGCGGGGTGCCGCGAGCCGCGATCGTCGTCTCGGTCGTCTTCGGCTTCGTCGCCGTCTTCTTCAACTACAAGTATCCCGACTCCGTCTTCCTCTTCCTCGTCAACTCCTCCGGCGCGGTGGCCCTGTTCGTCTGGCTGGTGATCTGCTTCTCGCAGCTGCGGATGCGGCGGATCATCGAGCGCGTGGCGCCGGAGAAGCTCGTCGTGCGGATGTGGCTGTACCCGTATCTGACCTGGGCGACGGCCGCGCTGATCGTCTTCGTCCTCGGCTACATGCTGACGGACACCGAGCACGACGGGCGGGAGACGGTACTGCTCTCCCTGCTCGTCGCCGCGGTGGTCGTCGTGGTCGCGGTGGGCCGGCAATGGCTGGGGCGGCGCGGGGGCGGCGGGTCCGGCGTGAGCGGCGTGAGCGGCGTGAGCGGCGTGGTGGACGCCGGGGGCGCGTCCGGCGCCGGGGGCGCGTCCGGCGCCGGGGGCGCGGAGGATTCCGGGGGCGCGGAGGATTCCGGGGGCGCGGAGGATTCCGGGGGCGCCCGGGTCACAGCACCGTGAAGCTGTCCTTGACCTTCTCGTAGATGGGCAGCGCCTCGGCTTCGACGCCCGGCTGGTACCAGGTGTTGACCTGGTACGACTTGCCGCCCTGGTCGAAGCCGAGGAGCCGGGCGTGCCAGGGCACGCCCTTCAGGGTGAACGTGTACTCCCACACGACCGCGGGCCGGCCGCGGAACGTCGTCTCCTCCAGGCGGATCTTCCGGTAGTCCTCGCCCTGGTGCGCGTTCTGTTCCGAGGTCCGCCACGTGTCCATCAGGTCGCCGCGGGCGAGGGAGGACTTGGCGGCGAGTTCCTGGCCGCCGTCCGGTGAGGTGTAGTGCACCTCGGCGCCCGTCTTCACGTCCCGCCGCCAGCCGTCGGGCGTCGCCCACGCGAAGCCGCCGGCCTCGCGGTGCGCTCCCGGGGGCAGGGTGGGGGGCCGCGCGGTGCCGTCGACGGTGGGCGAGGTGGCGGCGGGCGCGGACGCGGTGGGCGAGGCGCCGCCGTCCGCGTCCCGGTCCGCGGACCCGCCGGTCGCCGCGACCACGATCCAGACGGCGGCTCCGGCGAGCACGACACCGGTGCCGACGACGATGCCTGCGCGGCGGAGGGTGGCGGGGCGGCCGGCCGGGGCGGTTTTCGGCGGGGACGGGGTGGGGGGCGCGGCGGACGCTGCGGAAGCTTCGGAGGGGGCTTCTGAGAGGGCTTCGGTGGAAGTGCCGGGGGTGCTGGACGTTTCCGTGGAGGCGTTCGGGGGTGTGCTGGGGGTAGCCGGGTTCGGGGCCTTGGGCAGGGCGGGGGCGGCTGCCGGTACGTGCGCTTCCGGTACGGCGTCCCGGACCGGAGCGACGGGGCTGACCGGGCCGAAGCGCAGGAATACGGGGGTTTCGGAGCGGCCCGCTGTCTCGTGCGGGCCGGCAGGTGCGGCTTCGCCGGTCGGCTCGGCGTGGGTGGCGGTCCTGTCCCGGTCGGCGGTCGGGGGCGCGCTGTTGGTTACGGCTTGGTCGGGTACGTCGGCTTGATCCGCCGACTCGGCGTCGCCCGCTTCGTCGGGAACGGCTCCGGCGTCGGCCGTGTCCCGCGCCGCTCCCGCCTCGGGCCAGTGCACAGGGTCGGGGGTCAGCCGCGGCTCAGGACGCGGTTCCGGACCGGGCAGAGGGACTTCCGGCTCCGGCTCCGGCTCTCGTAAGACCCTTGGGCCCGGGGACGGGTGACCCGCCGGCGCCGTGTCCAGGTCGGCCGTCGGGGTCGAGCCTGAGGGTGAGGGTGGGGTCGGGGGTGGGGTCGGGGGTGGGGACGAAGTCGGGCCGGCCATCGGGGCCGGGTCCAGGCCGGTCCCCGGTGCGGTATCGGCGCCCGGTACGGCGTCGGCACCCGGTACGGCGTCGGCACCCGGTACGGCGTCGGCACCCGGTACGGCGTCGGCACCCGGCTCCGGCTCATCGCGGCCCGGCTTGGTCGAGGGCTCGTAACCGGGTCCGGCCGAGGGCTCGTGGCGCGGGCCGGCTGAGGGCCCGTGGCGCGGTCCGACTGAGAGCCCGTGATCCGGTCGGGCCGAGGGCTCATGATCCGGCCCGGCCGAGGGCCCCTGGCCCGGCTCGGCTGAAGGCTCATGGCGCGGCCCGACCGAGAGCCCGCGGTCCGGCCCGGCCGAGGGCTCATGATCCGGTCCGGCCGAGGGCCCCTGGCCCGGCTCGGCTGAAGGCTCATGGCGCGACCCGGCCGAGAGCCCACGATCCGGTCCGGCCGAGGGCCCCTGGCGCGGGCCGACTGAGGGCTCATGGTGCGGGGCGGCCGGAGACCCGCGATCCGGAGCGGTCGGGAACCTATTGCCCGGAGGGGTCGGAGACCCGTCGCCCGGAGCAGCCGCAGACCCGTGGCCCGGTCCGACCGGAGACCCGTGATCCGATCCGACCGGAGACCCGTGATCCGGCCCGGTCGGGGCGCCGTGGTCCGGAGCGGTCGGAGATCCGTCGCCCGGTCCGGCCGGGGCCCCGTAATCCGGAGCGGTCGGGAACCTGTTCTCCGGAACGAGCGGAGACCCGTGATCCGGAGCGGCCGGAGCCCCATTGTCCGGAGCTGTCGGGAAGCCCTGTGCCGGGCTCGGCCACAGCACCGGGCCTGGTGCCGGTGCCCCTCCCGGTCCCGCCCCCGGCGTCGGCCTCGGCACCGCTTCCGGCCCCGCACCCGGCGCCGACCTCGGCACCTCTTCGGCGCCCGCTCCCGATTCCGCTTCCGGCACCGGCCTCCGCCCCGGTCCCGGCGCCGTCTCCGGCTCCGTGCCCGGAACCTGTCCCCAGGCCCCGGTCTCGTCCCGGCCGTCGGTCTCCTCCCGGGCTCGGTCCTCGCCCGGTTTCTGCCACAGCCCCCGCTGTGGTCCCGGCGGTCCTGCACGGCGCGGTTCCGGTTCCGGGTGGGCGATCGGCAGGAGGAGGTGTTCCAACTGTTCCAGGCCCGGGCGGGTCGTCGGTTCCTTCCGGAGGAGGGACGCCAGGATGTCGCGCAAGGGGCCCGCCGCGGCGGGGAGTTCGGGCTCCTCGTACAGGACGGCGTGCAGCGTGGCGAGGGTCGTCGAGCGGGAGAACGGCGAGCGGCCCCCCAGCGCCGCGCTGAGCGTCGCGCCCAGCGACCAGACGTCGGAGGGCGGACCCTGCGGGCGGCCGGAGATCCGCTCGGGCGCCATGTAGTCGGGGGAGCCGACGAGCATCCCGACCACGGTCAGCGCCTTGGCGTCCTCCATCGCGGCGATGCCGAAGTCGGTGAGCACGATCCGGTGCCCGCGGTTCTCGACCAGCACGTTGCCCGGCTTGATGTCCCGGTGCAGTACACCGCCCGCGTGTACCTCGCGCAGCGCCGCCACGAGCCCGAGCCCGAGCCGCGCCGCCCCGGGCGGGGAGAGCGGCCCGTCGGCCACCACGATCTGTTCCAGCGAACGCCCCGCGACCAGTTCCATCACGATCCACAGCCGCTCGCCCTCGTCCACCACGTCGTAGATGCGGACGACGTTGGGATGGTCGATCCGGGCTGTGGCCCTGGCCTCGCGCAGCGCGCGTTCCCTGCGGGTGCGGGCGTCCTCCGGGTCGAGTCCGTCGATCCGCATCTCCTTGACCGCCACCTGCCGGTCGAGTATTTCGTCGGAGGCACGCCACACGCGCCCCATTCCCCCCTGGCCGATACTCTCGGCCAATCGGTAGCGACCGGTCACCATTAATCCCGGAGCACCACCCTGCACATTCCCCGGCAATCCCGTGCACCCCCTCAACACGCGCCACGAACTCCGCAACAGCCGAAAGCCAATGGTCACACTTCGGTCCGTAACAGCATAGTGCGGAGAAATCTTGTGGTACCTCTTCAAGTACTGCGAATTCAGGCGCAGCCAAGGGGGACGAACATGAGTGCTCGCCGTACGACGACCGCCGCAGGGTTGCTGCTCACAGCATCTTTCTCGGCCGCGATGGTACTGGCCTTCACCGCCACCGCGGACGACACCGGTCCGGGCAGCAGCGACGGGGGAAAGGCCGTCGACAAAGCGCCGGCGGGCGTAAAGCTGACCACCCGGCTACCCGAGAGGATATCGGTCGACAACAAAACTCAAGGGACTTCGCTGACCGCCACGGTGAAGAACGAGGGGACCAAGGAAAGCGGCAGCGTACGGCTTCTGGTGGTCGGTTTCGACGGAATGCAGATCAAGGGCGTCAAGGGCTGCACGGCCCTTTCGGATTCCGATCTTCCAAAAGGTTCGAACAGCGCTTTCAGCTGCGCCGTCGGCTCGCTCGGGGCGGGCGCCTCGAAGTCGTACGACGTCGACGCGGCCTTCGATCTGAAGAAGACCGGGAAGATCTGCCTGCCGGTGCAGGACAGTGCAGGGAAGAAGACGTTCTGGCAGCAGGGCCCCGTACCGTTCGGGACCACGAACCCGTCGCCGAACGCCCCGGCCACCCCGCTGCTGCTCGGTACCGACAACAAGCCCGCGGCCCCCGGCGGTGACAGCAGCGACAGCAGCGACAGCAGCGACAGCAATGGCGGTAACGGCGGCAGCGGCAGTCGCGACGAGCTGCCCAAGACCGGGCCGGCCGACCAACTGCTTCCGCTCGGCGCGGGCGGCACGGTGCTCATCACCGCGGGCGCGGCGGGTCTGTGGTGGACCCGCCGCCGGACGGAGCCGGGCCTCGGCCACCACGGCGACCACGGCGACCTCGGCTGAGGCAGCACGCGGGCAGCAGCGGACGGCGGCGGAAAGCGACGGGACGCGACGGACGGCAACTACAGCGGTGGACGGTAAAACCTGACCGTACTTGTCAGGTTTTACCGTCCACCATCGGCGCCATGGACACCTCTGAACGCGGGACCGGGCTCCTCCTACGCCCCGGTGACGCCGGGTACCAAGACGAACTCGCCGGGTTCCAGACCGGTTTCACGCAGCGGCCCGCCGCGGTCTTCCCCGCGGCCTGCGCCGACGACGTGGTGGCCGCGGTGCGGTACGCCGCGGCGCGCGGGCTGCCCGTCCGGGTGCAGGCCACCGGGCACGGCCTGCCGGGCGACGCGTCCGGCGGCGTACTGATCACCACCCGGCGGATGGACGGCGTGACGGTCGACCCGGCGGCCCGCACGGCCCGGATCGCGGCCGGGGCCCGCGCGGGGCAGGTCGTCGCGGCGGCCGAGCCGTACGGGCTGGCCCCGCCGAACGGCTCGGCGCCGGGCGTGGGCGCCGTCTCGTACACCCTCGGCGGCGGGCTCGGCATCCTCGGCCGGCGGTTCGGTTACGCGGCCGATCTGGTGCGGTCGCTCGACGTGGTGACGGCCGACGGCCGGACGCGCCGGGTGACCGCCGGGTCCGAACCGGAGCTGTACTGGGCGCTGCTCGGCGGCGGGCACGGCCTCGGCGTCGTCACCGCGCTGGAGACCGCGCTGCTGCCGGTGGACCGGCTGTACGGCGGCTCGCTCGCCTTCGACGCGGCGCGGGTCGAGCCGGTGGCCGTGCTGCGGGCGTACGAGCACTGGACGCGGAGCCTGCCGGACTCCGTCACCTCGTCGCTGGCGGTCGTGCCCTACCCTGACCTCCCCGCGCTGCCGCCGCACCTGCGCGGGCGCCGGGTGCTCTCGGTGCGCGTCGCCTGCACGGACTCCGCCGCCGAAGGGGAACGGCTGGTGGCCCCGCTGCGCGCGCTCGGCTCCGCGCTCGGCGACACCCTGCGCGAGATGCCGTACGCCGAGAGCCCCAGCATCCACAGTGATCCGGACACCCCGCACACGTACTACGGCGAGGGCGTCGTGCTGAGCGCGCTGGACGTCGCGGCGGCGGGGCGGGTGCTCGCCGGGACCGGGCCGGGTGCGCCCGCGATGGCCGTCGTCCAGATCAACCACCTCGGCGGCGCGCTGAGCCGGGCGGCGCCCAACTCGGTGCCGTACCGCGAAGGGCGGTTCCTGGTGCGGCTGCTGACGACGGCCGGCCGGGCGACGGCGCGGGCGCTGCTCGACCCGGCCTTCGCGGAGCTGGCGCCGTGGACGCTCGGGCGCGCGGTCAACTTCGCGTTCGGCGCGGGCGACCGCACGGCGGGTCTGTACGACCCGCAGACGCGGAAGAGGCTCGCCGTCATCAAGTCGCGGTACGACCCGGCGAGCCTCTTCCCCGGCACTCACGCCCTCGCGGACGTCACTTCTTGAGGAACTTCCAGGCGGTGGGCAGCGCGCCCATCGCCAGGGCCGCCTTGAGCGCGTCGCCGATGAGGAACGGGGTGAGGCCCGCCGCGATCGCCGCGGTGAGCGACATGCCGGTGGCCACGGCCAGGTACGGGACACCGATCGCGTAGATGATCGCCTCGCCCAGCAGCATCGTGCCGGCCATGCGCAGCACGGAACGGTCGGCGCCGCGGCGGGCGAGGGCGCCCACGGCGGTGGCGGCGAGCAGCATGCCGAGGACGTAGCCGAAGGACGGCGCGCCGGCGCCGGAGCCGCCCCCGGCGAACCACGGGACACCGGCCATGCCGACGAGCGCGTAGAGGGCGAGCGACAGCAGACCGCGGCGGGCGCCGAGCGCGGTGCCGACGAGGAGGGCGGCGAAGGTCTGGCCGGTCACCGGCACCGGCGAGCCGGGCACGGGCAGCGCTATCTGGGCGGCGATCCCGGTGAGCACGGCGCCGCCGGCCACGAGCGCGGCGTCCCGGACGCGGGAGGAGGGGATCAGGTCGGCGAGGACCTCGCCGGGGCGGGAGGTCGATGCGGCGGTGGTGCTCAGGGCGCTCATGTGGACTCCGGCGGGTGTCGGCAGGGTCGGGACATCGTGACGCTATCCCAGGGCGTGCGGCCGATCACCGTCAGCGCTCGACAAAGCGGTGATCCGGGCTTTGGTGGGCACCTCACAAAGCGGCGGTTCACACCTCGTCCGACGTGATGCCGGTCACTGAGGTGGGGAGGGGGCGGTCACGGTGGGCGGGTTTGGGTGCGCTGTATGGTCTCGCCAATCTGCTGTCGGCGCGGCTGCCGACGGTGGCTGCCGGGGCGCCTGCTGTCGGGGGTGGGTCGGGGCCGCGCCGTTACATCCGCCCGTCGCTCACGCGGCCGCCCCGGAGATGTCCGGCTCGCCTTCGCCCGTGACCACGCGAGCGACGGGCATTTGATGTACCGGCACGGCCCCTTCCGTGCGATCGCGACTGCGGGCCGTGGAGGGTTGCCATTCGTCCGGCCGTGCGGTTGCCGCTGCCGGGTCGCGGGGTGCGGTTCGGCGGGCTCGAGCGGCGTTACGCGTGCGGCGCCTGGCGGTAACCGGATTTCGACGCTCCGTATCGGCTTCGTCCGTATCGTGAACAGGCGTTTTGCTTTTCTGTCATGAGCACCCAGACTGTGGGAGTTTTTGTCACGTCTCACGTTACGGACACCCGCGCCATGCCTCGGAATGCCGTCGCCGATCCGGCACCGCCGCTCACCCACGGGCTGAAGCAGCGCCATCTGTCGATGATCGCGCTGGGCGGTGTGATCGGGGCGGGGCTGTTCGTGGGGTCCGGGGCGGGCATCGCGGCCGCCGGCCCCTCGATCGTCGTCGCGTACGCGATCTCGGGCGTGCTCGTCATGCTGGTGATGCGGATGCTCGGCGAGATGTCCGCCGCCTACCCCTCGTCCGGCTCGTTCTCGGCGCATGCCGAGCGGGCGGTCGGGCCCTGGGCGGGCTTCACCGCCGGCTGGTCGTTCTGGGTGCTGATGTGCACGGCCGTCGGTCTGGAGGGCATCGGCGCGGCGCAGATCGTCAGCGGCTGGCTGCCCGGCACCCCGGAGTGGGCCTGGGTGGCTCTGTTCATGGTCGTCATGTGTGCGGCCAACCTCGCGGCGGTGCGGAACTTCGGCGAGTTCGAGTTCTGGTTCGCCGCGCTGAAGGTCGGCGCGATCTCGCTCTTCCTGGTACTCGGCGTCCTCGCCCTGCTGGGCGTCCTGCCCGGCACCGGCTCCCCCGGCCTGTCGAACCTCACCGGCGAGGGCGGCTTCCTGCCCAACGGCAGCGAGGGCCTGGTCATCGGCCTGCTCGCCTCCGTCTTCGCGTACGGCGGTCTGGAGACGGTGACCATCGCCGCGGCCGAGTCGGAGAACCCGGTGCGCGGCGTCGCCCGTGCCGTGCGCACCGCCATGTGGCGCATCGCGGTCTTCTACATCGGCTCGATGGCCGTCATCGTCGCGCTCGTCCCGTGGGACGCGAAAGAGGTCGTCGAGAAGGGCCCGTACGTGGCCGCGCTCGACCGGCTCGGCATCCCGGGCGCCGCGCAGCTCATGAACGTGGTCGTGTTCGTGGCACTGCTCTCCGCCATGAACGCCAACATCTACGGCGCCTCGCGGATGGCGTACTCGCTGGTCGAGCGGGGACAGGCGCCGCAGGCGCTCGGCCGGGTGTCCGGCGGGGTGCCGCGGGTGGCGGTGCTCGTCTCCTCGGTCGTCGGCTTCGGCTGCGTGCTGCTCAGCTACTGGCGGCCCGACGACGTCTTCGCCTGGCTGCTGAACATGATCGGCGCGGTGATCCTGGTCGTCTGGATCCTCATCGCCGTCTCGCAGCTCCGGCTGCGGCGGCTGCTGGAGCGGACCGAGCCGGAGCGGCTGGCGGTGCGGATGTGGGCCTTCCCGGTCCTTACGTGGGTCGCGATGGCGGGGATGGCCGGGGTGTTCGTCCTGATGGCGCGGCAGCCGGACACCCGGGTGCAGCTCTACTCGACGGGCGCGATGACGCTCGTGCTCGCCGCCGTCGGATACGCCTGGCAGCGGGCGCGCGCCCGCGACTGACACCCGGCACTCCCCAACCGCGGCCGACACCCGGTCGGCCGCCCGCGGCAGGGCCCTCGCACGGAGGACGGTTTCGTGCGAGGGCCCTTTCGCGTGCCCGGGCACGCGGGACCACTCTCTTGCTGCTAGCGTGCACTTGCAAGCTGTTTGCAATAAGAGGTCGGAGGGGACCCGCCATGGCCGTCTACACACTTCCTGAACTGCCCTACGACTACTCCGCGCTCGCGCCCGTGATCAGCCCCGAGATCATCGAGCTGCACCACGACAAGCACCACGCGGCGTACGTCAAGGGCGCGAACGACACGCTGGAGCAGCTCGCGGAGGCCCGGGACAAGGAGACGTGGGGCGCGGTCAACGGCCTGGAGAAGAACCTCGCCTTCCATCTGTCGGGGCACATCCTGCACTCGATCTACTGGCACAACATGACCGGTGACGGCGGCGGCGAGCCGCTGGCCGCGGACGGCGTGGGCGACCTGGCCGACGCGATCACCGAGTCCTTCGGCTCGTTCGCCGGTTTCAAGGCGCAGCTCACCAAGGCCGCCGCGACCACGCAGGGCTCCGGCTGGGGCGTCCTCGCGTACGAACCGCTCAGCGGGCGCCTCGTCGTCGAGCAGGTCTACGACCACCAGGGCAACGTCGGCCAGGGCGCCACCCCGATCCTGGTCTTCGACGCCTGGGAGCACGCCTTCTACCTCCAGTACAGGAACCAGAAGGTGGACTTCATCGACGCCATGTGGGCGGTCGTCAACTGGCAGGACGTGGCCCGCCGTTACGAGGCCGCCAGGTCGCGTACGGACGTACTGCTGCTCGCCCCCTGAACCCCGAAGCCCAGGCCGTACCCCGGCCCCTTCGTCCTGCTCGTGATCGTCTTCTCAACCTTCACGCAAGCAGGCGGTATGGCGGAGAGCCCCCCGCGAGGACGTGACTCGTGGGGGGCTCTTCCGCGCCCTGGGACCACCCGCCGGGGGTTACCCCCAGGGCCCGGGTCCTCACCGACGACGGGACCGGGTTCCTGGTGGCGGAGTCGACGGGCTTCGGGCTCGACGGGATGCGCAAGCGGCTGGCGGAACTGGGCGGCCGGCTGACGGTGACGAGTTCGGTGGGCGACGGTACGCGCGTCCTCGCGCTGGTACCGCCGGCGTCCGAGGAGACGGTTTCCCGGGAGACGGTGTCCGGGGAGACGGTTTCCCGGGAGACGGTGTCCGGAGAGAACGGAGCGGCACGCTGACCGGGGAACGCGTACGCCTCCTCGTGGTCGACGACCACGCGGTGATGCGCGCCGGGGTGGTGGCGCTGCTCGCCGCCGAGCCCAGTATCGAGATCGTCGGCGAGGCGGGCGACGGGCGCGCGGCGCTGGAGCTCGTGGACCGCTGCGAGCCGGACGTCGCCCTGGTCGACCTGCGGATGCCGGTGCTCGACGGGGTCACGACCACCGAGATCGTCGCCCGCCGGCCGGGGACGCGGGTTTTGATCCTGACCACGTACGACACCGACGCGGAGATCGAGCGCGGGGTGGAGGCCGGGGCGATCGGCTATCTGCTCAAGGACACCACCCGGGAGCAGCTCGTCGACGCGGTCCACGCGGCGGCGCGCGGGGAGACGGTGCTCGCGCCCCGGGTGGCGGAGCGGCTGGTCGCCCGGATGCGCCGGCCCGCCATGGTGCCGCTGACGCCCCGCGAGGCGGACGTCCTGAACGCGGTCGCGGACGGGCTGACCAACGCGGAGACCGGCCGCCGGCTGGTGATCGCGGAGGCGACGGTCAAGACCCATCTGCTCCGGCTCTTCGCCAAGCTCGACGTGAACAACCGGACCCGGGCGGTGGTGGTGGCGATGGAGAAGGGGCTGCTGAGGCGGTCGCCGTGAGGGGCGGGGGCGGTGGGGTGCGGTGCGGGCTGACGCCGCGGCTTCGGCGCCCCTACGCTCGCAAGGCCGGGCCCGTCGCCTGGGCACCGGCCTAGGGGGCGCTCGTGTACAAGCACCTGGACTGTCTGAACTGCGGCACCATGCAGGACTTCCGCCGAGTGCGGTGGGACGCAGAGAAGGCCGCCATCCGGGAGATCACCGGCAAGCGGAACGTGGAGGACTACTGGCGCTGCACCCGCAAGGGCTGTCTGCGCTTCCAGCGGTGGACCGACAAGCACGACGGCGGGACGCTGCCCGTCGAGTTCCTGTAGAGGTACGCCACGGAGACGAATTCCGGCCGCCGCCGCGCGGAGTGCGCGCCGCGGCGGCCGGTCCCCCGTGTGTACGGGCCGCCTACAGGTTGCTGAAGTCCGGCCCCGCCGTCCGCGTGCGCTTGATCTCGTAGAAGCCCGGGACCGAGGCGACCAGCAGCGTGCCGTCCCACAGCTTCGCCGCCTCCTCGCCCTTGGGCGCCGGGGTGACGACCGGGCCGAAGAAGGCGAGCTGCTGTCCGTTGGCGCCCGGTACCGCGATCACCGGCGTGCCGACGTCCTGGCCGACCTTGTCGATGCCCTCCTTGTGGGAGGCGCGCAGCTCGGCGTCGAACTCGAAGTCCTCCTGGTCGGCGTAGTCGATCAGGTCCGCGGGCAGACCCGCGTCGGCCAGCGCCGCCGCGATCGCCTCACGGGTGGGGCCCTCGCCCTTGTTGTGGAAGTGCTCGCCGAGCGCGGTGTACAGCGGGCCGAGGACGTCGTCGCCGTGCTTTTGCCAGGCGGCTGCGACCACCCGTACGGGCGCCCACGCCTGGGTGGTGAGCCACTCCCGGTAGCCCTCGTCCAGCTCGTCCAGCTTGGGCTCGTTCAGGACGGCGAGGCTCATCAGGTGCCAGCGCACCTCGATGTCGCGCACCTTCTCCACTTCCAGCACCCAGCGCGAGGTCATCCAGGCCCAGGGGCAGGACGGGTCGAACCAGAAGTCGACGGGGGTCTTCTCGGACATGGCTCTCCTCGTGAGAACGGTTGCCAACGGCTGCGGACTGCTGCGGACTCTTCCCACGGGAACAGTCACGGCCGTCCCGGCCATTCCCGGGTAGGCGCCGTCAGGGGCACATGGCAGGATCGGTCCTGTTCGTACCGACCGTCACAGTTGAGAGGTGCCGCCCGTGCCCGGTGAGAATCTGTCCCGCGACGAGGCCCGGGAGCGGGCCGCGCTGCTGTCCGTCGAGGCGTACGAGGTCTCCCTCGACCTGCGGTCCGCCGTCGGGGAGCACCGTGCGGAGGACGGGCCGCGCACCTTCCGGTCGGTCACCACCATCCGCTTCCGGTGCGCCGAGCCCGGCGCGGGCAGCTTCGCCGACCTGATCGCGCCGAGCGTCACCTCGGTCTCGCTGAACGGCCAGGACCTCGACCCGGACCAGGTCTTCGACGGCGCGCGGATCGCCCTGGAGGACCTGCGCGAGGACAACGAGCTGGTCGTCGACGCCCAGTGCGCCTACTCGCGCACCGGCGAGGGCATGCACCGCTTCGTCGACCCCGAGGACGACGAGGTGTACCTGTACACCCAGTACGAGCCCGCGGACGCCCGGCGGGTCTTCGCCAATTTCGAGCAGCCGGACCTCAAGGCTCCGTACCGCTTCGAGGTGCGGGCCCCCGAGGGCTGGACGGTCTGGGGCAACGGCGCCGGGGAACTGACCGACGGCGTGTGGCGGTTCGCCGAGACGAAGCCGATCTCGACGTACATCACGGCCGTGGTGGCGGGCCCGTACCACTACGTGACGGACAGCTACTCGCGCACCTTCGACGACGGTACGAAGCTGGAGATCCCGCTCGGCGCCATGTGCCGCAAGGGGCTCGCGCCGTACTTCGACGCGGACGACGTCTTCCTCGTCACCAAGCAGGGTCTGGACTTCTTCCACGACAACTTCGACTTCCCGTACCCGTTCGGCAAGTACGACCAGGCGTTCGTGCCCGAGTACAACCTCGGCGCGATGGAGAACCCGGGTCTGGTGACCTTCCGCGAGGAGTACATCTTCCGCGGCAAGGTGACGCGGGCGTCGTACGAGGCCCGCGCGACCGTGATCCTGCACGAGATGGCGCACATGTGGTTCGGCGACCTGGTCACCATGGAGTGGTGGGACGATCTGTGGCTGAAGGAGTCCTTCGCCGACTTCATGGGGACCTTCTCGCTGGTGGGCGCGACCCGCTTCGAGGACGGCTGGATCACCTTCGCCAACCGCCGCAAGGCGTGGGCGTACCGCGCCGACCAGCTCCCCTCCACGCACCCGGTCACGGCCGACATCCGTGACCTCCAGGACGCCAAGCTCAACTTCGACGGCATCACCTACGCCAAGGGCGCCAGCGTGCTCAAGCAGCTCGTGGCGTACGTCGGCCGGGACGCGTTCCTGGAGGGCGCCCGCCGCTACTTCAAGCGGCACGCGTACGGCAACACCCGGCTCGGCGATCTGCTGTCGGCGCTCGAGGAGACCAGCGGGCGCGACCTGGCCGCCTGGTCGCGGTCCTGGCTGCAGACCGCGGGCGTCAACTCCCTCACCCCGCAGGTGCTGCTGGGCGCCGGGGGCCGGATCGACGAACTGGCCGTCCTCCAGGAGGCCGCCGAGTCGCACCCCGAGCTGCGGCCGCACCGGGTGGCCGTCGGCCTCTACCGGCGCGAGACCGCCGGCGGCCCGCTGGTCCGCTACGCCCGCGCCGAGCTGGACGTCCACGAGCCGCGCACGGTCGTCGCGGAGCTGGCCGGCGCCGAGGCGCCCGAGCTGGTCCTGGTCAACGACGACGACCTCACGTACTGCAAGGTCCGCTTCGACGAGGGTTCGCTGGCGACGCTGCGCGCCGGGCTCGGCGACCTGACCGACCCGCTCGCCCGCGCGCTGTGCTGGTCGGCACTGTGGAACCTGACCCGGGACGGGCTGCTGCCCGCCCGTGACTTCGTCGCCCTGGTGCTGCGCTTCGCCGGGCGCGAGAGCGACATCGGCGTGCTCCAGACCCTGCACGGCTGGGCGCACACCGCGCTCGTGCACTACGCGGCCCCCGGGTGGCGGGCCGAGGGCGGGCGGCTGCTCGCCGAGGGCGCGGTGACGGAGCTGCGGCGCGCCGCCGCGGGCAGCCAGGAGCAGCTGACCTGGGCGCGGTTCCTGGCCCGGGTCGCCTCCGGCGAGGACGAACTCGCCCTGCTGCGGGGGCTGCTGGCGGGCACCGAGGCGATCGAGGGCCTGGACGTCGACCAGGAGCTGCGCTGGGCGTTCCTGGAGCCGCTCGCCGCGCACGGCTCGGCCGGTGAGCAGGAACTGGCGGCCGAACTGGCCCGCGACGACACCGCGTCCGGCAAGCGGCACCAGGTCCGCTGTCTCGCCGCCCGCCCGTCGGCGGCGGTCAAGGCGCAGGCGTGGGCGTCGGTCGTGGAGTCGGACGCCCTGTCCAACGCGCTGGTGGAGGCGACCATCGCGGGCTTCCAGCAGTCCGGGCAGCGGGAGCTGACCGCGCCGTACGCGCCGAAGTACTTCGACGCGATCGGCCGGGTCTGGGCGGAGCGCTCCATCCAGATCGGCATGGACGTGGTGCGGGGCCTGTTCCCCTCGCTCCAGGACTCGCCGGACACGCTGGCCGCGTCGGACGCCTGGCTGTCGGCGCACGAGGACGCGCCGCCCGCCCTGCGCCGTCTCGTCCTGGAGGCGCGGGACGACCTGGCGCGCTCGCTGCGCGCGCAGGCGTGCGACACGGCCGCCGCCTCCGCGTAGCGCACGGCCGCCCCGCGGCACCGGCGGACACGGAGCATCCCGGGGCACCGGCGCGACCGGTGCCCCGGGGGCGCACGCCCCCCTGCCGTGTGCGGCGGTTACGGAATCCGGGTATCCCAGGCCGTAACCCGGCTGTCCGCCCGGCCGGACCAGCCCTTTTCGGCAGTCGAACGCCCGTACTTTAGGACGGGCTTGTCCGGATTCGCCGACAAGCGTGTAACAGCGGTTAGGGAGCGGATCCGGCGCGGAAGGTGCCGGGTCATGAACCACAACACCCCGCTCTCCCCCTCCCCCTCGCACCGCCTGTCCGGCGTCCGGCGGCGCGTGCTGACCACCGCAGAGCTGCGGGCGCGCGGAGTGACCGCCGCCGAGACCAACGCCAACTGCCGCCCCGGCGGCCGCTGGCAGCAGCTCCTGCCCGGCGTCTGCCTTCTCCATCCAGGGCCGCCCACCAGCGAGGAACGGCTGCACGCGGTCCTGCTGTACGCGGCCCGCGCCCCGCTCGGCGGGGCGGCGCCCGCGGTCCCGGCCCAGTCCGGCCCGGCCGGGCCCGAGCGGCACGCGAGCCCCGGGAACTCCCCGGAACCCGAGTACGCCGACGCGATGATCACCGGCCTCGCCGCGCTGACCCTGCACGGGCTGGCGTCGGCGCCGCCGCTGCTCTCCCTGGACCGGATCGACGTCCTGGTGCCCCGGCTGCGCCGGCTGCGCTCGACCGGCTGCGCCCGGGTGGTGCGCGCGCCCGCGCTGCCGGCCCCCGTCCAGGTCACCGGCGTTCCGGTCGCCCCGGTCCCGCGCGCCCTCGCGGACGCCGTCGCGCATCTGATGGACGCCGGGGTGGTACGCCGGCTGCTCACCGAGGCGGTACGCGGCGGCCACTGCGAACCGGCGTCGGTCGTACGGGAGCTGACGCGGGCGCGGCTGCTGAGCAGGCCGCACGTGGTGGACGCGGTGGACTCGCTGCTGGCCGAGGGCCGCTCGATCGCCGAGGACCGCCTCTACCGCATGGTCCGCGAACACGGTCTGCCCGATCCGGTGTGGAACGTCGATCTGCGGCTACCCGGAGGGCCGCACCTCGGCGGTCTGGACGCGTACTGGCCGGAGCAGGCGGTCGCGGTCGAGCTGGACACCCGGGCACCGCGCCAGGAGGATGACGCCCTGTTCTCCGAATACGCCCGCAAGCGCGAGCACTTGGAGCGGCTGGGCATCACGGTCGTGCATCTCACGCCCAGGAAGCTCCGGGACGCACTGGAACAGCAGGCGGCGGTCGTGCGCACCGCGCTGATGGCCGCCGCCGACCGGGATCCGGCGGCGTACGTGATGGTACTGCCCCGGTAGCCGCGGACCGGGCCCGGACGGGCAGGGACCAGGAGGGGAGAGGAGGGGCCGCCGGACGACCGGCGGCCCCTCCTCCTGTCCGTCCTTCCTTCTTGCTCGCGCTACTCGGGGCAGAACTCCGCTTCGAGCACCGCGTCGCTGTCGCCCGACCAGTCGCCGTTGAAGTTGAGGGCGAGGGAATGCCTGCCGTCGGCGGTGGTGACGGCCTCCGAGGTGGAGCCGTGGATGCCGCCGCCGTGGCCCCAGACGTGGACGCCGCAGCTCAGTTCACGGTCGATGAGCCCGAGGCCGTACTTGGCGTTCGGTATTTCGCCGGCCTCGACGGTGGTCTGCATCTCGGCGAGTTGCTCGGGCGGCAGGAGCCTGCCGCGCAGCAGGGCCGAGTAGAAGCGGTCGAGGTCGGCCGAGTCGGCGATCATCTCGCCCGAGGCGGAGGCGAGGGACGGGTTCAGCTCGGTGACGTCGTACGTGGGTCCGGTGTCCGACCGGGAGAGCTTGCCGTAGGCGCGGCTGCTGGGCTTCGGGACCTTGGGGTTCGTGCCGGGCACGAGGGTGGCGTGCAGGCCGAGCGGTTCGATGATCCGGCGGCGGATCTCCGTCGCGTAGGAGTGGCCCGTGACCTTCTTGATCACCATGCCGGCCAGTACGTAATTGGTGTTGGAGTAGTGCCAGTCGGTGCCGGGGGCGAAGTCCGGGGCGTGGGCCGTCGCGACGGCGACCAGTTCCGCGGGTGTCTTCGTGTCGTAGCGGTGCTGGAGGAAGCCGTCCTTCAGGAAGTAGGTGCGGGCGAAACCGTCGTCCTCGGTGTAGTTGTGGATGCCGCTGGTGTGGTTGAGGAGCCGCCGGAGGCTGATCGCGCGGCCGTCGTTGCCGTTGCCGCTGACGACGCCGGGCAGCCACGCGTCCACGGTGTCGTCCAGCGACAGCCGGCCCTCGGCCTCCAGTTGCAGGAGGACCGTGGCGACGAAGGTCTTGGTGATGCTGCCGACGCGGTAGTGGTCGTCGGCGGAGCGGGGCGCGCCGGTTTCGAGGTCGCCGGTGCCGGAGACGGCCGACCAGGTGCGGCGGCCGTCCCGGACGGTGGCGGTGACGCCCGGGACGCCGTCCCGCACGGCGGCGTCCATCGCCCGCCGGGTCGCGTCGTGTCCGTCACCGGTTCCGTGCCCGTCACCGGCGGGTGCCGCGACCGCGGGTCCCGCCAGAGCCACGGCGACCGCGACGGCGGTCACTCCCACCAGCCCCGTACGCACTGACATGTCCTGCCCCTCTCGTGTGGTGACACGGTCGGGGAAGGGGACCGCACCGGGGCGGCGGGAGTTGACCACCGGTACCGGGGTTGAGCGTGATTCAGCCTTTCCTCAGGACCAGTTCGGTGTTGCGGTCGTCGGCCGAGCCGCCGAGGTCGGTGCGGGCGCCCGGGGCGTTGGCGCCCAGCTCGCGGTAGAGGGAGCCCAGGCCGGTCTGGGTGAGGTCGGTGTGGTCCGTGCGGTGCGGGGCCGCGGACTCGATCAGCGTGGTGAACAGCGAGAGCGTGCCGTCGTGGTTGTCGGTGATCTCGATGACCCGGGCGAGCTGCGGGAAGTCGACGTGCGAGGCGGTGGAGATCTCCCAGAAAGAGCCGCCGCCCGACGCCTGGTGCGGGGTGATGCGGTTCTTGTGGCTGTGCCCGTTCACCCAGACCACGACGTTGGAGTGGCGGCCGAGCGCCGCGACCAGCTCGTCACCGCCGTGCCGCCGCTCCCCCGGGTGCGCGGGGTCGGGCCGCAGGTTGCGCATCGTCTTGCTGGTGTGGTGGCTGAAGACGACGGCGTACGCGTCCTTGTTGTCCTTCAGCGTCTTCTCCAGCCATGTGAGCTGGGCGGTGCCGAGCGAGCCCTCGTAGTGGCCGCCGGGGTCGGTGGAGTCGAGGCTGATGCCGATCAGGCCGTCGGCGATGCGGAAGGAGTAGTACTGGGTGTCCGCGTCGAGGTTGGCCTGCGAGTAGCCGTGGCCGACCGGTCCGGGGCCGGTGTGCGCCGGATCCAGGTGGGCCTTGAGGTACTCGGCGCGGGTGAAGGGGGCGCGCGCCGGGTCCGGGGTCACCGGCCTCATGTGGCGGGCCTGCGCCTTGAGCATCGCCCGGAAGTCGACGCCCTTGGGGTCGCCGCCCTTCTTGACGTTGTCCCAGATCGCCTTCCCGGCGGCCGTGTCGAGGGTCATCAGCTTCTTGCCGCCGACGGCGAACTCGGCGAAGAAGGAGTCGCCGGGCGCGTAGCAGCCGCCGGGCAGGGCGTCGTGGTTGCCGACCGTGGAGTACCAGGGCAGGCCGAGGCCGGGGCTGTTCAGCTCGCGGATCGCGGCGGCGAGGAAGCCGGGGATGCGTGGGAAGCCGAGCTGCTTGTCGGCGTCGCGCAGGGCCGCGTCGGGCTGCCAGTACAGCTTGAGGTCGCTGCTCTGGACGCCTTCGTAGCGGCGCGGGTCGCCGGAGTTGGGGGTGACCCGGCCGCCGCTCATCACCTTCAGGAACCAGTCGAGTTCCGTCTTGGAGTTGTTGTCGGTGTTGTCGCCCGTGGTCATCACGAAGTGCAGCGGGGAGCCGGTGACGGGGGCTCCCCGCAGCGCGTTGACCCGCTCCACCAGGGAGACCGCGCCGGCCACCGACAGGGCCTCCTGCGGACGCCAGGCGCTGGCGGTCTGCGCGCGCAGGTATTCGTAGCGCAGCGGGTGCTGGACGTCGACCAGGTGCAGGTCGGTGAATTGCACGAAGGAGGCGAGCGCGGTGCGGCGGCCCTCCCGGCCGTCCTTGGCTCCGGCCAGTTCACCGCGCACCACCCGCTGCCAGGCGGGGCCGTCACCGAGCCGCCGGTAGCCGGAGCCCTCGCCGCGCACCGCGACGGCGGCCAGGGTGGTGCCGCGGGTGTACGGCGCGAGCGGCGCGGCGGGCGCGCGGCGGGACATGGCGACGGGGGCCTGCCCCGGGGCGGCGGCGGTCTGCGCGGCGGCGTGCGCGTCGGCGGCGGGCCGCAGCGCGTAGCCGATGCCCGCGGAGGTGGTCAGGGCACCGGCGGCGGCGAGGAGGGTGCGGCGGTCGAGAGCGGCGGCGGCAGTGGCGACAGAGCGTAGGCGCGACATGGCGCTATCTCCCCGGGTGCGAACGCGTCAGCAGAGGTCGCGGGGGTCCCTCGTGGGAACTTCCCGCTCACTCCGGATCGTTGGCACCGGGGGTGGCCTGCGCATTAACTGGACCGCAACGGGCAACGCCGATAACGGTACGTGGATCTAGGACTACCCTGCGCGTCCACGGGACCCTTTCCGAACGGCTCGGAGGCGGTCACTCCGCGTTCACCTCGCGGGGTAGCGGGGTCTGTGCGCCGGTCCCGCGGTGACCGCTACACGTCGGCCACCGCCGCGCGTCCGGCGGCCGGGCGCTCGCGCCACAGGGCGAGGCCGATGTCGACGAGGGCGACCCGCGAGAGGTCGGGCACCTCGTCCAGGGCGTGCCAGGCGGCCATGTCGGTGGAGCCGTTCGTCTCGTGCCGCAGTTCGCCGCCGGTGATCCGGCCCTCGTAGACGATGCGCAGCCCGTGGAAGTCGGCGCCGGAGCCGAGCCGGCGCGGGTAGGCGCGCCGGATGGAGTCGACGCCGAGCAGGGTCACCGGTTCGACGGTGTACCCGGTCTCCTCGGTCACCTCGCGGACGACGGTGTCGTAGGGGTCCTCGCCGTGGTCCATGCCGCCGCCCGGCAGGGTCCACCGCCTGCTGCCGTCCCTTGCGACCCAGCGGGCCAGCAGGATCCGCCCGTCTCGTACACACACGGCGTAGGCCGCCACCCGCAACTCCTGGTGCATGACCAGACGTTACGGCAGCGTGGCGGCCGGGTGCGGGCATTCCCCGGGGCATCGTCGGCAACGTCCCGTCCTGTGCCGCTTTGGGCGCCGTGGCGCATGGCGGAATTACGCCAAGCGTTCGTCCCGCCCCGGTCAAGTCTCCCCAAACAACTTCCCCTCAGGTAAAGCTGAGCGGTCATCCGGATGCACATACCGGACTGATACGACCAGCTCAGAACAGCTACGAACTGCCGCGACCGGCTCCGGCTGATCCCCGGGCCGGTCGTTCCACGCTCGTTCCTTTACCTACAAGGGATGCTGATGACCGACCCTCAGCGCGCTCCGATATCGGGCGCGAGACGCGTGGCCCGCGTGGCCGTGGCCGCCGGTCTGGTGGCCGCGCTCTCCGCGGCCGGGCCGATACCCATGGCCTTCTCCGCCGACCAGCCGTCCGCGCCCGCGGACCCGGGCACCAAGTCCGCGACCGCCAAGCTCGGCTCCGACGACGCCGACCTCCTCGCCGAGGCGAAGGCGGGCGGCGCCAAGAACGTCACGATGATGATCGCCACCGCTCCCGGGCAGACCGGCCAGGTCGCCGGGAAGCTGGACGCGGTCAAGGGCGCCTCCGTGGGCCGCACCTACGACAAGCTCGGCTACGTCCGCGCCACCGTCCCCACCGCCAAGGCGGACTCGGCCATCGCCGCCGCCGCGAAGCTGTCGTCCGTGCACGGCATCGATCTACGCGAGGAGATCGAGCTGGACGACCCGACGCCGAGCGCGGACACCGCAAAGGGCGCCTCCTCGAAGGCGTCGGCCAAGACCTATGCGGCCCCGAACGCGAAGACCCCCGCCGAGAACCCGTACAACCCGTCCTTCGAGACGGGTGCCGTCGACTTCGTGAAGAAGAACCCGAAGGCGGACGGCCGCGGCGTCACCATCGGCATCCTCGACTCGGGCGTGGACCTCGGCCACCCGGCACTGCAGAAGACCACCACCGGCGAGCGGAAGATCGTCGACTGGGTCACCTCGACCGACCCGATCGTCGACTCCGACCAGACCTGGCGCCCGATGGTGACCTCCGTCTCGGGGACCTCCTTCACCTACGGCGGCAGCAGCTGGACGGCGCCCGCGGGCTCGTACCAGATCAGCACCTTCAAGGAGTCCTACACCGCGGGCGGCGACGCCGCGGGCGACGCCAACCGGGACGGTGACACCATCGACTCCTGGGGCGTCCTGTACGACGCGAAGGCCGGCACCGTCCGCGTCGACCTGAACAACAACCACGACTTCGGCGACGACACCCCGCTGAAGCCGTACAAGGACGGCTACCAGATCGGCTACTTCGGGACCGACGACCCGAAGACCGACGTCGTGGAGCGCCAGCCGTTCGTCGTGGAGATCCGCAAGGACGTCCCGATGGACCCCTACGGCGGCGACTGGGTCGGCAAGACGGCCGACTTCGTCAACATCGGCGTCATCGAGTCCGAGCACGGCACCCACGTCGCGGGCATCACCTCCGCCAACGGTCTGTTCGGCGGCAAGATGAACGGCGCGGCCCCGGGCGCCAAGCTCGTCTCCTCGCGCGCCTGCACCTGGACCGGGAGCTGCACCAACGTCGCGCTCACCGAGGGCATGATCGACCTCGTCGTCAACCGCGGCGTCGACATCGTGAACATGTCGATCGGCGGCCTGCCCTCCCTCAACGACGGCAACAACGCGCGCGCCGAGCTCTACACCCGGCTCATCGACACCTACGGTGTCCAGCTCGTGATCTCCGCGGGCAACTCGGGCCCCGGCGCCAACACCATCGGCGACCCCGGCCTCGCCGACAAGGTCATCTCGGTCGGCGCCACCATCTCCAAGGAGACCTGGGCCGCCAACTACGGCTCCGCGGTGTCGGCGAAGTACGCGATGATGCCGTTCTCCTCGCGCGGTCCGCGTGAGGACGGCGGCTTCACGCCGACGCTCTCCGCGCCGGGTGCCGCGATCAACACCACCCAGACCTGGCTGCCGGGCTCCCCGGTCGCCGAGGCGGGCTACTCGCTGCCGGCCGGCTACTCGATGCTCCAGGGCACCTCGATGGCCTCCCCGCAGGCGGCCGGTGCCTCCGCGCTGCTGCTGTCCGCGGCGAAGCAGAAGCACATCGGCCTCACCCCGGCGAACCTGCGCACGGCGCTCACCTCGACCGCCGACCACATCAAGGGCGTGCAGGCGTACGAGGAGGGCGCGGGCCTGATCAACATCGTCGACGCCTGGAAGTCGATCCAGAAGGGCGCCACCGCGCACGAGTACACGGTCAAGGCCCCCGTCGACACCGCGATCGACGAGTACCTGGAGACACCGGGCCACGGCACCGGCCTCTACGACCGCGAGGGCGGTCTGAAGGCCGGCCAGAAGAAGACGTACGAGATCACGCTGACCCGTACGTCCGGCGCCGACAAGGCGGTCCGGCACGAGCTGCACTTCGAGAACAACGCGGGCAACACCTTCAAGATCGTCGGTTCCGACGAGGTGAAGCTGCCGCTGAACAAGCCGGTGACCGTCAAGGTGCAGGCCGCGCCCAGGTCGGCGGGTCTGAAGTCCGCGGTCCTGGAGGTCGACGACCCCAGGACCGTCGGCACCGACAAGCTGGTCATGACCACCGTCGTGGTTTCGGCCCCGCTGAAGTACAGCTACTCCGCGTCGGACTCGGTGCAGCGCAACAGCACCCAGTCCTACTTCGTGACGGTCCCCGAGGGCGCCAAGTCCCTGGAGGTCGCGATCGGCGGGCTGAAGGGCCTGAGCCAGACCCGGTTCATCGCCATCCACCCCTACGGCGTCCCGGTCGACAACACCTCCACGCCGTACTGCTACAACAACTACCTCGACGGCAACGGCTGCAAGCCCGACGTGCGTTCGTACGCCGACCCGCAGCCGGGCGTCTGGGAGATCGAGGTCGAGGCGCGCCGCACCTCGCCGCTGCTCGACAACCCCTACAAGCTGGACGTCTCCGTGCTCGGCGCCACCTTCGACCCGGCGGTCGTGACCGTGCCCGAGGCGAAGGTCGGCACCCCGGCCACCGCCTCCTGGAAGGTGACGAACGACTTCGCCGCGATCGACGGCTCGCTGAAGGGCGGCCCGCTCGGCTCGGCCAAGAACGACCGGCCGACCATCGCCGAGGGCGCGACCACGACCACCACGGTCGAGGTGCCCGAGGGCGCCACGTCGCTCGACGTCGCCATCGGCGGCGTCTCCGACACGGCCGCGGACCTCGACCTGTACGTGTACGACGCGGCCGGCAACGAGGTCGGCAGCTCCGCCGACGGCGACTCGGAGGAGGCGGTCTCCGTCGCCTCGCCCGCCGCCGGTACGTACACCGTCCAGGTCGCGGCCTACTCCGTCCCGTCGGGCTCCACCGCGTACGACTACCAAAACGTGTTCTACGCGTCCTCCCTCGGCCAGGTCACGGTCGACGGGTCGGGCCCGGTCGAGCTGGCCACCGGCGCCTCCGTCCCGGTGACCGCCTCGGTCACCGCCGCGGCGGCCGCGCCCGAGGGACGCGAGTTCTTCGGCCAGGTGCAGCTCGTGAACGCCCGCGGCACGGTCGCGGGCACCGGCAGCGTGCTGATCGAGAAGGTCACGCAGTAACCGGCGGTACAGCAGTCAGGGGGGCGGGCGTCCGTGCGCGGGCGCCCGCCCTCCGCGTTGTCCCGTCCGCGCCGGTCAGCCGCAGTCGGTGGTGCGGGAGCCGGGGAGCGCCGCCAGGATCCGCGCCCGCTCTCGGGCGACGGCCTTGTCGCCCGTGGCCCACAGGTCCGGGGACGTGGCGCCGCGCGGGATGCCGATCAGGACGTGGTCGTGCACGCGCGGCCGCGGGTCGGCGTCCGTGTCCATCACGAAGCCGACCTCGTCCCCGCCGTCGTCCGGTTTGAGGTAGCGGTCCACGTCGAGGGTGACGCGCTCCCGCGCGGTCCCGGGTACGGGTTCCACCGCGGCGACCGTGCCCTCCACGATGAGCCGGGCGCAGGCGACGTACCCCTCGGCCGACCGCTTCGCGGACCCGCTGTCGCCGGCCGCGGCCTTGTCCGCGGCACCGCTGTCCTCCGAGACGCCCCCGCCCCGCGCGACGAGCCAGCCCATGCCGAGCACCACGGAGACGGCGACGGCGGCGACGAGACCGCCCAGGGCGAGGGCGAAGGCGCCGGGGCGGCGGCGTTTCCTGACGGGCGCCGGTGCCGATTTCGGTTCTGGTGCGCTGTCGGAGCTGTCCGGTCCGGTCAGTGCGTCCGCCAGGACCGTGAGCTGTTCCCGCAGCAGGGCCACGTCCGCGAGGGCCGAGCGGTGTTCCGCCAGGAAGGCGGCGTCGTCGCGGACCTCCTCGGGCAGCGGCTCGTCCGTCAGCGCGGCGAGGAGCGGGTCCACGGCCGCACCGGCCGGCTCGCCCCCACGGGCGTCGGCTCCGTACGCGTCGGCCATGTCACACCACCTCGTCCTCGTGCAGGCGGGCGCGGAGCGCGCGGACCGCCGAGTGCAGCCTGCTCTTGACCGTGCCCTCCGGGATGCCCAGCTCCTCGGCGATCCCGCGCACCGGCAGGTCGGCGTAGAACCGCAGGACCAGGATCTGCCGCTGGGCGTCGGGCAGTCCGTCCAGGCCCCGGGCGACGGTCAGCGAGAGCACGCGGGCCTCGTCGTCGGCGGGCTGCTCGGGCTGCCGCAGCGCGGCCAGGCGCTCGCCGAGCCGCTCCTGTCTGCGCTTGGCCCGGTGCCAGTCCATCGCCAGGTTGGAGGCGACGACCGCCGCCCAGGCGGACACGTCCCGCGGTGCCTCGTCGCCCTTCGCCGCGCGTTCCAGCAGCCGCAGGCGGACCTGCTGCACCCCGTCCGGCAGGTCCGCCTGCGGTACGCCGCCGAGCGCGAGCACCGCGCGCACCCGGCGTTCCTGGGCCGCGTCCAGGGGATCCTCCACCCCCTGGCCGCGGCGGCTCTTTCCGCGCAGCACACTCACCCCTCCCTCGGGCCCCTCCCGGCGCTCCCCGTCCGGCGGGCCCGGCCGCGTTTGTCCTAGGACGCCGGGGCGCCCGGAAACGTTCGGCGGGAGGCGCCCCGAGACGTGGCTCACACGCGCGCGCGGCCCGAGGGATACGTCACACGGGGCGTCCCACCCCTCGGGCAAAGGATTGGACATCCGGCCACCGGTGAGACGCATGATGGAAACCCAGGCATTGCAGGCACGGCAATGCAGGCACTAAGGAGTCGCGGTGAAGGTCGGAATCGTCGGAGCCACCGGTCAGGTGGGCACGGTCATGCGCAGGATCCTGGTCGAGCGGGACTTCCCGGTCACCGAGCTGCGTCTGTTCGCCTCGGCCCGCTCGGCCGGGACGGTCGTCGACGGTGTGACGGTGGAGGACGCCGCCACGGCCGACTACTCCGGCCTCGACATCGTGCTCTTCTCCGCGGGCGGGGCCACCTCCAAGGCCCTCGCCGAGAAGGTCGCCTCCCAGGGCGCGGTCGTCATCGACAACTCCTCGGCCTGGCGCAAGGACCCCGAGGTCCCCCTTGTCGTCTCCGAGGTGAACCCGCACGCGATCACCGACCGCCCCAAGGGCATCATCGCCAACCCGAACTGCACGACGATGGCCGCGATGCCCGTGCTGAAGCCGCTGCACGAGGAGGCGGGCCTTCAGGCGCTGGTCGTCGCCACCTACCAGGCGGTGTCCGGGTCGGGCCTCGCGGGCGTGGCCGAGCTGCACGGGCAGGCCCAGAAGGTCGTCGCGGACGCCGACAAGCTGACCCACGACGGCGACGCGGTCGACTTCCCCGAGCCGAACGTCTACAAGCGCCCCATCGCCTTCAACGTGCTGCCGATGGCCGGTTCCGTCGTGGACGACGGCCTGAACGAGACCGACGAGGAGCAGAAGCTCCGCAACGAGTCCCGCAAGATCCTGGAGATCCCGGAGCTGAAGGTCTCCGGCACCTGCGTCCGGGTCCCCGTCTTCTCCGGCCACTCCCTCCAGGTGAACGCCCGCTTCGCCCGCCCGATCTCCGTCGAGCGCGCCACGGAGCTGCTGGCCGGCGCCCCCGGCGTCGCCCTCTCCGACATCCCGACACCGCTCCAGGCCGCGGGCCAGGACGTCTCCTACGTGGGCCGGATCCGCGCCGACGAGACCGTGGAGCACGGCCTCGCCCTGTTCGTCTCGGGCGACAACCTCCGCAAGGGCGCGGCACTGAACGCCGTACAGATCGCGGAGCTGGTGGCGGCACAGCTCAGCGACTGACCGTCCGCGCCGGGCCGGCCGCTCAGCGCCCGACCAAGCACTCGGCGGCCCGTGCCCCTACGGCCTGCGTACCTCGTAGAAGAAGCAGCCGTACTCCACCGCCCTGATGTGGACCAGGGCCACGTCCGGGTCGGTGAAGGCGGCGCGGAAGGCCGCTTCGAAGGCCGCGTCGGTGGCGTCGGCCGGGCCCGGCACCTCGATCAGCCGGCCGCCGAGGATGCGCCCGGCGGCCGAGTAGCGGCGGACGACGCGCAGGGAGCCCGCGCTCGTGAGGGAGTGGTGGCCGGCCCCGGACGACGGCCCGCCGCACTCCTCGGCGTGGAGGAAGACGGGCCCCTGCTCGTCGTACGCGCCCGGGTCGGCGCCCGTCCGCGCGGCCCAGCGCCGCAGCGGGGCGTAGGAGACGAGGGCGATGCGCTCGCCCGGTTCGGAGCGGCGCAGGCAGCAGCGGAGCGGGGCGCCGCCCTCGTCGTCGGTGAACGGGGCGCAGGGCCGCCCCGCGTCGTCGGTGTCGCGGAGTTCCTTCAGGGCGCCCGGCTCGATGGCACGTGCGAAGTGCTGCGTCGTGGTGTCGGTCATGTCTCCAGGCTGGCCGCGGCCCGCCGTGTTCACCGGCGGGAAACGGACATCGCCTTCGCCCCGGGCCCGTGGAAGGATGGCGCCACCGAACACATCACGAGGAGATGACCGCGTGCCTGGCACAAACCTGACCCGCGAAGAGGCGCAAGCGCGGGCGAAGCTGCTCACCGTTGACTCGTACGAGATCGATCTCGACCTCTCCGGCGCGCAGGAGGGTGGCACCTACAGGTCGGTCACCACGGTGCGCTTCGACTCCGCCGAGACCGGCGTCGAGTCGTTCATCGATCTGGTCGCGCCGACCGTCCACGAGGTGACGCTCAACGGTGACCCGCTGGAGCCCGCCGAGGTCTTCAAGGACTCGCGGATCGCGCTTCCGGGCCTGCTGGCGGGCCGCAACGTGCTGCGGGTGGTCGCGGACTGCGCGTACACCAACACCGGCGAGGGTCTGCACCGGTTCGTCGACCCGGTCGACGAGCAGGCGTACCTGTACACCCAGTTCGAGGTGCCGGACGCCCGCCGCGTCTTCGCCTCGTTCGAGCAGCCCGACCTGAAGGCCACCTTCCAGTTCACCGTGAAGGCGCCGACCGGCTGGACCGTCATCTCCAACTCGCCGACCCCGGAGCCCAAGGACGACACCTGGGTCTTCGAGCCGACGCCGCGGATCTCCTCGTACATCACGGCGCTGATCGTCGGGCCGTACCACTCGGTGCACAGTGTGTACGAGAAGGAGGGGCAGTCCGTGCCGCTCGGCATCTACTGCCGGCCCTCGCTCGCCGAGTACCTCGACTCGGACGCGATCTTCGAGGTCACCCGGCAGGGCTTCGACTGGTTCCAGGAGAAGTTCGACTACGACTACCCGTTCAAGAAGTACGACCAGCTCTTCGTGCCGGAGTTCAACGCCGGTGCGATGGAGAACGCGGGCGCGGTGACCATCCGCGACCAGTACGTCTTCCGGTCCAAGGTGACCGACGCGGCGTACGAGGTGCGCGGCGAGACCATCCTGCACGAGCTCGCCCACATGTGGTTCGGCGACCTGGTGACCATGGAGTGGTGGAACGACCTGTGGCTGAACGAGTCGTTCGCCACGTACACGTCGATCGCCTGCCAGGCGCACCACCCCGCCTCGCGCTGGCCGCACTCGTGGACGACGTTCGCCAACTCCATGAAGACGTGGGCGTACCGGCAGGACCAGCTCCCCTCGACGCACCCGATCATGGCGGAGATCAACGACCTGGACGACGTGCTCGTCAACTTCGACGGCATCACGTACGCCAAGGGCGCCTCCGTCCTCAAGCAGCTCGTCGCCTACGTCGGCATGGACGAGTTCTTCCGCGGCGTGCAGGCCTATTTCAAGGCGCACGCGTTCGGCAACACGCGCCTGTCGGACCTGCTGGGCAAGCTGGAGGAGACCAGCGGCCGCGACCTGAAGACCTGGTCGCAGAAATGGCTCCGGACGGCCGGCATCAACGTCCTGCGCCCGGAGATCGAGACCGACGCGGACGGCGTCATCACCCGCTTCGCGATCCGCCAGGAGGCGCCCGCCCTGCCCGCGGGCGCCAAGGGCGAGCCGGTGCTGCGCCCGCACCGCATCGCCGTCGGCCTGTACGGCCCCGACGAGAAGGGCCGGGTGGTGCGCGGCGAGCGCGTCGAGCTGGACGTCGACGGCGAGCTGACCGAGGTGCCGCAGCTCGTCGGCATGCGCGCCGCGGTCGTCCTGCTCAACGACGACGACCTGTCGTACGCCAAGGTCCGGCTCGACGAGGAGTCGCTGGCGTTCGTCACCCAGCACCTGGGCGACTTCGACGCGTCGCTGCCGCGCGCCCTGCTCTGGGCGTCCGCTTGGGACATGACGCGCGACGGCGAACTGGCCACCCGCGACTACCTCTCCCTCGTGCTGTCCGGCATCGGCAAGGAGACCGACATCGGCGTGGTGCAGTCGCTGCACCGCCAGGTCAAGCTGGCGATCGAGCTGTACGCGGACCCGGCCGCGCGCGAGGCGCTGCTGACCCGCTGGACGGACGCGACCCTCGCCCATCTGCGGGCCGCCGAGGCGGGCGGCGACCACCAGCTCGCCTGGGCCCGCGCCTTCGCCTCGACCGCCCGCACGCCCGAGCAGCTCGACCTGCTGGAGGCCCTGCTCGACGAGCGGACGGTCATCGAGGGCCTGGCCGTCGACACCGAGCTGCGCTGGGCGTTCGTGCAGCGGCTCGCCGCGGTCGGCCGGTTCGACGAGGCGGAGATCGCGGGCGAGTACGAGCGGGACAAGACCGCGGCGGGTGAGCGGCACGCGGCGACCGCGCGGGCGGCCCGGCCCACCGAAGAGGCGAAGGCGGAGGCCTGGGCCTCGGTCGTGGAGTCCGACAAGCTGCCGAACGCCGTGCAGGAGGCTGTCATCGGCGGCTTCGTGCAGACCGACCAGCGCGAGCTGCTGGCCCCGTACACGGAGAAGTACTTCGAGGCGGTCAAGGGCGTCTGGGACTCCCGGTCGCACGAGATGGCCCAGCAGATCGCGGTGGGCCTTTACCCGTCGGTGCAGGTCACCGAGGACACCCTCGCGAGGACCGACGCGTGGCTGGCCGCCGCGGAGCCCAGCGCGGCCCTGCGGCGCCTGATCTCGGAGTCCCGCGCGGGCGTCGAGCGGGCCCTGACGGCCCAGGCGGCGGACGCGGCGGCGGGCACCCAGGCATAGTGCCCCAACAGGCAACGGACGCCGCTCCTTGACGGGCAAACGTTGCCTGCCGGGGCACTAGTACTCCGGCTCCGTACGTGACAGGGGGCGCCCGGTGATCACCGGGCGCCCCCTTCGCACGTGCCGCACGGCGGCGGTCAGCCGCCGTTGCCTCCGCTGCTGTCGCCCGTGGTCTCCTTCTTGTCCAGCGGGCGGATGACGATCTTGATAGGCACGCCAACTCCTCTCCGACGTAGGGGTGTTGAGCGTCCTGACGCGACCCCCTGACCGCGTCTTGAAAAGGCTCTGCTCAGGCGATCACAGTGTCAAGGGATGTCCCACAAGTGGAGTGCGCGGGAAGGGGTCACTGTGACGGTGCCGGCGACGGTCGAAGCGGTCGGGGCCCTGGAGCGCCCACGGATCAAGCCCGAGCACCGGGCGTACCGCACGTCCGAGGGCAACGTCCGGATCGGCAGCGTCGTCCACGGCATCGGCGCCGAGATCTCCGACCCGGAAGGCTGGATCTGGACCCTGGTCGGGGCGATGGACGGCAGCCGCGCACCGGCCGCGGTCGTCGCCGAGGTGGTACGGGCCCATCCCGGGCTCCCCGGCGAGGACGCCCGGCTGGCCATGGCCGATCTGCTGGCGGCCGGGTTCGTGGAGGACGCGGGCGCCGCCGTCCCGGTGTCCGAGCGCGAGGAGGTCCGCTACAGCCGGGGCGTGCCGCTGCTGCGCTGGATGGACCTCGGCCCCCGTACCAGTCCGTGGGAGGCCCAGCTGCGGCTGCGCCGGGCCCGGGTGCTGCTGCTCGGCGTCGGCGGCACCGGCGGGTACGCCGCCCAGAGCCTGGTCGCCTCCGGCGTCGGGCACGTGCACTGCGTGGACCCGGACACGGTGGAGCTGTCCAACCTCAACCGCCAGCCGCTCTTCCGCGAGTCCGACCTCGGGCGTCCGAAGACCGAGGCCGCGCTCGCCACCCTGCGCGCCCTCAACTCCGACGTGACGGTGACGGGCGAACGCCGGGAGGTGCGCGGCCCCGCCGACCTGGCGGACCTGGTGGCCGCCGCCCCCGGCTACGACCTGCTCGTGCTCAGCGCCGACCGCCCCGACGCCATCCGCCGCTGGGCCAACCGGGTCTGCCTGGCGGCGGACC
Organism: Streptomyces sp. NPDC059785; assembly: GCF_042732375.1. Lineage (NCBI taxonomy): Bacteria > Bacillati > Actinomycetota > Actinomycetes > Kitasatosporales > Streptomycetaceae > Streptomyces > Streptomyces sp. NPDC059785. The sequence continues at coordinate 76,030 of NZ_JBHWHV010000049.1, forward strand.
TGCCGTGGGTGGCCGCCGGCTACCGCGGCCCCCTGGTCACCGCCGGTGTGTACGTACCCGGCCGCGGCGCCTGCTGGGAGTGTCTGCGGGCCGGCGAGATCGCCCGCCGCGACCTGCGGCTCGCGCCCGGCCAGGACGAGGACGTCGCCTCACCGCGGATGCCCTGGAACCCGGCGTCCGCCGTCACCGCCGGGCTCTCCGGCGGCCTCCTCGCGCACGCGGCCCTGGCCCTGCTCACCGGTGTCCCGGCCCTCGAACCGGGCTTCCGCTTCGGCCTCAACCTGATGCTGCCGGGCGACCCCGTGCTCCAGAGATTCCCCCGGGACCCGGACTGCGCGGCCTGCGGCGGCCGGGCGGCCGAGGCCGGGGAGCGCGGATGAGCGCGGCCGCCGAGGACAGCCGCACGCCGCCCGCCGCGCCCACCGCCGCCACCCGCGTCCGGCTGCACCGCCTCGGCTCCCGTCCCGACGGCGCGGAGTGGATCGTCGGACGGCTGGCCACGGGCCGCTTCGTGGCCCTGCCCGAGGTCGGCAAGCAGGCCCTGGACCTGCTCGGCCAGGGCCTGAGCGCCGGCGAGACCGGCGCGCGGTTACGGGAGACGACGGGCGACGACATCGACGTACCGGACTTCGTGGCGGGCCTGCTCGACCTCGGGTTCGTCGCCGAGCTGGACGGGCGCGCGGTGGAGCAGCCCGCGCCGCCGCAGCCGACGTTCCCCCGGATCAGGCCCCGGCACGTGCGCTGGGTGCTCAGTCCCGTCGTCCCCGTGCTGATCGGGCTGCTGATCGCGGTGACCCTGCTGTCCCGCCCGCCCGTACGGCTCAGCTATCACACCCTGCTCTGGAGCCCGCACGGCAGCGCGGTGATCGCCCTCGGCGCGGGCGCGGGCTGGACGCTGCTGCTCCTCCACGAGTGCGCGCATCTCGTCGCCGCGCGCGCGACCGGCGTACCCGGCCGGATACGGCTCGGCACCCGGCTGCAATTCCTGGTCATGCAGACGGACATCAGCGGCATCGAACTCGCGCCGCGTCGCCACCGGCTGACCGCCTATCTGGCGGGTATCGCCACCAATCTGACCGTCGCCGCGCTGGCCGCCCTGGCCTCGGCCGCCGCCGGCGGCACCGCCCACCGGATCCTCGCCGCGCTCACCCTCCTCGCCCTGCTCCCGCTCCCCTTCCAGCTCATGGTCTTCATGCGCACGGACCTGTACTTCGTGCTCCAGGACCTGACCGGCTGCCGTGACCTGTACGGCGACGGGGTGGCGTACACCAAGTACGCCGTCCGGCGGCTGCTGCGCGGCCCCGCGGGCGGGCGCGGGAACGGCTCCGGGGCGCGCGCCGGACTGTGCGATCCCAGCCGTGCGCTGCCGGGTCACGAACGGCGCGCCGTCCGTGTCTACAGCGTCGTGCTCGTCGTCGGCACCACGCTGTGCCTCGCCTTCCTCGCCACCGTCAGCCTGCCCGCGGACCTCACCCTCTTCGCCCGCGCGGTGCGTGCGCTGGGTCCGGGCCACTCGGCCGCGCAGCGTCTGGACGCCGCCGCGGTCGTCGTCGCCCTCGGCGGGATGCACCTGCTCTGGGCCCGCACCTGGTGGCGCAACCGGCGGCCCCGCGGGCGCACGGCGCTGACCACGAAGTCCGCGCACTGAAGGGCCCGCGGGCGGACCGTCGCTCCGGGCGCCTCGTCCAGCGGCGGCGGATACTCGTCCCATGACAGCCGACCCGACCGGCAAGGACGCCGTGGACGCGATCGTCGCGCAGTGGGCCGCCGTACGGCCCGGCCTCGACACCGCCGCGATGGAGGTCTTCGGGCGCGTCTTCCGGCTCGCCCGCGCGATGGGCGACCGGATGGAGCGGGCCTACGCGCAGTTCGGCATCTCGCGCGGGGAGTTCGACGTACTGGCCGCCCTGCGCCGCGCCGGCGAGCCGTACACCCTCTCCCCGCGCCGGCTCTCGGCCGCGCTGATGCTCACCACCGGCGGCACGACCGGACGCCTCGACAAGCTGGAACGCGCCGGTCTGCTGCGCCGGTCGCCCGACCCGCACGACCGCCGCGGGCTCCAGGTGACCCTCACCGAGGACGGGCACCGGCTGATCGACCGGGCGGTGGGCGCGGGCCTCGCCGTCCAGTCGGAGGCGCTCGCCGCCCTGGACGCGGACCAGGCCGGCCGGCTGGCCGGCCTGCTGCGCCTGCTGCTGGCGGACACGGACGTCTGAGCAACCATGCCGCGCCCCGGCCGGCCGACCGCCTGAGCGACGCGGCCGGTTGTGTCCGGCCGCCAGGTAGGCGCAGTGCGGCCGGTCGCGTCCGGACGCCGGGTCGGCGCAGTGCGAGCGTCAAGTCAGCGCAGTGCGGCCGGCACAGCGCGGCCGGTCGTGTCCGGACGCCGGGTCGGCGCAGCACGGCCGGTCGTGTCCGGCCGCCGGGTCAGCGCAGCACGGCCGGTCGCGTCCGGACGCCGGGTCAGCGCAGTGCGAGCGTCAAGTCAGCGCAGTGCGGCCGACGGTGCGTCGGTCGCGCCCGCCGCGGTCAGTGCCGCCTCGACCGCCGCCGCGTCCGCGGTCCCGCCGTCACGCCGGCCCTCCGCCGCCCAGGCCACGTACCCGTCGGGCCGCACCAGTACGGTCGTGCGCCGGTCGTCCGCCCAGTGCCGGACGGCCAGCCGGTCCCCGCGGTCCCCGGTCTCGTACGGCTCCGGTGTGAGCAGGACGAACCGGCCGCCGCGCAGCGCCTCGTAGAGCCGGCCGCCGCCGCGCAGGGCCGCGTCCGGGGCGCGGCGGCCGGCCAGCGGGTGCGCCCCGCGCGGCGCCTTGTACGCGTAGCCGATGCCGGTGACCAGTCCGGTCAGGTGCCTGCGGGCCGGGCCCACGTGGTCGAGGAACGTGGTGAGCGCGGCCCGGAACGCCATCGACCAGGGGTACTTGGCCATCGCGAGGCGGACGATGCCGCCGCTGCTGCGCAGCACGGACTTGCCGACCGGGTGCCGCTCGGCCTGGTAGGTGTCCAGCAGCGCGTCGCCCGCGCGCCCGTCGAGGACCGCGGCCAGCTTCCAGCCGAGGTTCGCGGCGTCCTGGAGGCCGGTGTTCATGCCCTGGCCGCCGGCCGGGGTGTGCACGTGCGCGGCGTCCCCGGCGAGGAAGACCCGGCCCACGCGGTACGCCGGTGCCTGGCGTTCGTCGCTGTGGAAGCGGGACATCCAGCGGGCGTCGTGCATGCCGTAGTCGCGGCCGAGGGCGAGCCGGGCGATCTCCTTGACCTCGGTGAGGTCGAGCGACTCGTTGTCGGCGAGGTCCCGCTTGCGGTGCCAGCCGATCACCCGGTGGTAGCCGTCGCCGAGGGGCGCGATGAACGCGAACGCGTCGCCGACGGCCTGCGCCGTCAGTATCTCCGCGGGTTCCTCGGCGAGCAGCACGTCCGCGAGGACGACGGACCGGATGACGGACTTCCCGGGGAACGGCAGCCCGACCGCCTCGCGCACCGCGCTGTGCATCCCGTCCGTGCCGACGGCGTACGCGGCGCGCAGCGTGTCCGGCTCGCCGCCCGGCCCGCGGACTTGGAGCGTCACCCCGTCCACGTCCTGGGCGAGCCCGGTCACCTCGGTCTCGTACACGAAGCGCACCCCGCTGTCGACGGCCCGCCGCTCCAGCACCTTCTCGACCTCGTACTGCGGGATGACGAGGAGGTGGTTGAAGCGCGAAGGGAGGGTGTCGAGCGGGACCTCGAGCCGGCCGAACAGGGCGATGCGGTCGAGGGGTTCGCCCTTGGCCTCCAGTTCGTCGGCGAGCCCGCGGGCGTCGAGCTGCTCCAGGGTGCGGGCGTGCACGACGAAGGCGCGGGAGAGGTTGCTGATCTTGTGCGGGCGCTTCTCGACGAGGGTGACCGGGACGCCGGCGGTGGCGAGGTCACCGGCGAGCAGCAGCCCGGTGGGGCCCGAGCCCACGACGACGACGTCGCGTGACCCCGGACGGGTGTGGGGGGTGCGGGCCTGGGTGCGGGCCTTGCCGTTCATCGCGTCCATGGCGTCTCCAACAGTTGTAGGCCAACGCTTGTGGGCCAACGCTCGTTTGCCAACATAGGACTACCCCCCTGGACCGTCAACACACGTTGGCCTACGTTTGTTGGCATGACTGAGAACGCACTTTCGGCCGCTCCGGCCCCAGCGCCCGGTACGGCCGCTTCGGACGCTTCCGCGGCCGCCGCTCCCGCCGTCGCACGCCGATCCGACGCCACCCGCACCGCGATCCTGGCGGCTGCGCGCGAGCGGTTCGCCGCCGACGGCTACGAGCGCGCGACGATCCGCGCGATCGCCCGGGACGCGCGGATCGATCCGTCGATGGTCATGCGGTACTACGGCTCGAAGGAGGGGCTGTTCGCCGCGGTGCTCGACGTCGACCTGCGGCTGCCCGACCCCGCGCGGGTGCGTCCGCAGGAGGTGGGGCGGCTCCTGGTGAGCCACTTCCTGGACCTGTGGGAGGAGAACGAGGCGCTGACCGCGATGCTCCGGGTCGGTGTCACCAACCAGGCGGGGGCCGAGCGCATCCAGGGCGTCTTCCGCGAGCAGCTGCTGCCCGTGACGCGGCAGGTCTGCCCCGATCCGGAGCAGGCCGCGCAGCGGGCCGCGCTCGCCGCCTCACAGGTGCTGGGGATGGCGCTGGCCCGCTATGTGCTGCGGCTGCCGCCCGCGGTGGCGCTGCACCGCGAGGAGATCGTGGCGTGGCTGGCACCGACGGTCCAGCGCTACCTCACGGCGCCGCACCCGCGGACCAGCCCGTGAAAAGACGTCCGCCGGGGGAGTCCGCGCACCCGTAGGTGCGCGGAC